>DASVAA010000261.1:0-28421 GCA_036376595.1 Ktedonobacterales bacterium | reverse complement strand
CCGCCGATGAGCGTCACCCTGGCGTCATTCTGGTGCCGCAGGATACGGCGGTCGGAACCGCGATCGCGTGGATCTCCGAGATTTGGGAGGCCAGCCGCCACGACGAATGGCGTGATATGCTCACTCGGTTGCCACTGTGATGCCACGGCCGGCCCGTCGGACCACCTACCGCATGTGCGCCCACGCCGTTGCCAGGCACGACGAGCGGGGCGCCGTAGCAGCCAGCGCCCCGCATCTCGCTCCCCTCTCCTCCGCGGAGGAGAGGGGCCGGGGGTGAGGACCCTAAAACGCGCCCGTGCCGTTGGGCGTGCCGAGGCCGGTGGGACCATCGTAGCCCGGAACGGCGGTGCAGAGGTAGGTGCCGCTGCAGTTATTGCCGTTGGCGCCGCTGGTCACGTCGAACAGGTTGCCGGTCTGACTGTACAGGTTGGAGGCGTAGCGCAGTGTCGCGCCGTTGCCAGCCATCGCGTAGATGCTGGAGACGATCGGCGCCGCGAGACTGGTGCCGCCCACCTGCAGCCAGCCGTCGTAGCCGAAGGTGTCGTACACGGCCAGGCCGGTCTGCGGGTCGGCGACCGCCGACACGTCGGCCACCGTCCGCATGCTGCACAGCTTATCCTTCTGCCATCCCGGCTTGTGGATGTATGCCGAGCAGCCGCTGGTGGCGCCGTCCCACGCCGACTCGGTCCAGCCGCGAGGGGTATCTGAGCGCGTGAGCGACGTGCCGCCCACGGCGATGGCGAACTGCGATGCGGCCGGGTAGGCGACGCCGCCGATCAGGATCGCCCCATTGCCGTAGCCATAGTCGCCGGAGGAGACCACGAACGGCACCCGCAGGTCGCGGTAGACCTTCTCGAAGGTCTGCTCGCCGGAGAACTCGCCGAAGCTGCCATAGCTGTTGGAGATCACATCGGCGCCGAGGGTCGGTGCCGTCTGCACGGCCTGGATCAGGTCGAGCAGCGACGAGCTGTTGGCCTCGATCAGCACGATCTTGCACGACGGGCACGCAGCCGAGACCGCGTCGAGATCGAGCGAGATCTCGACTGCCCATCCCGGATCGGGCGAGGGCAGCGGCGACGCCTTGCCCTGCTGGTTGACCTTGGTGAAGCAGCCATTCGCGCTGGTGCAGGCGGGCAGGCCGAACTGCTGGCGGTAGACCGCGAGGTCCGCCTCAGCGTTGGGGTCGTCGTAGGCGTCCACAATCGCCACCGTGTGGCCCTGGCCCGCGCTGGCAGAGAGGTTGTACGCGGACGCGATATCGGCGGGCGTGAGACCATGAGGCTGGCTCAGCGAGACACCCGCCGCCGTGTTGACCTCGGCCATGCACTGGGTATACGGCGCGGCGCCCGGTGCGGCGCAGGCCATACCGTTGCCGGACCCAGAGCCGGAGGGCATCGGGAGCTGGGATGCCGCCGTGACCGCGAGCGGGTAGGCGCGGGTGATGGTCTGCGCGAGCTGGCTGCCGGCAGAGTCGGCGACCTGAATGCGCAGGGAGGCGAACCCATTCGTCTGGCTGAGGGCCGGCTGAGTGTATTGCAGGCGGTACACGCCGTTGCCCTCACTGGTTGCCGGCACGTTCTGCCACGTCTGCCCGTCGTACGAGACCTGCGCGGAGAAGCTGGTGATCGGCGTGTTGGCCGCGCCGATCTGGTGGCTCACGCTCACGTCCACGGTGGCTGGGCCGCCGGCGGCCACGACGTCGTCCAGGCCGGCGGACGTGGTGTAGTGGGTAAAGAGCAGCGGCTCGAAGCTGCACCCGCTGCTGCCACCACCACCGCTGCCACTTCCACCGCGGCCGCCACCGCCGCCACTCTTGCCATCGCAGGTCCAGCCCGGCGGGAGCGGATCGGGCGCGCGCTCCTGCGAGGGGAACGTCCATTCGCTGTGGACCTGGACGGACGTGGGCCACGCGGGCGAGTGCTCGCCGACGTCGTAGACCAGCTTGTAGGTGGCTGGCTGCGGGCTCATGGGGAAGCTGGCGATACCGAACGGCGCTTGGCCCACCTGCGTTCCATCCTGGTAGAGCGTGAGACTCTGCGTTGTCCAGGGGTCGGTGAGCATGACGTGCCCATTGTTGTCGGTGAAGGGGAAAAGCATCGTGTTCAGCGTGTCCCCGCTGCGACACATCGGGCACTGCTCGCCGGCGGTTGGCTCCTGCTGGATCCCCGAGACCATCGGCTGCGCCAGCCAGTCGGCCTGCGTCTGCTCGCCCGGCGTGTAGGTTTGGAGATTGCCCTGCACGAAGCCGGTAAAGCTCTGTGCGTCGGCCAGTACGAAATCCAGCCACGAGAGGTCCGGACGCGCCGTGATGTACTCCGTGCGCTCCAGCGGTGCCGCAAGAAAGTTGAACGCTCCAACGGATGCCGCCTGCCACGGGCTGAAGCCGATCTTCCCCTCCTGCTCGTCGCGGCCGGGGATTGGGCTGTGGTAGCGGGCGTCAATCGTGCCAAGCTGGCTCGTCGTCACGGTCTGCGTCAGGTTGGACGGGATCGCGCCGCTGTAGGGGAACTCCAGATCGTAGACGTAGCTCGTCAGACTGCCCTGGGCATCTCCCAGGCGCAGATAGGGGTAGAAGTACATCTGCCCCACCGTGACCGGCGCGGTCGGCGTCGCGTAGAGCGGCAGGTTGCCGAACGCGACGAATGAGTCGGTGAAACTGAGACCCTGCTGCGGATTGCGCTGGTAGTTCAGCCCCTCCACCACGGGCGAGGAAGGCAGCGGTGTGGTCGCCGAGACCCGCTGACCCTTGCGCGCGTCGAGGATGACGACCGTATCGTGGGACACCGTCACCTCAGGTGCCGCGGCCAGCGTGAAATCAACGCTGTTATCCGGGTAGACCGTCGCGATGTACGACGAGATACTGTAGTGGCCCGCCGGGACACTGAAGGCGAACGTACCGCGGTAGTATGACTGCCCGGCGAGGAACGAGTCCACGTCGTCGGCGTTCATCAGCACGCCCATGCCGCCTTCGGCGCGCTGGCCGAGCCGGTCGAAGGCTTTCACCGTGATGGTGTAGAGCTGGCCGGGCTGCGAACTGGCCGCCTTGGCGCCAGCGCGCGAGATATGTGCGATGCCGGCGAAGATGCTCGATGTTGCCCCGTGCTTGTCGGCGGCCCACTGCTTGGCGAGCGCGCTGCCGAACTGCTTGGGGTCGCTCACGGTCACGTTCCCATTGGCCGATTTGCTGAGTCCCGGCGGCAACTGCTGCGAGCCACCGCTGGCGGCGTAGTCCACCGTAAGCTGTGGCTGGGCCGCTGGGGTGCCAGACGCGCTGTCCGGACTCAAGGCGCTGACGTCGAAGAGGTCGAGCGAGAGCGGCTGGCCGATGTAGCCGGTCGCGTCGTAGGGCAGCACGTACAGGTGCGGGAGGTTTACCAGCACCTCGAACGCCCCAGCGCCCGAAGGGCCGGAGAGCCAGGTCACACTCGGCCGGCCGTCCGGCGTCGTGCTCACGGCGACGCGGTCGCCGGTGATCAGGGTGTACGTCGCCACCTGGTTGGGGCCGCTGGGCGCCGCTGCCCGCGCGTGGCCCGCGAGCATCGGCACCGCCACCACCCCGGCCGCCAGACACGCCACCAACAGCACCGCGCCGATGATCCGTTTCATCCGTCTCATGTGTATCCCCCTCATACCACCTATCGCCCTGGCTGGAATTGTGATACCATTGAGCGTGGTACAGACACTAACATGGGTGCGCCGAGGGCGTCAACCCCCTTGCGAACAGCAGACCAGCACAGCCGTGGCGGGTGCGCCAGGGCTTGCCGGCAAGCGCCGTCGCGGCACGAGAGAGGGGCAGTAACCGTGAGCAACCGCAGAAATGAGATGCCGTGGACATGGTAGAGCGGCTCGTGCGCCTGGGACTGACCCAGTATGAGGCGCGCGCATACGTCGCGCTGATCCGCCGCGATGGCTCGACGCCGGCGGAGATTGCCAGGGTGGCGGGTGTTCCGCGGCCGCGCATCTACGACGTGGTCGCCAGCCTGGTGGCGAAGGGGCTGGCGTGCGAGCGGCCAGGGCGCACCACCAAGTTCCTCGCGACACCTCCAGAGGAAGCGGCCGCCAAGCTGATGAGCCTCCATCGCGAGCGCTTGCAAGCGCTCGAAGCCGACGCCGACGCGGTGCGCGCGGAGCTGGGGCCGGCGTACAGCGAGGGCAGCGCGCACAGCGACCCCCTTGACTACATCGAGCTGATCCGCTCGCCGGAAGGTATCGCCAAGCGCTACTTCGAGCTGCAGCGGTCGGTGGAGCGTGAGATTCTGGTCTTCAGCAAGATGCCCATGGTGGTGCGTGTCGAGGAGAACGATGTTGGCATCGAGGTGGCGCGCGCCCACACGACACGCGCGATCTACGAGTTCTCCCTGCTCGACGACCCAGAGAGTCGCGACGGAATACAACGCTTCATCGAGGCCGGCGAGCAGGCGCGCTTTGTCGAGGAGCTGCCGATGAAGCTGGGCATCATTGACGAGCGCATCGTCATGCTGGCGATGCTCGACCCGGTGGCCGGCGAGGGCGAAATGACCACGCTGGTCATCGAACACGCCCAGCTTGCCCGCACGCTCAAGCTGGCCTTCGAGCTGGTCTGGGCTACGGGGGTCAGCTTCACCGCCGCCTGCAAGCGACGTAGCGTGAAGCCCGCGCGCCTGCCTGTGTAGCGCATTGCCATTTGTTTGCTGATCGCAGTCCGCCCGCGATTGCCTCGATGCAAATAATCTCCCCGTCGCATCATATGGCCCCTTCCCGACGCACGATCGGCAGCGCACCGTGACCCCTTGACATGCCCGGCAGCCTTCGTTACGATAGGCGTCGCTCGGCGATGAACCACTGACAGTGGTACGTATTGAAGGGGGCCTTCATGCACGTCAAGCGCGTCAGCGTCAAGCGCGTCGTTCCTCTCTTCGTGATCGCAAGCCTCGTAGTCGCGTCCATCCTCCTGCCCGCCGGCATCCGCGGCGTGGGCGCCACGGCGTCTACAGCTTCTGACGCGCCGCCAG
Source organism: Ktedonobacterales bacterium (assembly GCA_036376595.1). GTDB lineage: Bacteria > Chloroflexota > Ktedonobacteria > Ktedonobacterales > JADMIN01 > SMAG-U1939. The sequence continues at coordinate 23,430 of DASVAA010000261.1, read as the reverse complement.
CACCGGGGGCGCGGACCTTCAAGCTTTACGACGGGTCCACCGTCACCCTCGGCCCGGACGGCATCGGCGTCGTGACCGATCCGCAGGGCCGCAACCCGCGCCCGTTTGCCACCGTGCTGCCGCAGGGCGTCTCGCCGCTCGGCGATCAGCCCGGCCCAAGCAATCTTGCGCTCGAACGCCAGTTTTCGGCGCCCATGCACAGCGGTGCCACCAGTGACGTGATCGTGGCCCTCGCCTCCGCCACCTTCGACGGCCCGCCCGTTGGCTACGGGCGCAACCCCAATGCACGGGCCGCCCACACCACCGATCCGCGCGTCAACGCGGCGCTGCACAACACCGGCGCCACCACGGCCATGCCCCTCTTTGGCGGCGTCGCCAGCCAGCGCCTCGCGGCGCTCTCGCATGCCGCGCAGGCCCGATTGGGCCGCGGCGCCGTCAACCTCGGCAACGTCTACGTCGTCCACGTCAACGGGATGAGCGCCGCGCAGGCCGCGCGCACGCTGGCGGCGACTCCGGGCGTGAGCTACGCCACGCCCGACGAGTACGTCTCGACGATGGACACCGATCCGGTCACGCTGCCCACCTGGATGACCACGAGCACGGCGGGCGGCTTTGGCAACGGCAGCCGGCAGTCGGCGACGATGGCGCCGGGGTTGCCCACTAACTTCGGGTTGACCTCGTCGCTGCAGAGCTATCTCAACGCTAACGGCGTAGACCTGATGGGCGGCTACGCCGACATCCAGCAGCGGCTGAGCCAGCTCCCCGGCACCGGCGAGATCATCACCAACGTCTCGCTCGGCGACCTCACCGACCAATCCATGGCCGACGCCGGGGATAACTACGTCGCGTATTACGGGCCGACGACGATCGTCAGCGGCGGCCAGCGCTTCCTCGACTACCCCTCGCTGCCGCTGATCCCCACCTACACGGTGTCGCAGGCAGGCACGGTCGATCCACTGGGCACCGTCGAGGGTGTTGACCCGTATCTCGAAGAGGTGCTGCTCGACTTCTCGATGATGGCGCCGCTCCCCGACGGCATGCAGCGCCCCGGCGCGCAGGGCAGCGGCGTGACGGATCTCCTCGGCATCGCGCCCGGCGCCAGCTACCGCCTGGTCGAGCCGCAGCAGCCGACCTTCGCCAATATCGCCGCCGCTATGCTCGCGGCGGCGCAGCAGACGCCGCGACCTGACGTGATCACTGCCAGCCTCGGCTTCGGCACCGACGTGCAGGGCTTCCCCGGCCGCTACCTCGAAGATGACCCCCTGATGCGCTCGGTTGTCGCCGCCATCGTGCAGCAGGACGGCATCGCCGTCACCATCTCGGCCAACGATGGCACCCGCCTCTACACGCCCGCCGCGGTTGGGCCGGACGGCGGCAGCACGCCGACCAACGTGCCCACCGGCGACCAATCCGCTACCTCGGTGGCCGACGATGGCATGTCCACCACGCCCAGCATCGTCCCTGATACAGGCGCTATCGCCGTCGGCGGCAGCACGCTCGACGACACCATCGCCGTTCCACCGCAGGATGGCGGCCCGCTCGCGCAGACCGGCACCTTCGCCGAGACGCGGCTTGACGGCGCCACCGACTTCTCCAGCGGCTTCGGGACGCGCATAGACGTGTCGGCGCCCAGCGACAACATCGCAGCACTGATGCACGAATGCCTGCAGTTTGGGCACTGCCAGCCCACCGATGCCGTCACCGTGCTCAGCGGCGGCACCTCCGCCTCGGCGCCGATGACGGCCGCCGTCGTCGCGGACCTGTTGCAGGTTGGCAAGGCGACCCACCATCCCCTGACGCCCGAGGCCGTGCGTGCGCTGCTGGAGCAAACCGGACGCGCGGTGCCGACGCAGCCGCAGGTGGACCAGCAGCTTCAGGTTGGGCCGCAGATTGACCTGACGGCCGCCGTCGAGAGTCTGCTCAAGCCAAGCGGCGGACCGACCATAGTGTGGCTCTCCACCGCCCATCGCGTCACCATCGGCGACGCCGGGGCGACCTTCACCGAGATGACCGATCCCGGCGCGATTGATCTGCAAGGGCCTGCCGATCGGCTGGGGCATGGCACCGGCGAGGGTCTCGTCGGGCCGATCACCATCGGCATAGACGCCACCGGCGTGCCCGCAGCGGCGCCTATTACGTACGCGCTGGTCGTCAATGGGCAGGTCTTTACCTCCCCGACGCCGGCGATCCGCCTTACCCCAACCCAATTGCTGACGGCCGCGGGTCTGCCGGTCGTCTCAACCGGCGACCGCACAATCCAGGTGACCGCCGAGGTCTTGGCCGGCAGGAACGGCGTCATCGCCAGCCAGAGCGAGTCGCTCACCTTCGGGCCGAGCGACGGCACCCACGCGATGGCTCCCGCGCCCATCGCGCCGCCAGTGGTCGCCGCCGGCTCAGACGTGCAGGTGCAGTATGACCTCACGGGCGTCACGGGTGTGCGCAATCCTGTGCTCATCGTCTCGGCCATCGATCACTGGAGTCCGTTCGCGGCGCCCGAGTATCGCGTCGGCTACTCGGTCCCGCTCACGGCCACGGCTGGGACGGTCACGGTGCCGGCGTCGGCGTTCGCCTCCGGGGGCGGAGGCATCTATGGCCTCGCCATCGAGCAGGATAGCGTAATCCATGCGGTCGGCGCTGTGGTCTCGATCCGCGTCGCGGGCGGCTCGGCGGCAGACAGGCCGGCTGCGCCCACACTTGCGGCAGCCGGCGCGGCGTTCGGGCACGCGGTCACGGTCACACGGAGCGCGCCGAGCTTCCAGGTTGCCTGGGACGCCAGCAATGTCGCGGGGGCGACGGGCGCGTCGCTGGAGGTCTCGGCGCCAGGTCCGACGATCTATCATCTGCTCGATACGTTCACCAACCAGAACGGGACGCGACGCGACGACAACGGCGGCGACACCGGCTCGGTCGCACTGATCCCGCTCTCGGGCCTCGCCGGCACGGCCACCCTCGACGCCGCCGCGCTGGGGCTTGGCTCATCGGTGCACTACGCCGTGCGCATCGTGGCGACCAACGGCGACCAGATCGTCGGCCAGGCGTCCCCGGTCTCGTCGCTGGAGTACGACGACGGACAAGCTCCCGGCGGAGCGCTGGTGACGGGCTTCGACATCCATCCAGGCAGCGCAAGCACGGTGTCTACCGCCGCCGTGGATGCGAACGGCAACCCGACGGACAGCAGCCTGTACAGCTACGCGCCGGCGACCGGGCAGTACGGCAGCACCTACGCCGATGACCCATCGGGGCAGAGCGTCTATACCGTGCTGGGCAGCGACCCTGGCAATGGGCATATGCTGGCGGCGGACTATTCGTGGTCCGGCACCAGTCAGAGCGTGCTCGCCTTCGACACCACCAATCGCCAGCTCATTGGCGATACGGCGATTGATAGCTCCACCGGCTACCTGCTGGTCGGTGGTCGGGTAGACGCCACGCGGCACCGTCTGGTGATGCTTGGCTGGCGCGGTGGCGATCATGCCGATACACTGCTGCCGTTCGACACAGGCTCTGGGCAGATGGGATCGCCGGTGGTCGTGGGCAACGGCACGATCACGCGCGCCACCTACCGCTATCTGGACATTGACCAGTCCACCGGGCAGGTCGCGCTGGCCGGCGCGCTCGTCGGCGACCTGTGCGTCATCCGCCACTCGGCCTACACCACCGTCAATCTCGACACGGGGCAGTCCACGCCGGCGACCACACCGAACCGCTGCCTGACGGGCGTCGCCTCTGACCAGGCGGGACACGCCGAGGTGATGGTTGGGCCGCTGTACTCGTTCCCGACATACCGGGCGGCCAGGCTGCAACAGGTCAGTGAGGCCGACGGCAGCGTCGGCGGCTTGATCCCCCTCGGCGCCGATGGAGCGGTCTTCCCGGTGGTGGATCCGGTCCACGGGCTGCTCGTGGTAGGCTTTCTGGCGGGCAGCAACTACCAGACCGACAACAACGGGATGAGTGGCATCGGCGTCTACGATCTGCACACCAGCCAGTTGGTGTCGTACCACACAGGATTCCTGCTGTTCCCCGCCGTCTACGGCTTCCCCGCCGGCGTGGGCAGCGTGCTCGCGCAGCCGGGCATCCAGCTCGACCCCAACACGCGCACTGGCTGGACGTTCAGCCCGGACGGGACGCAGGTGCAGCAGTTCAGCTATTGATTGAGCCTGCGATGGCGTGTCCGAGATGGGAGGGAACCCGTCTCGGACGCCACGCGCGGGCAAGACAGACTTGCTCGACTGTTACTGTGACTGCGGGTTGCTTTTGGACCATAGGCGAAAGTACCGCCCCCAATCGGCGCGTGTGATACGATGGCGGAGATATGTTGGCGAAGGAGCGGCGAGGCCGACCGCAAGCGGGCACGCTGTGTGTGCCTCTGCGGAACCTGCCTGCCGCAACGGTCTATCCGGAGAGCGTATGGCTCGCGATCTGCTCGACCGCCACCGCGCGCTGCGCGTGCTGCTGGCGCTGCTGCTGGTGATCGTGGCGATTGTCGCCGCGAGCCTCGTCTGGAATACGCTCGTGCTGTTCGGCGACGTGATCCTGCTCTTCTTCCTCGCCTGGATCGTCGCCTTCGTGCTGGAGCCGGTCTCGATCCTCTTGCGGCGTCGCGGGCTGCCGCGCACGCTGGCCGTAGCCCTCATCTACCTCGCGCTGCTGGTGGTCGTCTCGGGCGGCATCGTGCTCGCAGTGCCCTCGATAGTGGACGAAGTGCGCTTGCTGGCCTCCGAGATTACCACCGCGCTCTCGACCACCAACGTCAATGCGTGGAACACCGGCCTCGAGAACGCGCTGCGCCACTTCGGCCTCAGCCCGAAGAACGCCCAGTCGCTGGTGAACTCGCTCTCCAACCAGATTCCCGCGTGGGCACAGGTCGCCACCACCAACGCGGTCAACGCCACCACGCAGCTTGTCACGTCCATCCTCACCGTGCTCTTCGATGCCTTCCTGGTGTTGATCATCTCGTTCTACATGATGCTCGACGGCGACCGGCTGGTCGAGAGCTTCGTGGTACGGCTGCCGCCGGGGTGGATCCCCGACGTGCGGCTGTTCCAGCAGTACGTCGAGCGCATCTTCGGCGGCTTCTTCCGCGCGCAGCTCACCATCGGCGCGATCTACGGCGTCCTGACGTGGATTGTGCTGGCGCTGCTGGGGCAGGCGAACGGGCTGCTGGTTGCGCTGCTGTCGGGCGTGATCATGCTGCTGCCGTTCATCGGCCCATTCCTGGCAGTGATCCCGCCGGTGCTGCTGGTGGTGCTCCAGTCGCCGTCAGGCGACCTGGTGCGCGACCTGATCATCATCGTGATCGCGCTGGTGGTGGCGCAGCAGGTGGTCTTCCAGCTCATCGCGCCGCGGGTCTTCGGCGCCACGATGGGTGTGCATCCGCTGCTGCTCTTCGCCGGTTTGCTGATGGGCGCCAAGCTTGGCGGCGTGTGGGGGGCGTTCTTCGCCGGACCGATCGTCGCCGTGGCGTACGCCATGCTGCGCACCTACTACGACCGCTTCGCCCAAAGCTCGCCGCTCTTCAAGAACGCTCGACCGCCGGGCGAGCTGGCGGCCGCGGATGGGGCCAGCGGGAAGAACGGCCATGATGATCACGATGGTCAGGATCAGAGTGAAGGTGATGCGACGCTGGCGAAGGTTGCGGCGCCTTCAGGTCCTGCCACCCCCTCCGGATCCTCGAGTCCGCTGACTGCCGGGCGCGGTCGCCGCGACACCGCCAGTACGCGCGAGTGAGCGCACATAGCGCCTACGACGACGGCCCGTGCTCGGTTGTGCGGCCGGTGAGGATCTCGACGGCGTGCGGTAGCGCGGGCAGGATGACGCCCAGGCACTCGCGCACGCCCTTGGGGCTGCCCGGCAGATTGACGATCAGCGTCGCGCCGCGGCAGCCGGCTACGGCGCGCGTGAGCATTGCCATCGGCGTGTGGCGCAGGCTCTCCATGCGCATCGCCTCGGCCAGCCCCGGCACCAGGCGGTCCACCACCGCCAGCGTCGCCTCCGGCGTCACGTCGGTCGGGCTGAGGCCGGTGCCGCCGGTGGTGAGGATCAGGTCCAGGTGCAGGTCGTCGGCCCAGTGGCGCAGCAGCGACTCGATGGTCGCGCGGTCGTCGGGGACGATGCGCCGCTCGGCGATGCGCGCGGCGAGCGGAGGTGCCTCAAGCAGCTCGCGGATCGCCTCGCCGGAGGTATCTTCACGCGCGCCGGCAGCGCCTTTGGTGCTGGCGGTGAGGATGCCCGCCGTGATCGGAACAGCATCAGCCATCGGGCACTCCTCCCGGCGCTAGCTCATATCATGGCCTAGCTCCCCCTCGCCCCACGGGAGAGGGGGTTGGGGTGAGGTCTCAGCCGTCTTGGCTAGCACAAAGGGCGAACGGATCTGCTTTCTTTGACGCCCCAGGCGCGCCAATGATACACTACCGTCGTCGCTACGCTCTTGTGCGTAGGGCAGAACTCGTATAGTCCCGGAGATGTGGTCCGGGAGTCTCTACCCGGCGACCGTCAATCGCCCGACTACGAGCTGAAGTGCGTCTAGGGTTCCGCTCCCGGCGGGTCGTCTCCCGCCTGTGGTAGATGGTAGTGCGGGGACGGAAGGGCCGGGGGGCCTGGGCCGAGCGACGCAGACGCCGCGGTTCCGCTTGACGTGACTCATTCGTCGCGGTACTGCCGGCGCCACACCACGGGGACAAAAGCCCGGATGGTAGGTTCATCTCGCCGCTGCGAGCCTGCCACCGGGCTGTATCGTTTTCCGATACATTCGTAATCATCTGGCAGACTCTCCGAGAGCGGCGAGCGGGCGAGCGCAACGGTCACGGCCTGGTAGCGCAGTCATCCTTCGTTTTCAGGAGGCAGCATGTCTGTCGAAACCTCCAGCAAGCCGATCACGTTCGAGGCCACCGGCATCGAGCGGGTGGAGGAGAACGATCGCGCGCACACGCAGGTCCGCGATACGTTGTGGCTGTGGTGGTCCGCGAACTCAGTCGTCGCGACCGTCGCCCTCGGCACGATCAGCGTCTTTTCCGGTCTCGGCTTCTGGGGCTCGGAGCTGGTCATCGTCGCGTTTACCCTCCTGGGCGTGCTGCCCGTTGCTTTCCTCAGCACGCTCGGCCCCAAGACCGGCCTGGCGCAGATGCCGCTGACGCGCTTCGCCTATGGCCTGCAAGGCTCCAAGCTGCCGGCAATCTTCAACATGATCGCCTGCATCGGTTGGAGTGCCGTCAACGCGATCATCGGCGCGAGTCTGATCGTCGCCTGGAGCGCCGACCAGATTCCGCTGTGGGTCGCGTTGATCTTCCTGGCGATCATTACCACGGCGGTCAGCGTCTTCGGCTACTTCATCGTCCATCGTTACGAGCGCTACGCCTGGATTCCGATGGCTATCCTATTCGGCATCCTGACAATCCTCGCGGCGCCACACTTCAACATCGGCAACATCCCCGCCACCGCGCTCGCCGACCCGCTGGCCGTGTTTGCCGGTGTCGCGACCTTCGGCGGCGCGATCTTCGGCTATGCGGTCGGCTGGTCGTCCTACGCCTCCGACTACACCCGCCGCCAGCCGAAGAGCACGCCAGCCAACAAGGTCTTCTGGTACGCCTTCGCCGGCGTCGCGGTGCCATGCATCGTCCTGGAGACCCTCGGCGTGCTGATCACGTCGGTTGCTGGCGGCGTGGACCTGATCTTTGGCAATGCTGAGCCGGGCACCGTCATGTCGCACGCGATTGGCACGAGCGCTGTCGCCAGCATCGTGCTGGTGCTGCTGGCCTTCAGCACGATCGCCAACAACGTGCCCAACGACTACAGCTTCGCGCTCTCGGCACAGGTGCTCGGCATCAAGATTCAACGCTGGATACTCACCATAGCCGGCGCGGTAATCTACATCCTGGTCGCCCTGGTGCTCCAGCAACGCTTCAGCGTCAACCTGCAGGGCTTCTTGCTGCTGATCGCGTACTGGCTGGGCGCCTACGTGGCGATCGTGATCATCGAGCACTTCATGCGCCGCGGGCAGTACCCCGCCGCCGATTATGAGACTGCCAGCCGGCTGCCGGTGGGTATTGCGGCCGTGGCGGCGATGGTGATCGGACTGATCGTCGCCGCCCTCGGCGTCAACCAGGCGGGCACGATTGGCTATGTGGGGCCGCTCTCCAAGGCGCTCAGCGATTCGTTCATGGCGAAGAACCTGTTCGGCGCCGACATCGGCTTCCCGCTGGCGGTGGTCGTCACCGGTATCGTGTACTTCATCCTGCGCAAGTGGGAGCTGGCGCGCTTCAAGCGTTAAGCGCCGGGTCGTAGGGATTGGGGCCATCGCATCACACGGTGCGGTGGCCCTCATTCTGAGGAGCAGCTATCAATGGACGACTTCATGCGCGCGGCGATCGACGAAGCTCGCCAGGGACTCGCGGAGGGGGGCATACCCATTGGATCCGTGCTGGTTATTGACGGTCAGATCGTCGGGCGCGGGCACAATCGGCGGGTGCAGAAGGGGAACCCCATCTTGCACGCGGAGATGGACTGCTTCGAAAATGCCGGCCGGCTGAAGGCCAAGGAGTACGAGCGTGCCGTTTTGTACTCCACGCTCTCGCCCTGTGACATGTGCAGCGGGACCGCGCTGCTCTACAAGATACCAAAGGTCGTGATCGGGGAGAATCAGACATTCCACGGGCCAGAGGACTACGTGCGGTCGCGCGGTGTCGAGCTGGTCATCCTGAACGACGCCGAATGTATCCAGCTCATGCGCGAGTTCATCGCCACTAATCCGGAGCTGTGGAACGAGGACATTGGCGAGTAGCGCTCGGCGGACGCTCACTGGAGCCAGGCGGCGAACGGGCGTCCACCGGAGCCAGGTGTAGTGGGCGTGGGCCATGCCTCGCTCTCTGCCGGCCTCCCCCTCGCCTCCGCAGGGAGAAGGGGCCGGAGGTGAGGGCCCTCCCTACCGCCCCAGGTCCAGGATGCGCTGCGTCTCGTACTGCACTGAGGCGTTGGCGCCGTAGACGTAGAACGCCTGCATGCCGATGCCAGCCAGCATCGTCGCCATCCCGGCCAGAAAGATCAGCAGCGCGGCGGTCGCCCAGCCGGACGAATGCTCGCTGTAGGCCACGCCGATGGCGAACATCGTCACGACATAGAGCAGCACCGCGCAGTACATCGTCAGCACCGCGTTGTGGACCATGCGGTAGCGGCGCAGCAGGCGGGGGATCTGCGTATCCAGCTCGCGCAGCCGCTCTTGCGTGTAGGCGCCGCTCAGCTCCGCCACCCGCGCCAGGCCGCCGTCGTCGGTGCGCAGCAGGCCTAGCCGCTCGCGCGCAAAGGATCGCAGCCGGTCGTTGATCTGCGCGTACTGCGCGAGCATACCGCTGATCAGGACCGCGCAGGCGGTGATCATCACCACCGGCGCGATGATCGTCGCGATTGCGCCCTGCACGCTCTGGAGCGTCATCGCTAGACCTCCTTCGCCCGCTTCGATTGGCCGTTTGGTCCCTATGGGCTCCACGTCGCGCAGCCATTTTAGCAGACGCTCGCCATGCCCGCGTGACGCGCAAACACTTTGGCTCGCCGCCTCTGTCTCCTTGAGTGATGGCGTTGTGCGTGCTCATCCGTTACACTTGCCGGGCGCGGCGGCGGCTTCACTGGCTAAGAGCAGCGTGCGGCCCGAGTGGGGACTGGGAAGGGCGAGGGGCGAGGGCATGGACTACGACCGCTTCGCGCCGCTCGTCACGCCCTACACCGGCGATATGGGGCGCGTCGCGGCGGCGCTGGTGGGCGCGGCCGACGCCGAAGACGCCGCGCAAGAGGCGCTGCTGCGCGCCTGGAACGGCTGGGGATCGCTGCGCGAGGCGGGCGCCGCGCGCAGTTGGCTGCTGCGCATCACCGTCAATGTCTGCCGTAACTGGCAGGCCGGCCACTTCGGCACCCACCGCCGCCGCACCGAAGCGCTCGGCCCACAGCACGATACGATCCCGCTGGCCGGGTCCGCGCCGCTGGGCACGACCGAGCATGCGGGCGCGCTGGACCTGCGCCGCGCCGTCGCCACACTGCCCGCCGATCTTCTCGTCGTCGTGTCGTTGCGCTTCTACGCCGGACTCGACGCGACCGAGATCGGCGCGATCCTCGACATCCCGCCGGCCACCGTGCGCACCAGGCTGCGCCGCGCGCTCCAGGTGTTGCGCGCCCAGCTTGGCGAGACCGATCCCGCGCAGGCCACGCTTCGGCAGAGGAGGGGCAGATGAACCACCGCACGCCCCCCAATCCTGACCTGGAGGCGCTGCCCGTCGAGCTGCACGCGCTCTACGGCGCGCTGACCGAGGATGGCGCGGTATGGCGCCGCGAGCCGCCCGATCCCCAGCCGCGTCTGGAGGCCTTGGTGCGCGAGCTGGCCGCGCGGCCCGCGCCGGGGACCATCGAGATCGAGCTGGACGGCGACACCGTTCCGCTGACGATACCGCTCGGCCCGCGCGTACCGGACCCACATCGCGCCCGCCGCCGCGGCCTGCTCGCCGTGGCCGCGATGGCCGCCGTGGTGGCGCTGCTCGTTATCCTCTTCGCCACCATGCTGCCATCGCGCCAGATCCATCCAGGCCCGACGCCGTCGTCCTCTCCGTCACCCTCGCCCACGCCGCATGGCACCGCGACGCTGGCGATCACCGCCGGGCCAAGTGGCACATGGCAGGCGCTCGGCGCGCTGACTTACAGCAGCCCCATTCTGCCCGGCGGAGGGCCGGCCATCGCGCCCTCGAATCCGCTGGTGGTCTACGAGCCGGCGCCGCCGAGCGCCGGCCGGCAGGCGAGCCTGCGCCGCACCGAGGACGGCGGCAAGAGCTGGGTCGAACTGTCGCTGCCGGGCACGGACAGCACCACGCTCAACTGGCTCGGCGTGCTCGTCAGCCCACTCGACGCGCGCCGCATCATCCTCGTGGGGGAGGCCAACAATCCCGCCGCCTGCCCGCCAGCGACCACCTTCCCGCGCGGCTTCACGCGGCCCGGCAGCGGCATCGGACCGTGTGTCTTCAACTATGCGAGCACCGATGCCGGCTCGCACTGGCAGCCGCTCAACGTCGGGGTCAACATGGGGATCGGCCTGCCGGTGGATGCCGCCAACCCCGGTCTGGTCGCCCAGGGCACGCGCCTCTACGCGACGGGCACGGAGTCCTGCGCGGGCGAGAAGAGCATGCTCTGCACGCGCATCCTCACCAGCACCGACGGCGGCGTCTCGTGGGTGCCGATCGATCGCCAGATCATCACCGGCGCCAGCCAGTTTGTCTGTGACTGGACCGCGACGCCGCAGGGCGAGACGGTCTTCGCCGTTGCGGGTGCGGAGGGCGTGGAGGGCTGCAGCTACTATCCGAACAGCCTCACAGTGTGGCGTAGCGACGATCATGGCGTCACCTGGGCGCGCGTGGGGACGCTGCCGGCGCCCAACATCCGTGGGCTGGTGGCGACGGGAGGTGGGGACGCGGCGCCGATCACGCTCTACGCCAACATGCCGGCCACTGTGGGCACCTCGGTGGATAACCTGGGGTATACCGTTCCCGTACTCTCCGACGTGCTGGGCGATCTGCGCGCCAGCACCGACGGCGGCAAGACGTGGCAGCAGGCGCCCGCAGCGGGGATCGGCGGCGGGCTGTTGCCCGGCGCGCAGCCGGCAGGCGTGCTGAGCAACGGCGCGCTGCTGATGCCCTTCACCGCCGCGGGCAGCGCCGACGGCGGCAATCCGGCGTACTACGCCTGGTCGGGAGGTGCGGGGCGCTGGACGCTCGTCGCCTCGCCCGACAACCTCGCGGCGCCACAGTCGGTGCTCGTCACGCCGATAGGCGGGCACGATGTGCTGTGGGTGGTCGTACCCAAGGGCGACACTGGCTCTGGCGAGTACGACGTCTACGCGTACACCGTCTGACCGTGCCTGCGTACAACGGGTGGAAGGTAGGCAAAACACCATGCGTGACACACGAGCATACAAGGGCCCGAAGTATCCGACCAGGGCTTGCAGCCCAATACCAGCATTTAACAGCTACGAAGAAGAGGCCGAGTGGTGGGACACCCGTGACACCGGCGCGCTGGAGTTCGAGGACGTCTTCACGCCGGTTGAGGTCTGCTCGACGCGCAACTACAGGAAGCAGCCAATGTTCCGTGTGGACGAGGAGATGGACAGCGAGCTGGAGCGTCTGGCGGAGGAACGCGACATGAAGAAAGCCACCTTGGTGCGCAAGGTGGTAAAGGATTGGCTGCGCGAGCAGCACGAGAGCAGATCTGCTGAGAAATCTGCTAGATGACGGCCTTTGGGCGCGGGTATACTATCGCCAACGGCTATCGTTCCACGAGTGATAAGGAGGAGGTGTCCATCTCTATGCCCAGCACGGTTTCTGGCCTGACACAACCGATGGCACCAGCACTCGTGGCCCCCGCGCGGTAGCAATCAGCGTCCCCCGCCGGACGAGACAAGACTCGCCCCTACACCGCAACCCGGACAGGCATACGTCATTTGCCCTGGAGAGTCCGCACCCCGCGGTAGCAATCCCGCATTCGCCACGACGCCCCGTAGCACGCCGGCCGGGGCCACGAGTCCACGCAGCTCGCGCACCATGTATTGGAGAGCGCGGGCGGGAGACGATGTGGACCGTGAACACCCCGACCGAGACAAACGACACCATCCCGACTGCTGACGTAGGCGGGCAGCCCGCGCCCACGCAATCCCGCGGCCGCAATGCGCATCGCAACCGCGCGAAGCCCCTGCCGCCGCCCAAGGTCAGCTACGAGGCCAGCGCCCAGGTGCAGCAGTGGCTGCGCGCGCAGGAGATCGAGCGTATCGGCACCAAGCCGGCGTTCGAGCCGACCTTTCTCGCCGGCCAGCGCGACCGCCCCTGGGTGCTCTCGTCGCTGACCCATTTCTACGAAGACGATCTGCTCGCCGACGTGCTGGGCGTCATCAAGAGCGGCAAAGAGGCGACCGTCTACTGGTGCGCCGCTGGGCCTGATGCCGCTATGGAGTACGCTGCCGCCAAGGTCTATCGCCCGCGCATGTTCCGCGGCCTCAAGAACGACGTGGTGTATCGCGAGGGCCGGCCGATCTATGACGCCGCCGGCTTCGAAGTGCGCAGCCGGCGCGAGGTGCGCGGCGCGCTGAAGAAGACCGAGCACGGCCGCGCGGTCGAGGTGGCCTCGTGGATCGCCTACGAGCACCAGACGCAGCGAGTGCTCTTCGAGGCCGGGGGTGACGTACCGCGCCCGCTGGGGCAGATGGGCAACGCGCTGCTGATGGCGTACGTGGGCGCGCCGGGCGACGCAGCGCCGCTGCTGGCGCACGTGCGTCTGGACCCCGATGAGGTGCGGTCGCTCTTTGAGCGTATCCTGCGCAATATCGAGCTGTTCCTCTCGCGCGACCGCATCCACGGCGACCTCTCGGCCTACAACGTCCTCTACTGGGAGGGGGAGATCACGATCATTGACTTCGCCCAGGTGGTAGACCCGCGCTACGGGCAGGCCGCCACGGCGTTCGGCCTGCTGCAGCGCGATATCGAGCGCGTGTGCCGCTACTTCGCACGCTACGGCATCGAGGCCAACGCGCGTGAGCTGACAGCGGAGATGTGGGCGCGCTACGAGGCCGGCATGCCAGAGTGACAGACGTTTCAGTGATCCGTTGCCCGTACCGCTTGCTCTCCAGTCCGCGGCGGCGGACTTCGCGGCGGCACGCCCTCCAGGCGCGGATTCATCCGCCGGCCGCCCGGCTGGTAGCGTACACACGAGAAGACCCGGCGCGGTGTGGCACCGGGTCTTCGTGCGAGCTGAAAATAAGAGCGGATGAGCACTCAGGCTAGTCGAGGTAGTCCTTGAGGCGGCGGCTGCGGCTGGGATGGCGCAGCTTGCGCAGGGCCTTGGCTTCGATCTGGCGGATGCGCTCGCGGGTGACGCGGAACTCGCGTCCCACTTCTTCGAGCGTGCGCTGGCGGCCGTCGTCGAGGCCGAAGCGCAGCCGCAGCACCTCTTGCTCGCGTTGGGTCAGGCCGTTGAGCGCGTCTTTCACCTGCTCCTTGAGGATCTGGTGGCTGGCGGCGTCGGCGGGGGCGAGTGCGGTGTGGTCCTCGATGAAGTCGCCCAGGTGGCTGTCATCCTCTTCGCCGATGGGCGTTTCGAGACTGACCGGCTCCTGGCTGACCTTCATGATCTCGCGCACCTTCTCCGGCGTAATCTGCATCTCGGCGCCGATCTCTTCGGGCGTCGGCTCGCGGCCAAGCTCTTGCAGCAGGCGGCGGCTGGTGCGCACCAGCCGGTTGATGGTCTCGACCATGTGGACGGGGATGCGGATCGTGCGCGCCTGGTCGGCGATGGCGCGCGTGATCGCCTGGCGGATCCACCAGGTGGCGTAGGTGGAGAACTTGAAGCCCTTGGAATAATCGAACTTCTCGACGGCGCGGATCAGGCCGATGTTGCCTTCCTGGATCAGGTCCAGCAGGCTCATGCCGCGGCCAATGTACTTCTTGGCGACGCTCACCACCAGCCGCAGGTTGGCCTCGGTCAGCCGGCGCTGGCCCTCCTCGCCGTCCCAGATGATGTAGGCGTTCTGCTCGCGCACCGGCTTCTGGCGCTCCAGGCGGCCGCGCTCCATCTTCTTGGCGAGCACAACCTCCTCGGCGGCGCACAGCAACGGCACGCGGCCGATCTCGCGCAGGTACATGCGCACTGGGTCGTCGAGGCTGCTGTCGAGGTCTACGGCGCTGAAGCCTTCGCGGAGCTCGTCCCACTTGTGGCTGCCGGTAGTTTCCATCTCCGTCTCGGGCTCCGCGTCACCCCAGGCGTCTTTCGATGGATCGAGCGCATCTAGTGCCATCGCCTCATCCTGTAGTTTCATGACATCGGCAAACGGGTCCTCGTCGTCGGCGACGGGCAGCTCAGGCTCCTCGTCTTCGACGATCGTCCCCTCATCGCCATCGTCCGACCCGATCGTGCGAGCCGGCACGACCAGCACATCGTTGCCCCCGAGCAGAAACGCGAAGGGATCGCGCTGCTTGGCGGGCACCACATGCATCCGCCTAAGGGCGGCTCGCCCTTGGCTCGTGGCGACTCGTTCGACTGCCCACGGCAGTCGTGCATCCGTCGGGGCGTACGGCGTACGTCTCTCGCGCGTGCCTGGCATGTCCCCCTCCCTCGGTGCGGGCGCGTACGATGGACGCCCTCCCGCATGTGCCCCCCAACGCTCCCAATATGCCGGCGGCGGGTCGCCCGCGAAGACACCCGCCCGCTTGCGCGAGCCGCTCTCGCTTCTACCCATCTCGCCCAGCCCCTTCTGGCATCCATCATCCGCACAGACGCGACTATCCATGCAGACCTGAGGCGGCGTCGAGCGCGCGACGCTGCATCAAGAGCTGCTGCTTGCGCTGGAGCAACCCGCGCGCGGCATCGGCGTCGCCGCTGCCTTCGGCGTCGTGCTCCAGGTAGTCCAGCTCGGCCATCTCCGCTTTGAGACGCATGCGCTTCAGGCGGTAGGCGGCCAATCGCGCGGCCTTGGCGAGCGCGGGGTCCTCGTCGGGCAGCGTCTCGCGCGCGACGCGGGCGCGGACACGCTCCGCCGCCGTCCGTAAGACGGCTGGCAGCTCGGTGAGGAAGGCGTGCGAATCCAATGAGGGATGATTGCGACTGGCCCGCAGCCACGCGGCGTAGAGCGCGCGTGTCTCGGTGCCGGCGAAATCGCCTTCGCCAAGGATGCCATAGACCTCCGCCCAGGCGGCCGGATGCTCGAGCAACAAGCCCAGGCAGTACTCCTCTTGCGCCTCTTCGGCGAGGAGCCGTGCCGCCGCACCACTCGCCGCTGCGGATGGCCGCGCGGCGCCGGACGCACTATACGACGGGCCAGGACCAGGACCCCCACTGTCCCATGACTTTTCTCCCACACGCTCGACAGTCGCGCCCGCCTGTTCTTCGCCGGCAGGCTCGCCCGGCTCCGCTTGCGGAGCCGGTTGCGCGCGACGCTCGTGGGCCAGCTTGCGCCGTATCTGCGCCAGATCGCGCGCCAGCTCCACGCGGTCCAGCCGCACGCGCTGGGCGAGACGGCCGATGTATTCGTCGGCCAGCGTGCGGTCGCGCAGCTCGGCGATCACCGGCAGCAGCCGCTCCGCTGCCGCCATCTTGCCGTGTGGCGTCGTGAGGTCCAGCCCGGCGGTCTGCGCCTCGATCAGAAAGTCGATCAGCGGCTGCGCCTCGGCCACCGTGCGCCGCCAGCCTTCGGGCGTGCGGCGCACGAATTCGTCGGGGTCCTCGTGCGGCGGCAGGCGGACGACCGTGATCTCGGCGTTGACCTGCTCCTCGAAGCGCACCATGCCACGATACTCGCCATGCCGGGTGCGCGCTGCCGTGCCCTCGACCGGCGCCGGCACGGGCACCACCTCGCGGTCGAAGGCTTCGCGCGCCACCGCGATGCCGCGCACCATCGCCGATTCACCGGCGGCGTCGGGATCGAGGGCCAGCGCGACGCGCGTAGTAAGCTTCTTGATCTGGCGGATGTGCTTCTCGGTGATTGCGCTGCCGATGACGGCGACCACATTCTTGAAGCCGTATTGATGCGGCACGATGGCATCCATGTAGCCCTCGACCACCACCACCTGCCCCGCCTTGCGGATGCCCTCGCGCGCCAGATCGAAGCCATAGAGCGTGGCGGACTTGTCGAAGAGCGCGGTCTGCGGCGTGTTGAGGTATTTGGGGTGGCCGCCACCCAGCTCGCGCCCACCAAAGGCGATCGTCTGGCCCCGCGCGTCGCGGATGGGGAAGATCAGCCGGGTGCGGAAGTAGTCGTAGAGGTGGCCCTCCTCGCGCTCGCGCGCCAGCCCCGCCTCGATCAGCTCGTTGGGCGTGTAGCCCTGCTCTCGCAGATACGTGCTGAGCCGGTCGCCATCGGGCGCGAAACCCAGGCGCCAGGTGGCGATCGAGTCGCCGCTGACGCCGCGTGAATCCAGGTAGCTGCGGGCGTACTGCGCGTCGGGGAATTGCAAGAGCTGGTGGTGGAACCAGATCGCCGCCGCTTCGTTGAGCGCGCGCAGCCGCTTGCGAGCGGTCGTCTCGGCCGATTCGGCGCGCATCTCGCCCTCGTGCGCGCCGCCCTCCAGCACGATGCCGGCGCGCTCGGCCAGCACGGAGAGCGCCTCACGGAAGTCCAGCCCCTGCTGCTTCTCGACGAAGCTGAAGAGGTCGCCGCCCTCGCCGCAGCCGAAGCACTTGTAGGTGCCGCTCTCGGGGAAGACGTAGAACGAGGGCGTGCGCTCGCCGTGGAAGGGGCAGAGACCGCGATAGGCCTTGCCTGACTTCCGCAGTGGGACCACCGCGCCGATGATCTCGACGGCGTCGAGCTGCTGCTTGACACGCTCGACGATGCTGGTGGATTCGGCCACGCTCGCCTCGCTCTGGGCGGCGCCGCGGAGAACGATCACCCGCGCGGCGCACAGGGAACAGGGGTCCTGATAACAACTAACGCACGAGTAGCCAAAAAGTCGCACGCGCTATGTCGAGCGGATACGACTGCGTACCGAAGCTTACGTGTCGTGGCCATTGAGACGATGCGCGACGGCCAGCACCAGGCTGATGGCGACCAGGCCAAGCGCGAGGCCGGCGCCCATCCACATCGCACGCTCGGCCCACACGCGCACGCCGCCGCGGCCATTCGCACGCTCCGCCGGCAGCGCGACGATGCGCCCGCGGGGGGTGGCGATGTCGTGCAGCCGCGCGTGCGCCGGGACCGGTGAGGGAGTGGCCGCCTTGGAGGAAGTCGGGGCCGGCGACGTCGCTCTGACTCCTGCCTCAGCCGTTGAGTCATACACCAGGCCGGCGAGCTGCTCGCAGAGCGCATGGGCGAGATCCTGAGCGGCCGCCGTTTCGAGCGCGCCCTCCGGGGCCTCCAGCTCCAATGCGTAGGCTCCGCGGGTGTGGGCGTCCTCGCGCGGCACCAGGTCGATCACGCCGCTGCCATCGAGGTGGCCGCCAGGCAGGTGGCCCCAGATCGCCAGGCGCAAACTGGCGGGGCGCCGCACCGGAGTCAGGCGCCAGGTGAGCACCGCCAGCCCATCCACGCTGCGCACCCACGCCTTGAAGGTGGTGCCCTCGTCGTCGGGGGGACCGAGTTGGATCAGACGCTCGGTATCGGGGATCGCGCGCGCCAGCGTCTCGGGCCACAGCAACGCGGTGAAGACCTGCTCCGCGGGCGCTGGGAACAGATAGCTGCCGTCAATGCGCATGCGCCGCCTCTCCGTTCTCCAAAACTTACTGTTCTATGCCGAGGCACAAA
The DNA here is from genome assembly GCA_036376595.1 of Ktedonobacterales bacterium. Classification (GTDB taxonomy): domain Bacteria; phylum Chloroflexota; class Ktedonobacteria; order Ktedonobacterales; family JADMIN01; genus SMAG-U1939. The sequence continues at coordinate 5,186 of DASVAA010000261.1, read as the reverse complement.
ACATGTTTGGTTCCTGCTTCATCGCGGGCAGTTTCACCGCGGCCTCACGGCCCCGGCCAGCGCTTCCCGCTCCACAGGCGTTTTGACTGTCCGACGAACTGCCGGCCAGATTGCTCAAATTGATCGCCGCATTCAGATCGCGGTCGAGAACCTGCCCGCAGTCCGCCTGCTGGCAGCGGAACACGTGGTCCGAAAGCTCCAGGTTCTCGTCTACCCACCCACAAGCCGAGCACGTCTTGCTGGACGGCTCCCAGCGGCTCACGACCACCACCCGACTGCCGTACCAAGCCGCCTTGTAGGTGAGCTGTCGCCCAAACTCCGCAAAGCCGACATCACCGATGGCTTGCGCCAGATGATGGTTCTTCAGCATGCCTGCCACATTGAGGTCCTCAATCACGATGACGGACTTGGTTTTCGCCAGTCTAGACGTGAGTTGATGCAACGTGTTGGCGCGCTGCTGGGTGATGGTGCGATGGAGTACCGCCAGTTTGCGTACGGCCTTGCGGCGATTGTGGCTGCCCTTGCGCTTGCGCGCGACGGCGCGCTGCAAGCGTTTGATCTTCCTGAGGCACTGCTTCAGATGGCGCGGATTGGGTTCCTCCGTGCCGTCCGACAGCGTTGCCAGTGTCTTGACGCCCAAATCAACACCCACCACAGGGCCAGTGTTGAAGGGAACGAGGTGTTCTTGTTCCACCTGAATGCTCACGTACCAATGTCCGGCCTGCTCGGAAACGGTCGCGGAAAGCACCTTGATTCCACTCGTCGGCAGGTAGCCGTGCTCTTTCAAGCGCAGCCGGCCTAGTCGGGGGAGTTGAATGGCACCGGGCAAGATGACAATCGAACCGGTCAGCCGGAAGCTGCCCAACCCCTTCTTCTTCGTCTCGCGCTGGGGATAGCCCACCTTGCCCCGCCATTTACCTTCCTGCTTCAATGTGCAGCGGCAGAAGAAGCTATCGAAGGCGCGGTCCAGATTGCGTAGCGCCTCTTGTGGTGCGCATTTGGACACCTCGTACATCCAGGGCACACTAGTCTGCTTCAGCGCATTCAGCTCACGGTGCAGGTCTATGGCCGAAGGGCACTTGCCCGTCGTGCGATAGTCCTCCTGCTTGCGCTGCAAGCCCCAATTGTAGGCGTAGCGTGCCGCGCCCGCGTGTCGCTTGCAAGCAGTGACTTGCCGGTCGTTCAGGTCCAACTCGGTTTTGTAGGCGCGAGTGACACGCATCACGGGCATCACGCATCCTCGCTTTCGCTTTGCATGACGTGTTCGAAGCAGGTCCGAATGCGCTCCACTTGTCATTGGCTGTTGCAGCGCCCGTAGACACGGGCGACCATGCTGGTGATATCGGCCACGAAATCACCCAGCAGGCCCTCTCGCTTGGCCCGACGCCGCGGCCTCTCGCGGAGCACGCCCGACACCGCCAGCAAGTATATTCTATGGTTAGGACGCATAGCAAACTACAATCGTCGCGGCGCGATTCGTGCGGCACTGTCAGGGGGCAGTTGTCCCACGGGCGCAAGGGGACGTAACGCCCGCGCTGTGGAGAACACAAGGAGGCAGCATGAATCCGAACACACCGCAGAACACGCAGAATCCGGCCGCGAGCGAACAGAATCCGACCTATGGGCCGCTGGGCGATACCCGCTGGATCTTTGACCTGCAGCAGGCGTTCGAGAAGGGGAGCATCGGCGGCATCACGTGTAGCAACGGCCAGTGCCAGGTGAGCGGCGGAGGTTCGCTCTCGAACGCGCTGGACCAGAACGCGAGCGCCGTGGAGCAGGTACTGGGCAATAGCGGCATCACGTCGCTCTCGCGCGACCAGAGCGGCATCTTCACGGCGCAGACCAACGACGGCCACACCTATCAGTCCAATGCTCTGCAAGGTGTACTTTCGCAGGTCCCCGGCCTGAATCTGAGCCTGCCGGCGTACGGCCAAGCCTTCGGCAACCAACAGGGTCAGCAGTCTGGCGGCCAGCAGGGGCAGAGGTAGTCCGGTCCTCACCCCCTGACCCCTCGCCCCGCGGGGCGAGGGGGCGTCAGAGGTGCGCGCAGGGGAGCTCCTGCGCGCCAAGGCCGGCCAGCTCAAGCAGCGTCGGCGCGAGATTGGGGTGTGACCCCGGCGCGACAGTGCGCTCCCCACGTGGGCCGCCGGGCAGACAGACCGTCAGATTCACGATCGCCGCCTCGTCGAAGGCGATGCCGCCCCTTCTGCGTCATGCGGTGCGCGCAATGCATCTCACCATGGCTCACACCTGTTGCCTGCCACTCGCGATAGTGCTCCAGGCTGCCACACGGGCGCGCAACCCCGCCCCGAGCAAGCGCGGGTTGGGCCATGGGAGGTGCGCGAAAACGTTGGGTGCGGCGGACGCACAAGAATGTGCCGCAACCTCAGGATGTCTGCCGGCTGGCTTCGTCACCGGCTACCTTGCGCAGTGCCGCGATGATGCGATCCACCTCGGCCGGTGTGTTGTAGTGCGCCAGGCCGATGCGCAGGGCGCCGCCGGTCGGCTCCAGCCCCAGGCGCTCCATGATGTTGAGCGCGTAGTAGTTGCCGTCCCAGGCGAAGATGCCGCGCGCCGCCAGCCCCTCGGCCAGCTCGCGCGGGGTATGGCCGGCGACGGTCAGCATCACCGTCGGCACGCGGCGCGGCAGATCGGCGGGCGCCGCCAGACCGTAGATGTGGACGCCGGGAATCGTGGCGAGGCCGGCGAGCAGCTGCGCCGCCAGCTCGCGCTCGTGCGCCTGGATCGCCGCCAGCGCGATGTGCAGCTCCAGCCGCCGACCGCTCATCTCCGCGAAGCGATCCGCGTAGGGGCGTCCGGTGGACGCCCGATTGGGTCCGGTGGACGCCCGCATCGCGGCATGCGGGCGGCCGAGCGCGGCAAGATACTCGTAGGTGCCGAGCAGACCGGCGAGGCCTTCGTGGCTCTGCGTGCCGGTCTCCCACTTGCCCGGCGGCTCATCGGTCGCCGGCCGCACCTTATAGGCCGGCAGCTCCTCCAGCAGTGGCAGGCGCCCGTAGAGGATGCCCAGGTGCGGGCCGAAGAATTTGTACGACGAGCAAGCAAGGAAGTCGCAGCCCAGCGCCTGCACGTCGATCGGCCCGTGCGGCGCGTACTGCACGGCGTCCACGAACGAGAGCGCGCCCGCCTCGTGCGCCCAGCCGGCGACCGTGGCGACGTCGTTGATCGTGCCGGCGGCGTTGGAGGCGTAGCCCACCGCGACGACCCGCGTGCGGTCCGTGATCTTGGTGTGCAGGTCATCCATGTCGAGCGTGCAGGTATCCAGATGCACGTCGGCCATGCGGACCACGGCGCCGCGCTCCTCAGCCAGCGCCTGCCACGGCGCGACGTTGGCATCGTGATCGAGCGCGGTGACGACGATCTCGTCGCCCGGCCGCAGCGTGCGCCCGATGGCGCGGCTGAGCGTGAAGGTGAGCGTGGTCATGTTGGGACCGAAGACGATCTCGCGCGGGTCGGCGGCGTTGAGCAGGTCGGCGGTCGCGGCGTGGACCTCGTCGAGCATCGCGTCGCTGTGGCGGCTGGTGACGAAGGCGCCGCCGGTGTTGGCGTTGGAGCCGCTGAGATAGGCCGCAATCGCCTCGATGCAGGCGCGCGGCACCTGCGTGCCGCCGGGGTTATCGGCGTAGACCACGGGGCGCCCATCCTGCTCCAGCGCCAGCGCCGGGAACTGCTCGCGCGCGGCGGCGAAGGGAGCGGCAGGATTGGCGGGCACAGCGTTGGTATCGGGCACGAAGGGGGATCCTTTCAGGCAAAGTATGAAGCAGGTACGCTCGCGGCAGGGTGCCTGAGCCGCTAACCCTGACGCGCGTATCGGTCCATCCCGCGCAGGCGGGCTTTGCGGCGGGACGCCCGTCGGCGCGGATTCATCCGCCGGCCCCTGTTGCCATCGCGTGGCCGGGCGAGGCGGGCCTCGCCACTACACCTGAATCCAGCCAACTCCCGCGCCGCCTAGCCGCCGATCATGGACATCGAGCGCGCGGTGCGACGGAAGCGTTTGTCGCCGATGTAGTGCTTCAGCTCCTTATGCCACACCGCATCGCGGATGGTCTGCGCGATCTCGTCGTCGGAGGCGCCGGAGCGCAGCGGCGCGCGCAGATCGGTCTCGACCTGTGCGAAGAGGCAGGTGCGCAGGTGGCCGTCGGCGGTCAAGCGGATGCGGTCGCAGCTCGCACAGAACGGCTCGCTCACCGGGTTGATGAAACCCACCTCGCCGATGCCATCACTGAAGGTGTACTTGCGCGCCGTCTCCGACTTGTCGCCGGTGGTGATCGGCACCAGCGGCCCGTACTCCGCCTCGATGATCGCCTTGATCTCGCCGCCGGTGAGGATGTCTTCCTTGCGCCAGATCTGGTCGGCGTCCAGCGGCATGAACTCGATCCAGCGGATGGCGTAAGGCTTGCGGCGCGCCAGGCGGGCGAAGTCGAGCACCTCGGCCTCGGTGAAGCCGCGCATCGCCACCGCGTTGACCTTGATCGGCCGGATCGTGGGGCATTGCTCGACCGCTTCGAGGCCGGCGAGCACCTGGTCGAGCGCATCGCGGCGGGCAAGCTGGGCAAAGCGCTCGCGCACCAGCGAATCGAGGCTGACGTTGATGCGCGTCAGGCCGGCCTCGGCCAGCGGGAGCGCGAGCCGCGTGAGCAGCACGCCGTTGGTGGTCAGGCTGAGGCTGCGCAGACCGCCGAGCGCCGAGAGCATGCGCACCAGCTCGGGCAGGTCACGGCGCACCGTCGGCTCGCCGCCCGTCAGCCGAATCTGCTCGATGCCCAGGCCCGTGAAGATGCGCGAGAGGCGCGCAATCTCCTCGTAGGTCAGGATCTCGGCGCGCGGCAGCCAGGGCAGACCCTCCGCCGGCATGCAGTAGACACAGCGGAAGTTGCACTTGTCGGTGATCGAGATGCGCAGGCTCTTGATGCGGCGGCCGTAGCTATCCACCAGCAGACCGCTGGTCGGGATGGCTCGCTCGTCTGTCATCGTCACCATCGGGTCCGCTCCATTTCCGTCGTCCGCGCGCATGCTCGCGCCATCTCGCGCCAGTCTCCACGCGCACATTATACCCGCGCGACGCGGGTTGCCGGCCACCTCGCGGGATGCAGTGCTTGGTCACGATCTTGGGCACAGCATCACCACGGAGAGCAACAGGATAGGTCGGGCACCGAGGGGGCGGG
>DASVAA010000260.1:0-4194 GCA_036376595.1 Ktedonobacterales bacterium | reverse complement strand
CACGTGTTGCGTCACTTCCAGCTCCATCACGGCTTGGCTCAGCACCCGCACCCCCTCGCGCAAGAAGTCCACATCGCCGTTCAGCTCCGCCTTGCGCAAGAGCTCCTCAAGTGCCATGCTCATCTCATCGGCCATCGCGTCGGGTCCTCCTTCTCGGGCATCTTTTCTCTACCCGAGGAGAACCACGCGTTGGCCGGTCTCGTCAACCGACCTGGCTCACCGTCTTACACACTCCAGTGGACACTATCCATGGAAACCATGAGGAGCCAACCTGGCAAGGATGCCCAGCGTCTGAAAGCGATACCATCATGCAATGGGCTTCAGTCTTAGCCCTCGCGATCTGCGTAGCGATCGTGCTGGCGATGATAGCTATTCCGTTCGCCCTTGTGCGCTTGTACTCTCGGGTACTGCATGCGGGTGCAGGGAGGGGCTTGATGTTGGCCCATATCGTTGCTGTCGAAGCCATCGCCGCGTCGTTCCTTCTTAGCATTGCTGAGCTCCTCCTCTGGCCTGCGCCCGCTGTGCCGCTCGTGGTGCCAGTTGTTGGGGGAATCCTTCTCGTCATCGGAGTAGTAGGCGCTTTCTGGACTGGCTGGAAGCTTGCACATGTTGAGTGAGCGTGCGCCTTTGTGAAGAGGTACTTGTGGCCCCGACCGCTGATACTTTCTCCGTTTGCTAGGAAGGTGCCTGCTTGCCGGTTCTCGCTATCCGGCAGGGCCGCGAGGGCCAAGCACTCTGCCACGACAATGAGCGGCGGCTGGCGAGCTGGCAGGATCAGACCGGCAATCCGCCGAACGTGGCGGTGACGTACGCCTACGACGGCGAGAGGGCGGCAGGGATGATCCCGCTCGCCACCCGCTCCACCGGCCCCAGCACCAGGTCGCCCGACTCCAGCGCCAGCGGCCCCACGTATGGACGCGAGATGGCGTACTCCTGCCGCTCGCTCGTGATCCGCCAGCCGCCGGGCGCCGTCACACTCGTGGCGGGTAGGTCGATCCAGGCGTAGAGGTCGTCGCCGGGACCCCAGTGCAGCTCCGAGCAGGTCGCGCTGCGCGCCGGGCCGAGCGGCTTGCCGGCGGCATCGAGCGGCTGCGCGCTGAAGGTGTACTGCGCGACGCCGCCCACGCCAGGCAGCGCGCCGCGCCAGAAGGTCAGCGCCGCCGCGGACGGGCTGGGGGCGGACGGCACGCCGCTGAAGTGCAGTACGAGCCGTGCACTGCCGTCGTTGGTCACGTGCAGCCGGTAGCCGGCGAGTTGCGCATGCGAGCCGGTGGTGGCGGCCGGAGCGGGGAGCGCGATCTCGCCAGGCAGGATGGCACCGGGGCGGATAGCGTAGAGCCGTAGCGGGTTCGCCTGCTGCCCCGCCAGCGCCGGACGGCCCGCGTTGCCGGCCAGCTCGGCCAGCAGGTTGGCCGCGCCCAGCGGCTGCATCGCCAGCACCGCCGCCGGGTCCGAGCCGGCCGCGGGCGCCAGCGCGCAGCGCGTTCCGTCGTAAACACCCACCGGCTGCGAGGCGATCGCCGCGAGGTAGCCGAAGCCAGGCTCGCCCCAGGTGGTCGCGGCGATCTCGGCGCGCGCATGCCCGGCGTGCGCGGCGCGCAGCAGCGCATCCAGCGCGGCCTGCTGTGTGTCGAGCGGGATGCCGTAGCGCGTGTAGTGGAACGCCAGGGGGCCGCTGTCGTAGCCGGCCTGTGCGCTTGCCACGAACGTGCCCGAGGCGAGCGCCTGCGCGGCGATCAGCGCCACCAGCACCACGTTGGGCAGCCACCATGCGGCCAGCCGCAGCGGCTCGCGTGCCAGCGTCGCGGCGAGGTCGGCGCGCTCGCTCACCCAGGCGATGAAGAGGCCGATGGTGAGGAACAGCGCCGGCATCACGGCCAGCAGGTAGTGCTCCTGGATCGCCGCCGCGTGGTGCAGCATCGCCAGCAGCGGCGCCACCTGCCACAGCAGCGCCAGCAGCAGGAACATCGCGCAGGGCCTCTGATCACTCCCTCGCGCTACGAGAGCGGGGGCCGGGGGGTGAGGACGGCGCCGGGCGCCGAGCAGCGCAACCACCATCCACAGCAGGCCCGCCGCGTAGAGCGCCACCAGCGCCACACGTACCCAGCCGAACGCCCCAAACCAGCGCGCGTAGGCCGTGGCGGGACCAAACAGGCCGGGGTCCGGCGGCGTCAGCACGACCAGCAGCGTGCCCAGCGCGTTGCCGTCGAGCGCGCCCGGGCGCATGGCGAAAGCCTGGTAGAGCGTGAGATCGGAGCCGGAGGTCGCCACCTCCCAGAGCAGCGTCGGCACGAAGGGCAGCGCCAGCGCGAGCGCGGCGCCCAACCCATCGCGCCATGAGTAGGGGCGTACGGTGTACGCCCGGCGGTCGCGCCAGGTGACGAGCAGCGCGACGAGCGTGAGCGCCAGCAGCGGCGCGGCGCTGGGATGGAGCTGCACCGCGATGGCCCACAGCAGCAGGTTCCACGGCAGCCAGCCGCGCTTGCGCTCGATGGCGCCGCGGCACGCCGTCCAGAAGAAGAGGATCACCACCGGCGCGAGCAGGTTTGGCTGCCAGATGATGCGCGAAAGGTAGACCGGCCAGGGCGCGGCGGCGTAGAGCAGCGCCGCGGCAAGCGCCGTCCTCCTGCCGGCGTAGCGTGCCGTCACGCCGTAGAGCAGGCCGGCCGCGGCGACGTTGGCGAGCACCGTGGCGAGCGCCGCCCAGTAGGGGTTGCCGAGCGCCGCGAAGGGCAGCAGGAGGTAGATCGCTGCCGGGAAGCCCAATGGTCTGATCGAGAGGGGGATGCCGCTGGCAGGCAGCGCGCCGTGGACCAGCGCCGAGCGGGCCAGCGCCAGCAGTCCCTCCTGGTCGTCGAGGAAGATCGTGCCGGCGAGCTGTGGCAGGCGCAGCGCCGCGGCGAGCGCCAGCACGAGGAGCAGATCGCGCCGCGGCCGCAGCACCAGCAGCCAGCGCCACGGGGGCGGCCACCGCCGCGCGGCAGCCCGCAGCGGTGTTGGTCGGCGCGGCGTCGGGTGCGGGGTGGGGTGCGGAGTCGAGCGCGGCACCACGGGTGTGGTATCGCGCGATTGCACGTCTGCCGCCACTGCTGCTGCCTCCGCTTCATAAGCCAGCCCAAGTTTGCCCGCCACGTTGCCTGACATGGCGTCATTCGCTGGCCGATCATGCTCACCGCACCACTGAAGTATAGCGTTTGACCTGGGAAGATCAAACCTGAACAAAGCTGAAGGTGGGCTGAATTCCTACTGAAGTTCGCCTGGTATCGTTGCGTCTGGAAGGGAAGCGGTCTCTTCCCCGCCGCGTATGGTTGCGGCGGACACGGTGACTATTGGGCAAGAGAAAGGAAACCCGCTATGCGCCATGCCACGCGAAGACTTCGAGGCGCGTTCCTCGTCGCGACGCTGCTCAGCCTGATGATGGCCGTATTCGTCAGCGGCACAGCCAGCGCAGCGCCACGCAAGCCCGTATCACATCCGCATCTCCTATTTGTCACATGGAACGATCTCTCGCAGTTGATGCACCACAGCCGGACGAGTCCCACTGTCAACCCCTCAAATCCCGTAGTGTGCTACATCATTCACATCCACTCGGATGCGAACGGCCTTGACACCGCAGCGGAACTGGCCTTCACCGGCGACGAATATGGCCTGCTCCGTGCACGCACAAACCCCGCGCAAGATGGCGGATGGGAGCGATTCCGTGAGTGCCAAGACCAAGTCACCCGGATCATGACGTTGCAGTCGCTGGCCAACAACGACTACGTGTCGACGGAGCTGGGTGGCGTTGGTACTGAATACGCCAGATTGCGCGCGCGAGCCACGTCCGTTGGCCCATGGGAGCAGTACTATGTACAGCAAGGATTCGCCAGTAACGAGATCAACATTATCTCGGCGGCGAATAACTTGTGTGTCGCCGCCGAGCTGGGTGGCGTTGGCAACCAGTATGCCAGGCTGCGCGCTCGCACCCCATGCAACCAGACCGGTCCTTGGGAGCAGTTCGTTTTCAACGTCACCTCGTGACCGAAGCGGACCCCCAGCTTAGAGCAAACCGCAGAGATGTGGGACAGGCAGCCGGTGAGCAAGCTCGGTGCGGCACAGTAGACACCACAGCTTGCCTGTTCAATCTATCGCATATTTGTTCTAAGTCGGGTGGTGCGCAGAGAAATCACGCTTGCGATATTGCGCTACGTCAGT
>DASVAA010000259.1:0-4762 GCA_036376595.1 Ktedonobacterales bacterium | reverse complement strand
TGTCTGCTGCGCGGTGGCGTCGCGCACCTGCAGGTAGACCACCGTCGGCGCGCCGGCCTGCACGACCGCTGCTGCCTGTGTCTCCAGGTTGGCGACCTCGGCGGGCGTCAGGAGAAGGGCGCAGTCGTAGATGTACTGGCCAGGGACAGGCCCAGCGCAGCTCCCCGCAGGTGCCAGCGCAACACCACGGCCAGATGAGGCCGCTTCCGCAGTACCAGCACCAGGCAGCGCCGCGCCAATGTTGGCCGCCAGCATCATGATGGCGATGGGCAACAGAAGGATCATCCACCGGGTGCGCAGGTAATTCCTGGACATCTGAAGCCTCCCCTCCCTGCGGAGCGCGGATGGAACCATACTGGCTCGGCGGGCGCGCTCGTCCTGTATACGCGCCACGCTCCCGGCGGGTGCATGGGTCGCAGCGTCTGTGCCTCACATGCCGTGGATTCGAGGGCGCGGCAGCCGTGGCGTGCGCCATCCACGGCACATCGTAGCCCGTTCACCTCACGCGCTGCTCACATGTCCAGCCCACCAGTCACGATGAGGTTACACGCCAGTGATGTAGCGAGGTACCGCACATGCTATACTCGCCTCATGCCACGATCCCCAAAGAATACCACCACCGGCGACGAGCAGGAGATGCGCTCCACTGCCGTCGCCGAGCCGCTGCCGCTCGAAGGTGCGGGCGCCGGCCTGCCCGCGAGCATGCTCGCGCCGCAGCAATTGCGCGCCGTGATCGAGAGCCTGCTCTTCGTCGCGGGCCGGCCATTGGCGACGGGTGAGCTGCGCCGACTGCTGGTGATCGACGAAAGGCGGCTGCGCGCGGCGCTGGACGCGCTGACTGAGGAGTGCGAGCGCCATTCCCGCGGCCTCCGCGTGCAGCGCGCGGGCGACACAGTGCAGCTCGTCTCGGCGCCTGAGAACGCGCGCTTCGTCGCGGCGCTACTGGGGCTGCCGGCGCAGGCCAAGCTCACCACCGCCGCGCTCGAGACGCTCGCCGTCGTCGCCTACCGCCAGCCGATCACGCGCTCGCAGATCGAGTTCATTCGCGGCGTCAACAGCGACCGCGCGCTCGCCAGCTTGATCCAGTATGGACTGGCGCAGGAGGTCGGCCGTGCCGCGACGATCGGGCGGCCCGCGCTCTTCGGCACTACGCCGGAGTTCCTGCAGCAGTTCGGCCTCAGCAGCCTCGACGCGCTGCCCAGGCCCGAGACGCCGGAGCTGGAGGCCATCGAAGCGGGTCGCGAGGCCGCCGCGCGCACGATCCGCGAGGCCGTCGGCAGCGACGATGAGGGTGAGCCGGCGCCATCCGCATAACCTCGGTGCAACAATCTTCCTCGTGGGCTGCCGATTGCGTGCGATGCTTGCCATTGCGCCTCTGGCCGGCGAATGTGGTGGCGATCACCGCCACGATCTCGCCCTGTCGTGAGACGCGCGACCAGATGCGTGCCAGCATCCCCGGATCCGTCGAGGTCTACGTGCCGACCCCGCTCGACGAGTGTGCGCGGCGTGACACGAAGGGCCTCAACACGGTCACGCAGCGGCATGCGCCTATCCTGCGTTCCTCCCAGCGCCTTTCGTCCCTTCACGCGGAGCTGGCGCCCTGACTGCCAGCGTCGCCAGCATCACGACGAGCGCCACGGTGGCAATGGGCCAGGCGAGCACCGGCAGCGCCGCGCGCCACGTTCCCGCCAGCGGCAGCAGCGCAGCGAGCAACAGCGCCATCTGGGCAACCCCCACGACTCGCGCCCACCACGGCCCGCCTCCCCGTGGCAGTGCGCCGCGTCGCAACGCGAGCGCCGGGTGCAGATAGTGCGCGAGCGGCGGCAGCAGCACGATCCACGGCAGCCCGCCCCATGCGACGGTCGCGGCGGCGCACCACAATGTGAGCCACGAATCGGCCTCGATGTCGAGCACGGCGCCGAGCTTGGTAGGACCGAGCCGGCGCGCGAGCGGGCCGTCCAGCCAGTCCAGCGCGGTGGCGGCGAGCAGTGCGGCGCCAAAGGCCAGCCAGCCGGCGAGCCCCATACGGTCGCGGATGCCGGAGACGACCAGTCCCGCGAGCAGTGCCGCCACCGCCGCGCGGACCAGTGTGAGCACGTCGGCGGGGGTCGCGCGCTCCGGACCGATGCGCAGGCGCATGGCCCCGACGAAGACGCGCTCGGCCACCAGCGCCAGCGTCAGCCCGACCATGTAGCCGATCGCCGCCAAGCCGCCATACACCAGCGCCAGCAGCGGCACTATCAGCGCCGCCACCACTAGCGCGACGGCCTGCTCGATGCGCGCGATCCCGCCGCGACGCGCGGCCAGGACAGCAGCTACGTCTTCGTCGCCAGCGAGCGACGCTGGTAGGTTTTCTGGTCGCATGGAGCTTCTCACTCGGCAGTTGCCTGCTTTCACCGCGAGGCATGGTGATATACTAGCATGGGAGCGTCGGGAGGGAGGAGTGAGTATCGTGCCTGACATGGATCAGGGCATCAAGCGGCTGGTGCAGACGTACGCCGCCGACTTTCTCGCCCTGGCGCTGCCCGGTGCTGAATACCTCGGTACCATCCCGATTGACGTCGCCACCGAACCGCAGCTCACGCTCGATACGCTGCTGCGTGTGCGCTATCACGGCGTCGAGTGCGCCGTCGATCTCGAAGCCGAAGCTCGCCCCAAGCCAGATATTGGGCGGCGTCTCTTTGAGTACGGCGCGCGGGCGACGATCGTCAGCGGATTGCCTGTGATCTCGGTGGTGTTATGGCTCGAACCGGATGGTGCAGCACCGTCTTCGCCATACGAGCTGCACGCTGCCGACCGGCTTGTGGCGACTTGGCATTTCATCGGCATTGAGCTGTACCAGCAAGCGGCCGAGATGCTGCTGGGAAGTGGCCTAGTCGGGCTGCTTCCGTTGGTGCCCTTCACGAGAGATGTAACCCGTGACGTCATCGAGCGCACCGCAGACCTCGTGAAGGAGACTGCTCCAGAGGCAGACCTGGGCAAGTTGGAAGCGTTGCTACTTGTCTTCGCGGGACGGAAATACGATAGTGAGTTCTTGAAGAGTGTCGCGCGGAGGTTGTTCATGTCCACCGAGATCCTTGAAAAGTCCTCACTCTATCAGGAGTGGGTGCAGGCCGCGCGCGAGCAAGGTATCGAGCAAGGTATCGAGCAAGGTATGGCCAGCGGCTTGCGCGATGCAGCGCTGCTGACGCTGCGTGCGCGGCTGGGCGAGCTACCGCAAGAGATGGCCGACGCGGTCGCGCAGGCGCCGGTGCCTGTGCTTCAAGAGCTGCTGGCGCATGTCACGAGCGACACGCCGGACCAGCTTCGCGCGCGGCTCAGCCTGTAACTGCGCCGCGTTGTTTGACGCCGCCCGCCCGTGTTGCGTATAGTGTGTGCATGCCGTCCACAGGCGACGGCGGCGCTCCGGGAGGAGTAGGCGGCGGACCGCGCTGACAGCGACGACGGAGCCGTCCATAGACACGGATGGGTGAAAGCTCCCGCACCGCGACGCCGCCGAAGGTCGCCCGGAAACACACTGCCGAGGAACGCCGTATGTGCTCCCCTCGCCTCCGCTGAGGAGAGGGGATGGGGGTGAGGACCCCTATCCGGCCAGTAGATCGGCACGGGTCAGCCCGTTACAGCGCGACCCCGTTCGGCATTTGCCGCTATTGTGCGCCGGCCATTCATGGCCGCGACCGCCAAAGGCGCCAGGTGCCCGACGGGAGAAGAGTGTGCCGCCGCGACTGGTCCGATAGGCTGTGAACGCGGCGGTGAACCGAGGTGGTACCGCGGAGTGCGCGTGATAGCGCGCTTTCGTCCTCGCCGGGACGAGAGCGCGCTTTCTGTTGTCTATCTCACGCACGCCGCGGGTCCGCCGGAAAGGAACGGTCCGCTATGAGTCTGCCACAACGCTACGATCCCCAGACCATCGAGCCACAGATCCAGGCGCTGTGGGAGCGCGAGGGCGTCTACGCCTTCGATTCCAGCGGCGACGCACCAGTCTACGCGATCGACACGCCGCCGCCGACAGTCTCCGGCCACCTGCACCTGGGGCACGTGTACTCGTACAGCCAGACCGACTTCCTGGCGCGCTTCCAGCGCATGCGCGGCGCCAACGTCTACTACCCAATGGGCTTCGACGACAACGGCCTGCCCACGGAGCGGCTGGTGGAGCAGCGCAGTGGCAAGTCGGCCGCCAACCTGGGCCGCGAAGCCTTCATCGCCGCGTGTTTGCGCATCTCGGAGGAGGCGCAGCAGGAGTACCGCGCGCTGTGGCAGCGGCTCGGCCTCTCGGTGGATTGGCGCCACACCTACCGCACGATCGGCGACGAGGCGCGGCGGCTGGCGCAGTGGTCGTTCCTCGACCTCTACCGCAAGGGGCTGACCTACCGCCAGGACGCCCCGACGATCTGGTGTCCGCTCTGCCAGACCGCCATCGCGCAGGCCGAGCTGGAGGACCGCGAGCGCGAGACCGCGTTCTACACGCTTGCCTTCACCTTTGATGACGGCGCGACGCTGCCGATCTCCACCACGCGCCCGGAGCTGCTGCCGGCCTGCGTCGCCGTGTTCGTCCACCCCGACGACGCGCGTTACGCCGAGCGCATCGGGCAGAGCGTGACGACGCCGCTGGGCGAACGCGTGCCGCTGCTCGCCGATCCGCTGGCCGATCCCACCAAGGGCACCGGCGCCGTGATGTGCTGCACCTTCGGCGACACGACTGACATCGAGTGGTGGCGCACGCACAACTTGCCGCTGCGCATCATCCTGGGCCGCGACGGCC
>DASVAA010000258.1:0-7978 GCA_036376595.1 Ktedonobacterales bacterium | reverse complement strand
AGGGGCGTCCGGTGGACGCCCAGCCAGCGCATCGATTAGCAGCCCCACGCCCTTGAACGGCAGCAGCCGCCCGATATAGCCAATAACGAAGGCGTCGGCGTGGTTGGTGCGCGGCCGTGGCGCGTACAGCTCAGGGTCAATCCCATGCACCGAGAAGACCGAGAGCGGGCCGCGGTAGCCCTTGCGGCGCAGCACGCCTGCTACGTCCGCGTTGCCGGCGATGATGTGCGCGGTGCGCCGGTAGTTCGACTGCTCCATCCACGAGAACGGCGGCGGGTAGGCGCGGTAGAGACTCTGCCAGGCGATGAAGACCGTCTTCGCGCCGAGCGCATCCGCCGCGCGCTGGGCCTGCGCACCTGCGGGATTGTATGGCTCCTCGTCAATGTGGACGATGTCGGGCCGCAGCGCGGCGAGCGTGCGACGCAGGCCGCGATAGGTGTAGAAGTGGTACTTGCCGTTGAAGCGGATCGGCAGCCGCACCACGTCGTAGCCGGAGGTGAAGCGCGGCGTAAAGGGCAGCAGCCGCCCATCGTCGGAGCGCCATTCGGGCGGCGTGATCAACGTCAGCTCGACGCCCGGCTGGCGCGCGAGCCATTCGAGCTGGCGCTGGGCGGTGTCGGCGACGAAGGTCTTCGAGACGAGCGCAACTCGCATCGCGGCGCCATCCTCCTCACCTCACTCCCGTCCTCCCCCTCTCCGCATGGGAGATGGGGTGGCGCTGTAGGGGCGTACGGTGTACGCCCGCGCCGGGGGAGATGTCCAGCGTAGTCAGTCAGTCACGTCAGTCGCGGCGCGTGCCGGCCAGCTCGGCATAGAGCGCGCTGGTCTCGACCGCCACCTGGTCCCAGGTAAATTGCTTGGCACGCGCCAGGCCGCGCAGGCGCAGGTCGTCGGCGTACTCCGGCTCGGTCAGCACGCGCATGATCGCCGTGCCGAAGGCCTCGACGTCGGTGGGATCGGCGAGCAGCCCGGACGAGCCAACGACCTCGGGCAGCGAGGTGCGGTCCGAGCAGACCACCGGCGCGCCGCAGGCCATCGCCTCGATCGGCGGCAGGCCAAAGCCCTCGTAGAGCGAAGCGAAGGCGAAGCACGCGGCACCGCTGTAGAGTGCGGGCAGGTCGTGCTCGCCGATCGGCATACAAATCACCTGTCCAGCGATGCCGAATTGGGCCGCCAGCGGGCGCCAGTCCGGAAAAACGGGAGTGGTACCAAGCAGCTTCGGCTCGCCGGCAATGAAGAGCTGCAAGTCGGGGTCGCCGATATCGTGGTAGACGGCGGCGAAGGCGCCGATCAGCCCGGCGATATTCTTGCGCGCGTCCAGCCCGCCCACGTTGAGCACATAGCGGTCGCCCAGACCGTACTTCGCGCGCACGGCGCGCAGTTTCGCGGGGTCCTGCACGGGCCGGTAGCCGGGCGCCGGCGCCTCGACCACGACCCGCACGCGCTCCGGCGCGATGCCCAGCAGCTCGATGATGTCGGCTTTGGCATGCTCCGAGACGGCGACCACCATATCCGCATGGCGCGCGGCCCACGACACCAGACGGCTGTAGAGCTGGGCAGGGGCCGAGGCGCGGTACTCCGGCAGGCGCAGCGGGACGACGTCGTGGATCGTGACGAGCGTCGGGATGCCGCGGGTATAGCGCGGCGGAGCGAAATGCGGCACGTGCATCACGCGCGCGCCGAGACGCTTGGCGGCGGCGGGGAAGGCGATTTGCTCCCAGGCGAGCTTCTCGACATTCTCGCCGCCGCGCCGCACCTGGCCGAGCGGCACCGTCTCCCACATAAACGTCGAGGGCGTCTCCGGCATCATCTCCGGCTCGCGCGGACTGAGCACGACGTACTCGGTCACGCCGTCCACGCGGCCCAGCGAGCGCAGCAGATTGTAAACGTAGCGCCCGGTTCCCACTCGAGGCTCTTGCAGAAACAGCGCATTGAAGGCGACTCGCATAGTGCTATGCTTCGATCCTCGTCCGAATCATGGAGACTGGAGACAGCCGGGCGCGCCGGGGAACGCGCGGACACAGCATAACACAGGCTTTGGGCGGTGTCGCGCGGGTAGCCGCTCCGTTTGGATGCGTACACCTGAGCGTAGGGGCATCCGGTGGACGCCCAGCGGCCCTCACAGCACAGCTTCAACTGCCTGCGCGCGCGGGCCTGTATGCGAGTGATAACAGGCAGGCGGCGATGAGCGCGAACTCCACGTCCATGCCATGCACGAAGAGATCGTCGGTGAGATTGTGGGCCAGCAGCGCCACCACCACTGCGAACAGCCCGATAGCCAGCGCCCGCGCCGGCACGCGCGACGCTCTCGCGCCCGCCATAGCCACCCCCGGCGCGACACGGGCTTGCTCCTGACTTGCGCGCTTCCCGACCGTTAGCCTCTGCGCTCCCCCTGCGCTCCCTGCGCTCCCTGCGCTCCCTGCGCTCTCTGCGTCCTCTGCGGTTGCTCTCTGCTCACTCCTTCGCGTCCCTCGCGTCCTTCGCGCATTCTTCGCGTTCCCCGTCTCTCCCCCTCCGCGTCCTCCGCGTCTCCTCCGCGCCCTCCGCGTTCCTCGTCCCTCTTCTGCCGCCGGGTGCGTGGCGCGCCAGGCGACCAGCAGCAGGCCGGCCGCGAAGACCACGAACGCCGCCAGTCCCAGCAGACCCGTCTCGGCTGCGGCGTTGATGTAGTAGTTGTGAGCGTGCCCCAGCGGCTCAGGCCAGTCAGCCAGATTGGTCGCGTAGCGCGCGTAGGCGGCGTTATAGTTGCCGGCGCCAATGCCCAAAATTGGGTGCGCCGCAAACATCCGCAGTCCCGCGATCCAGTAGGCCAGCCGCTGCATCGTCGAGAAGTTGGCACTGGTGACGGCCGCGTTGGGCGACACGTTATCCAGCCGCAGTGGGTGCAGCACGAGGTGCGTCAGCCGCGCGGGGATCAGCGTAGTGAAGAGCGCGAGCGCCGCCACCAGCGCGCCCGCCGCGACGAGGACCGCGGCGATCCGCTCGCGGCGCAGGCCGACCGCGGCGATCACCACCAGCGCCGCCACCAGGCCGATCAGCCCCCCGCGCGAGGCCGAGAGCGCCTCCGCGCCCAGCAACAGCACGGCGGCCCCGGCGGCCAGCCAGCGCTCGCGGGCATCGCGGCCAAAGAAGACAAGGGCCAGCGCCAGCGGCAGCGAGAGGTTGAGGTAGCCGGCGTAGGGGTTGGGCTGGCCGAAGGTGCCGAAGACACGCCCGCCCTCGGCGAGCTGCGCCGCGTTGGCGCTCATCGCCCACTGCACGTACCCGATCAGCGCCTCGGCCAGCCCAGCGCCGATCATTGCCCAGGCGACCACCCGCACCTGGCCCGGCTGGCGCAGCAGCGCCGCGCCCGCCGCAACCACGGCTAGCACCTCGCTCCACTTGATGATTTCTTTGATGGTCGAGACGCGGTCAGTGGCAACGGTCAGCGAGAGGGCAACCACACCCAGGTAAGCGGCAAGGCCGGCGAAGAGCACAACCGCGCCGCGCCGCCTCCGCCAGGCTGTCCCCAGTTCCCGCCGCGCCAATGCGAACCACGCGCGTGGGCCACCTTGGGCGAGCGTGCCGTGTGCGTGCCACAGGGGACGCAGCGCGCTCAGCACGAGGCCAGCGACCAGCACGTCGAGCGGGGTCATGTTCAGCCCGTGGAGGCTGATCGTGAAGTCCGCGCCGAAAGCCGCCGCCCACGGCAGAAGCGCCAGCCCAGCC
Source organism: Ktedonobacterales bacterium (assembly GCA_036376595.1). Lineage (GTDB taxonomy): Bacteria > Chloroflexota > Ktedonobacteria > Ktedonobacterales > JADMIN01 > SMAG-U1939. The sequence continues at coordinate 4,270 of DASVAA010000258.1, read as the reverse complement.
ACCGGCGCCAGCAGCGCGCAGGCCAGCAGCGCCGCCGCGATGAGCAGCCACGCGGCATAGGCGGGCGCGAGCGCGGCCAGCACCACCGCCGCGACGACAGCGGCGCCAACCACCGCGAGCGTCGTAGCGCGATCCGCCGCCGGACCGCCGAGCCTCAACGAACCGCCGCTGGTGGACATGCGCTCGTCCGCTCCAATTCCCCTCGGAACCAGGCAATGGTGCGCGTCAGGCCCTCTTCCGGCGTCACCCGCGGCTCCCAGCCGAGCAGCCGCCGCGCCTTGGTGATGTCGGGCCGGCGGCGCTCCGGGTCCTCTGCTCGTCGCGGCTCGAAGACCAGCTCCGAGGGCGAATCGCAGAGGCGCACGATCTGCTCTGCCCAGGCGCGCACGGGCCGCTCGTCGGGATTGCCCAGGTTGATGACCTCGCCGGCGGTGCCAGGGGTGAAGAGCGCCAGCACCAGTCCCTCGACCAAGTCATCCACATAGCAGATGCTGCGTGTCTGACTGCCGTCACCGTGGATCGTCACCGGCTCGCCGCGCAGCGCCTGGGTGATGAAGTTGGGGATCATGCGGCCGTCGTGGAGCTGGCTGTTGGGGCCAAAGGTGTTGAAGATGCGCACGATGCGCGCGTCCACACCACGACGACGATGGTACTCCATCGTGATCGTCTCGCCCAGGCGCTTGCTCTCGTCGTAGCAGGCACGCGGACCGGTTGGGTTGACGTTGCCGTAGTACTCCTCGGTCTGTGGATGTACCAGTGGGTCGCCGTAGGCCTCAGAGGTCGAGGCCATCAAGAAGCGCGCGCCGAGGCGCTGCGCACCCTCCAGCACGCGGCGCGTGCCCTCAGTGTTGACGCGGATCGTGGCAAACGGGTTGCTCCAGTAGCCAACCGGGCTGGCCGGGCTGGCAAGATGAAAGACGGCGTCGGCCTCGAAGGCGAACGGCTCGCAGACATCCTGGCGCAGCAGCGCGAAGTGCGGATTGCCGGCCAGCGGAGCGACATTCTCCGCCGAGCCGGTGAGATAGTTGTCCGCGCACACGACCTTGTGGCCGTCCGCGATCAATCGCGCGCACAGGTGCGTGCCGATGAACCCCGCACCGCCCGTCACCAAGACCCTCACCCCATCACCTCCCGCCGTTGGATCGCCCGCATGCTTCTCGCGCGTGCCCCCTGCCGCACAGCGCGCATCGCGGTGTTTCTCGTCTATTGTATCGCGTTGGTTGTGCCATGGTGCCTGGCCGCGCCGCCTGAGTGGCCGGCGGATAGCTCCGCGCCGAGGGCCGCTGGGCGCCTGGTGGACGCCTCCGCAGGGCCGCCAAGACAGACCTGGTGGCGCGCACGTCGCCAGACTCTAGCGCCTACCGACTATAACGCGCGAGCCGCGGCGCTTGGGTGACCGGCGTGCGCCGGGCCGCCGCAGACAGACTTCCTGCTAATGATGCACAGCGAGGACAATGCATGTACAATACGACCGCGGCTTGGGGGTATGCGGGCTGCCTGCTGTAGAATCGTGTGACGTGCCAGGTCGCACGGCTGGCCCGAAAGCTGCTGCTTGCACGCGAGACGTGGCGCACGGCAGGCAAGCCAAAGGTCGCGGTCGCGCGACCTTTGGCACGCGTCGCGCGTCGTATCCATCGGTGAGTTGCGCGGCCCGTGACGGCGGTCGCCAGCTCGCCAGCGCGCACACGTTGTGACGCAGCCGTCGGCTCAGCGCGGAGCCTGACGACCGCGGCAGCGCGTGACTTCAGTGCGCGGGTATGGCACCGTGGAGGGCTGGATTCGTGGATAGAACTGGAAACACGTCGCCTCCCGGCGATCGGGACCCCCAGTGGGAGGCTCCGGAGCGGGAACCCTCGCGGGAGGCGGCAGGGCAGGATGCATCCGAGGCGATCCAGCCCCCACAGCCGACGACACCGCCCGTCGAAGACCAGCCCACGGCGCAGCTGAATGCCGCGTCGGCTGATGCTCTGTCTAGCAACGGCAGCGGCAGTGGGACGGGCGATGGGCGGGTCTCGCCGAACGGCGACGGACACCGAGGAACAGGCCTGCCCCCGGCGGAGACCTACGCGCCGGAGATGCCGCTCGTGGCGCCGCACTCACGCCCGCTCACCCCCGAACAGCTCCGCGCGGCGATGCGCGACGCGCGCTTCTCACGCCGCCGCCGCCGCTATACGCTGCACCTGCGCCGCAACGCACGCCGCCGCGCCAGCCGTCGCTCGCAAATGATCGCACGCGCGGCGTGGATCTCGATCGCCACCACCGCCTTGTTGATCCTCGTCGTGCTCTCGGCCTCATTCGCCGCCGCGTCGTCCTATTATCAGTCCGAGGCGGCGCAGATTCACAATCTGCGGCAGGAAGTCGTCTCGCAGGACAGCCTGCGCATCTACGATTCGAGCGGCACGCTGCTCTACGAGCTGCGCGATGCCGGCTTCCAGCACAGCATTGACCTCGCCCATGTGCCGATCCAGGTGGTGAACGCGACGGTCGCCATTGAGGACCACGACTTCTGGCTCAACAACGGCGTGGACTATACCTCCATCGTTCGCGCCGCGCTCGCCAACTACCAGAAGGGCGGCATCACCCAGGGCGCCAGCTCGATCACCCAGCAGCTCATCAAGCAGCAGCTCCTGCACGACAATTCCGACAACTACGACCGCAAGCTGCGCGAGGCGATCCTGGCCGTCGGCATCACCACGTCGGGCGCCTATTCGAAGTCGGCGATCCTGGAGCTGTATCTCAACTCCATCGGCTATAGCCCGGTGGCCTACGGCGTTGACGCCGCCGCGCAGTACTACTTCGGCTACACCGACGACCCCGCGACCGGCATGACCGCCGCCCAGCAGCTCGATCTGGCGCAGGCCTCGATGCTGGCGGGCATCCCGCAGAACCCCAGCCTCAACAGCCCGCGCTACAACTTCACACAGGCGCACGATCGCCAGTGGCAAGTGCTCAACGCGATGGTGCAGAACGGCTTCATTACCCAGGCGCAAAGGGATGCAGCCTATCGCGAGGCCGCGCAGCCCAATTTCTTCCACTACCAGGACTCGAACACGGACCTCGCGCCGCACTTCGTCAACTACGTGCTGCGGGAGCTGCAGGGCATGATCAACAATGGGCAGCTCTCCACCATCTCGCGCAGTGGCCTGAGCGTCTACACCACGCTGAACCTGCAGCTCAACAACTTCGTCCAGAAGACGATCCAGACGCACATCCATAGCTGCTCGCAGGCCACTGGCTACAGCGGCTACGTGATGTGCGAGGCCAACGTAACCAACGGTGCCGCGGTGATCGCCAACCAGCACAACGGCGACATCGTGGCGCTGGTGGGCAGCGAGAACTACTACGACAGCGCCAACAACGGCCAATTTGATGTCGCCACGCTCGGCTACCGCGGCCCTGGCTCCTCGATGAAGCCGATCGTCTACGCCACCGCCTTCCAAAAGGGCTGGTTCCCGGCGATGACGATCGCCGACGAGCCGACCGCCTTCTGGGATGCCGGCGCGGGCAAAGTCTACCAGCCGCTGGACTACAACCGCGACACGTTCAAGGGCGAGATCACGCTGCGCCACGCGCTGCAATGGTCGCTCAACATCCCAGCCGTCAAGGTGATGGAGTTCGCCGGGGTGGATGACGTCAGGACGAACCTCGAGCGCCTGGGCGTCCACTGGAATCCCGAGAGCCACTTCGGCCTCTCGACGGTGCTTGGCACGCTCGAAGTCCATCCGATCGACATGGTGCAGGCCTATTCGGTCTTCGCCAACTACGGCAAGTATATCCCGCTGCATGCCATCAACTCGATTACCGACAGCCAGGGCAACGTGCTGTACAAGTACCAAGTGCCGGCGAACCCGCCGGTGGTGATGGACCCCCGGGTAGCCTTCCTGATCACCAACGTGCTCAGCGACAACGCCGCGCGCGAAGAGGATTTCGGCGGCTGCAGCGACCTCTACCTCGACCCCCTCACCAACCAGGACGTCTGGACGCCGGAGTGCGGCTACCTGGGCACGCACAACTGGACATCGCCCAATGCCTGGCCGGCGGCGGCCAAGACCGGCACCGGCAGCGACTTCAGAGACGACTGGACGATGGGCTACACGATGGACTTCACGATGGGCGTGTGGGTCGGCAACAACGACGACTCCGAAATGGTCCACGTGGATGGCATCCACGGCGCGGCGCCGGTCTTCAAGCCGAGCATGATCGAAGCCGAGCAGCTCTACAACAAGCCCAAGACGCAGTTCCCGGTCCCCTCGACCGGCGTCTACCAGGC
>DASVAA010000257.1:0-5951 GCA_036376595.1 Ktedonobacterales bacterium | reverse complement strand
CGCGCGCCGGCAACAACGGCGCGATGCGCGCCCAGGCCTCCTCGGTCAATTCGCCGCGTCCAACCATTTTGCTACCCTCATTCCAGGTGCCTCCTGCACGAGGGTAACACATCGCTCTCCATTCGTCAGACAGGCCCTAGTGCCGCACGCGCTCGCCAGCAGCAGCAGGAGCAGGCCGGAAACGACGAGTGCCGCGCGTGTTCTCGCCATGTGCGAGATGCACCAGGATCTAGCCATGGACCCTGCCCTCCGTTCTCTCGTATGTCAGCATCTGTACTCGTGCTTAGCACCACGGCGGCGCCACAGAAGGCGCCGCTCTCTACGCGTCACGTCATGCCATCCGCTGGCACTGGCCCACCGCCGTGGATGGCCCGCTAGCTCCTCGATGGTACACACAGGTGGCTCAGCATGGCGCCTCGCCGGCGCGCTCATGTCAGGCAGCGGTCCTGCCCGCTCAGATCGCCGAAGCAATGGCCCTGGAGATTGAGCACCACGACCTTCTTGATGGTGGCGAACTGCAGCAGGGTGGCGCGCAGCTCAGCGAGCACCCGCGCGTCGGCACCTATCCCCGGCGAAAGTGTGGCACGGCAGAACTTCAGCGTCGCGGTGCCCTGTTCAGGGGTCGTGTCCTTCATGTTCAGTGTGAGAGTGAAATCCGGGCCGCCAGCTGGGCCGACGCTAGGACACCGTGACGCGCCGCTGAAGAGGGCGTTGAGCTCGGAGTAGTAGCCCGCGCTGCGCTCTTCAGGGGTCGGCCCGGCAATGAGCAGTTGGATGGAATAGGTCTCCACCTGCTTCGTCGGCGAGACCCGCTTGACGGGGAAGACGGCGTTGTACGTGTTCTCGGAGTCGGGAGTCTTGGAGAAGAACACCGCGATGGGGTAGCCCGTCAGGCCAGGCGTCGGCGTGGGTGCCACCGTAGGCGAGCTGGTCGCCGGCGCCGTCGGCGAGACCCTGCCTCCGCCTGTCGAGGACGAGCCGCAGGCTGCCAGAAACAACACCGCAATCGTGACCACGCCCACGCCCAGGCTTATCAGACGCCGGGCGCCGAATCGCCGCTCATGGACCTGCGCCGTAGACATAGAGAGCCTCCATTTGTGTCTCTTGGTTCGTCGCGCTGATACTCACCTCCAGACCGCACCGTGCGTGGCACGGCTGCTGGCATGTCGGGCGGAGGTGCGGCCGATCTGGCTGCACGGGTTCCCCTTGCGCAAGAGGGCGGACCCCGGCGGCGCGGTGTCGTGCGCACATCGCCCACCGCCAGCATAGTTCCCGCAGGTCACACCGAGCACGCAGCCTGGGCTTCCGCTATCACACTGCGGTCACGTATTGCGCCCATGTCTGCTGGGCTAAACCGAGATCGCATTCTCGGGCGGATGAGCCGCGGCGACGGCGGGAGCAGCACACTCCCCTTTGTCGTGCAGCACCGCGTCCAATCCTCTGCAACGATGTGAGCGAGCTGTGTTGCTGCGACATGTGAATGAGAGGAGGACGTGAGGGGCTGGTGATTGACTGCAATCATAGAGCGCCGCGCGGCGAGCGCCGCGACTTCCGGCGTTTGTGGGATCGGGTTGAGGGCCATGAATACGGGAGTGAAACCCAGGGTGCGTCCGGCTTATCCGCCACTGTCCTTGATCGTCATCCTCTTCCTGCTCCTGAGCGTTGCCGCAGGCTGTGGGGCTGCTCGCCAGAGACCGACGCCCACACCCACTCCGACTGCGACGCTGACGCCTACGCCTACCCTCACCCCGACACCGTCGCCTACCGCGACGCCAACCCCTAAGCCTACGCCCACTCCGACGCGTGTGCCGGCACCTACCCCGCCTTCCGCCTGCATCCCCGCTCCCGGCGTGCAGCCGGTTTCCTCGGCGGTCATCTTCTACGGCAACACGAGCGGGAGGCGCGTCAGCCTCACCTTCGACTCAGATGGTGGCGCGCCTGGCAACGCCAGCGCCTATCTCGACATCCTGCGCGCCCACGGTCTGCACGCGGCCTGGTTCGTCACGGGAGACTTCGCCCAGGCCAACCCAGGCATCGTCCAGCGCGTCGTCGCCGACGGGCACGATCTCGGCAATCACACCGTGGACCATCCGGACCTGATCTCGCCCCCGCGCAGCGACGCCTTCATCTGCTGGGAGTTGACCCGCGCCGATCAGCTCATCTCCGCCGCGGTTGGAGGCGGGATCTCCACGCGCCCCTTCTTCCGGCCACCCTACGGCGACTACAACGATCAGGTGCGCGAGCTGGCGGCCCACCTGGGCTACCGCACGATATACTGGAGCATTGACCCCCGCGATTGGGATTCCACGACCACCGCACAAGATATCGTCAATCGCGTGCTGGATAGTCCCAACCTCAAGCCCGGCGCGATCATCCTCATGCATGTCAACAGCCCTCACGAGGCGCAGGCACTGCCTACCGTGATCGCGGGCTTGGAGCAGAAGGGCTATACTATTGTGCCACTCAGCCAGCTCCTCCGGTGAACCAGCGCCGTCGTCATCGGCTGCCTCCGCCTCCGCCTAATCGGTGCCGGCAATGGAATGCCCGAGCAGCTATTGCAGCGCCTGGTGTACGGGGGCCGTGCCTACGCACTGCAAGATCATGGGCCTGTGCGACCGGCGAGGCACCCGCCTCTACGTCTACGTCCGCAAACTTCAAGCGCCCAAGCGCGCGAGCCATGCCTCTAACTGGCCCGTGTCGGCAATCCCACAGCGGAAGCCCACGTAGCCATCTGGGCGGACGGCTACCAGTCCTGTGCCGGGCATGCTCGTGACGCGATGGACTGTGACGTGTCGGCCAAGGGACAGCCGCTCCAGGGCACGGGCATCGCGCTGCAGCAGCACATGCACCCCTGGCTGAGCGAGCAGGGCGTGCAACCGCACACGGTGGCCGTTGGTGGTGACGGCCGCGTCGGGTATGCGATGTCCGGGGCGAGGACCACCGTGGAGCCGCGGTGTCCCCTCCACCGACAGGGGGCTATCAGGGTACGCCACCCGCAGTTGAGAGATCCAGCGGATTGCCTCAGCGACAGGGCGGCGCAGATGGATGAGCGTCGGCATCATCGGAGCGACGAGCGGGGCCAGTGTGCCCCGAACCAGCGATGGCAGTGGGTCCGTGGACGCCTCGACCCAGAACGCCAGGTGGGTCATCGCGAGCGTCTGGCGTGCCACTGGCCGGCGCTCGCGATCGTAGGAGTCGAGGAGGGCGGTGCGATCCGATGCCGACGCAGTGGAGGCGGCGAAGGCGAGCTTCCAGCCCAGGTTGGTGGCATCCTGAATGCCCGTATTCATCCCCTGCCCGGTGGCCGGTGAATAGGCATGAGCCGCGTCGCCGGCGACAAAGAGCCTGTCGTGTCTCAGCGGTGCGGCGAGCCGGTGCTGCAGCCGATAGCGTGCCGACCATACCAGCGCGGTGATCCGCGCATTGAGGCCGGCGTCATCCAGGAGCGCTTGCACCTGGTCGAGAGAGACCGGCGAACCGGGCTGTCCAAACGGTGACGGGTCAGGCTCGGGAGCGGCTGGTTGGGTTACCAGCAGCCGCCAGGTGGCCTGCTCGCCGCGCGCGAACAGAAAGAGCAGCCCGCGTCGCCCAACGACTACATGGGCCATGCTACGGGCAAGGCTGGCGTCCAGCTCGAGATCCGCAAGCACGACCTGCTGTTTATACGCCCCACCACGCCATCCAATGCCCGCCGCGCGGCGTACCGCGCTCTCGGGGCCATCGCAGCCCACGACGTAATCAAAGTTGGCATGTTCGATGCCGGAGCTTGATTGTAGGGTGGCGCAGGCGCCGACACGCCCATCGCCGTCGCGGTCGCGATCCTCATCCGCTACCGCGATGAGCTCGGTGCCGCGTTCCACCTCGACCCCGCGGTCTGCGAGCGCGTCCGCCAGCGCCGTCTCCACATCCATCTGGCGCACGAGGGAGAGATGCGGGAACGCCGTGTCCGCGAGCACCAGCTCGGCCAACCGGGCGTGCACCACGCGCGAGCCCACGTGGACCTGCGCCTCAGGAGCGATGTCCGCCCGTGCGAGCAATTGCTCTGTGACGCCCAGCGGGCGCAGCACCTCCAGGGTACGGGGGTGCATGATGAGCGCGCGGGAGGGCCGGAACGCCTCGCGCCGCCGGTCGACGATGCGCACATTGGCACCGTGGGCGGCAGCCTGCAACGCCAGGGCGAGGCCGGTCGGGCCGGCGCCCACCACCAGCACCTGGGGCGCCCGTGCTGCCCGTGGTGTCCGCGTTAGGCGCGTCATGCCGCGGCCTCCACGGGTCGCCACCATGCCGTCGTCGCATCGGCGTCGGCTCGTCTATCGAGCAGGTGCGGGTCGGCGAGCAGCGCGTCTCGCCGCAGGTCAGGCAGCACCCGGTAATGGATGGAGTGCGGCTCGCACCCCAGGGCGAGCACGCGCCACAGAGACCGGGCATAGCGCTCGGCGCGCTCTGGGCCGTCCCACTCATACACTCCACGGTAGATGCCGTGTTCGTCATTGGCCAGCCACAGCTTGGAGACGAAGCCCGGGAAGCCGACGAAGAGTGGGGTGTTGAGCAGACTCTCCCAGCGGAAGAGGGCGTGCGTGCGCCAACCCCGCACGGCCCAGGTCCAGAGCCGGAACTCGACCACGAGCACGCAAGGAGCCCGCGGCACGCCATCTACGACGGTCTCCCGATAGACCCGCGCCGAGGTGCCATCCGCGAAGCGCAGCCGCATGCCGACGTGCTGCCGTGGGAGATGGATGCGGTGGCCGGCAAGGAGCCGAACGGTGCTGGCGACGCACTCGATCAGCCCCCGCACCGCGATACGGTAAGGCAGAGGATGCTGTTCATTCATGGGATTGACCCCCCTCGCGTTCTCCAGCGGATAGCACAGGACTGCTACTCCCGTTGCTCGACGCTCTCTTGGCGATTGAGGAATGGGCAATCGTCGGCGGTGCGGTACGCTGCGCACGTGGTCAGCCGGCGGCGCAGATAGGCGAGAATGTCGTCGGGCACCGTCGCGGGCATGGCCGCGAGCGCCGCATCGGCGAACACGGACGCTGCCTCGGGCTCGATGGACTCTACGCGCAACGCGGGACAGATGCGCTGAGCGGTGAACTCGTAGAGGTGGCTCCAGCCTTCCAGCTCACCCTTGACCCGTCTGGCCAGCGCATCATTGCCAAGCGCTCGCGCGGCATGATGCAGGGTGTCAGAGGTTCGTCCAATTTCGTGGATCCCGATGGCCAAGAGGCAGGGCGGACGTTGGTACGGTCCCGTCGGGTGCCTGCGCGATGCCGGGGTCACAGTGCGCTGACTGCGCGCCTCGACCCGCGCGGGTGTGAGGGCACCGGAGCTGCCTTCTCCACGCTGAACGGCTGTGGGCTGAGTGCTCATTGATGGCCTTCTTTCTGTTGATGGCCTGATCGTGGCACGTACGATAGTTTGGCTCACTGCGCGTGCGCCGCTAGTTGGAACAGCCGCCGGGCAATCAGGATGTCCCAGACGACCGTCGGGAGGAGCGACGCGAAGGCGAGGACGAGGCCCACCGTGCCCGCGGTCCCCGGCACCAGCATGAGGGCGCCAAACAGGAGTCCCAAATACGCGGTGACTTTGCCGAAGACGGCGCTCCGCAGCATCACCACCGAGATGATCAGGATGGCCACCCCGCCGAGGACATAGCTGACGTCGTAGGCAGTTCCCTGCCAGATGGCGAGCATCGCGTGACCCGCCGCCAACAGCTGCGAACGCTGCGCGTCGCTGGTCGCGGCCGCAAACTGGTTGCTGAGCAGCAGCATGTTGAAGGCGACATTCGAGGCGAAGTAGGTGGCCACGCTCACGAGGCCGACGATCATCCCCAGTGCCATGACCGGTGCGTTGACGCGCCGGAGCGCGCCAAAGAGGGCAAGGTAGATCAGGCTAGACGAGCCAACGCCAAGGAGCATCGCCAGATCCAGGTCGATCAGCCCCAGCAGCGC
>DASVAA010000256.1:0-13231 GCA_036376595.1 Ktedonobacterales bacterium | reverse complement strand
AGGGTAGGTTAGTCACGTGTTACGCACCCGTCCGCCACTCGGCCACACCCCCTCTTGCGAAGAAGTGCCCCGCGTTCGACTTGCATGTGTTAAGCACGCCGCCAGCGTTCGTCCTGAGCCAGGATCAAACTCGCCATACAGAACATATCTGTCTCGGACCTCCGGGCGGCCTACGCCGCGCCGTGGCGTCCGAAGCATGCAGCTCTGTCGTCGAGTCGTCTTGTACGACTCAAAGTGCTCCGGGGATTCACGCTCTGCCTCCGTCGCCCGCGGCTTTGCAGCCTTGGGTCCCGTCAGCCAAGCGCGTCGCACGTTCTGCGCACATTCCCGTTGCTTGCGCTGTACTGCTTCTCACTCTTCAGTTGTCAACGTTCTGTGAGCTCGCAAGGCGAACCGCCTCGCGTCGCCGCCCCCTCGCAGGGGCACCCCCTGAATATATCATGCTCGTATGAGCGTGTCAAGGGGCTTCGCCAGATGTCGCACGCCGCGTCGCGTCGCGCGCCATCAGCCTCCCCCGCCTCCGCTCCCTCCGCAGACAGCACGGCTCCATGAGGAGGGTGATGTGAGTAAGAGATTGAAGATATGTTGGGGAGGTCGTGAGAGGAAACCCGGTCTGTTGACGGATGGCTCCGTCACCGAGGCCCGTCCTCGTGGCGACCCACTCAGTATCGCACATCCGTGACGCGCCGTCAAGTGCTGCGGTCAAGGTTGCGCGCGATGGAATCGCCTCACATGCCTTGAAACGCATCATCCTGCCGCGGCGTCACATCTAGTACCGATGCTGCTCGCGAGCCGCCACGCAATCACACCCGCCGTTCATCGCGGGTGCCCTCGCGCGATGGCTCAAGGAGTATCGCATGGTGCGCGCACTCTGTCAAGGCGCGATCTGGGCGCGCGGAGATGCCAGTGCGACACGGCGGCAGAATCGCACCACCTGCGCGCAGACCTCGCGCTGCTCTTCGTCGTGCGCGACCGCATGGTACGAGCGCTCCAGCAGCAGCAGCTCTTTGCGATCCGCCCCCGCCCGCTCGTAGGCCTCCAGCCCATCGCGCGCAGGCACGACGTGATCGTGACGCGCCGCCACCACCAGGACCGGGCAGCGTACCTCCGGCAGCGCGGCGCGCACCTCTGGCAGCGCCGCCAGCAGGCTGTGCATCGGCGCCGGTGCACTCCAGCGCTGTACCCGCCGCCGCGTGCCGCGCCGTGCCTGCCGATTGCGGATGTCCTCGCCCAGTGCCGGCACATACGGCACCACCCGCCGCGCCGCCGCCAGCAGCTTCTCCATCCATCCGTGCATCCGCATCGGGGGACACAGCGCTGCCACACCGCGCAGTCCCTTGTGTCCCGCCAGCTCCGCGGCCAGCGCCAGGCAGACGCTGCCGCCCATCGAGTGCCCGATCAGTACGACGTCCTGGCCCACGCTCAGCGCCGCGAGCGCCTCGTCGCGCACCGCTCCATACCAGTCCTGCCAGGCGCTCTCACGCAGCTCGCGCGGCGTCGCCCCATGGCCCGGCAGCCAGAAGGCGCGCGCGGCGAAGCCTTCCGTGCGCAGCTCACGTCCCACCGGCGCTAGGTCCTCCGGCTCGCCGTTGAGTCCATGTACCAGCAGGCACAAGACTGGCGCCTTGCGCCGCGGCTCTGTGGTGCCAGTTTGGCGCGCGTGCCGCTCGCTGCGAGTGCCTGCCTGTGGGGTGATCGCCATCTGCCGTCCTCTCGCCCATGCGCCTCCATGCCGCTCCACCCGCGCAAGCGAGATGCGCTCGCGCCAATCCCCAATCTTCGCACAGGCGGGGCCAAGCTCCTACCGTGCTCCTACCGTGCTCCTACCGTGCGGCGCGAACCCGCTTGACCGCCGTAGCTGCTAGCACCTCCGCTTCCCCGCTGCCGATTACGTCTCCTCACCGCCGACAGCGTCGTGCGCCAGCGGGAGCTCCGGGCTGCAGAGCGCCGCGCTACGCCTCCTAGGTCTGCATCCTCCATATTGAAAAGACCCTGCCCGAAATAGGGATGGATCTCGACATGCTGTCCTTGCCCCGCTATAATGGCGCCATTGTGCGAGGGCGCACCCTTCCCCCTAGACCGGCAACGGCTCAGCCGTCACGCCTTGCTAGGTATGGGCGCCGTCCATGGTTGGCACAGATCATGTCATGCAACCCCCAAGCCGCTGACACAACCCACAGGGCAGTTGACCGGCGCGATCACCGTGCTGGCTTGGCTCGGCCGATCTGCTCAATGAGGTACGGCACGGATTCAGCGTCACGGACGCGCGCGAAAGATGGGTGGGCGTATGAGCATTGAGTCTAAGATGCAGGCATCGGAGACTACCGCTCCGTTGGCACCCGCACCCACCACCAAGTCAGCACGCAGGCCGAGTCTCTTGCGGCAGCTGCCCTACACGGTCGTTGCCATGCGGCCGAAGCAGTGGACCAAGAACGCTCTGGTGCTGCTCGCCCTCATCTTTGCCCGTAAGCTGACCGATCTCGGTGCCATCGAGCGAGCCGGGGCGGCATTCTTCGCCTTTTCGCTGGCGGCGAGCGTGGTCTACCTGATCAACGACATCGCAGACCGCGACCAGGACCGGCTGCATCCGAAGAAGAGCCGGCGTCCGATCGCCTCCGGGCGCCTCAGCGTGCCACTGGCGATCGTCACGGCCGCGGTGTGCATTGGCGGCGCGGGCATCCTGACTGGCTGGCTCGTGCTGGTGGGCATGCGTGGCGTGGCAGATCCTTTCGCACGATGGGGCGGTGGGCCCGCGCTCTTTGTCGGCACGATCGTCGCGTACCTGGTGCTGAATGTGCTCTATTCGAGCTGGCTCAAGCATCAGGTGCTGTGGGACGTCTTTGTCGTCGCGGCTGGTTTCGTCTTGCGCGCGATGGCCGGGGCGTTTGCGGTGCTAGTCCCGATCTCGCCATGGTTTTACCTTGCCACGACCTTCCTGGCGCTGTTCCTGGCGCTGGGCAAGCGCCGGGCCGAGCTCGTACAACTTGGGGACGACGCCGGGCGGCATCGGGCAATCCTGCGGGACTACACGACGCCGCTCCTCGACCAACTGCTCGGGGTGGTGGTCACCTGCACGCTGATCACCTACAGTCTCTATACCTTCCAGGGGGACAATGGCACGCACACGTTGATGCTGACCATCCCCTTTGTGCTATTTGGCGTCTTCCGCTACCTGTACCTGATCTACGTGCGGCAGGAAGGCGGCCAGCCAGATGAAGTGCTCTGGCGCGATCGGCAGATTCTGGGCGCGGTCGTGCTCTGCGTGCTGACAGTACTCGCCCTTCTCTATGGGCTGCCCATGGTCCGCCCATAGCGGGCTCGCGGCCAGTGAGGGAAGGATGGGTGGATGTTGAGAGGGAGCGACGGCAGTGCTGTGCTGTGCTGTGCCTGAATCGGTGAGGCGAGGTGAGGTAAGCGTGTGGACATGAGATATGACCGTGAGGAGAGTAGTAGCACCCCCCAGGGCAACGCGCCCGCCGCGGCAGCCGCTCAGCAGATAGATGGTGCGACATGGACGGATTCGGCAGCATCGGCTGCATCGGCAGTGACACGCGATACCCGTCCAGGCGCGCTGATCGTGGGCGCGTCTTCTGGCATCGGCGCTGCGCTGGCGCGGCGGCTGGTCGCCAGAGGCTGGCGGGTCGCGCTGGTGGCTCGCCAGCGCGAGCGGCTAGATGCCCTCTGTGCCGAGCTGAATAACGTGCCAGCCGCCGCCAGGGCACAGGCAAGGGCAGATGTGTCCGATGGCCGATTGGCCGCCGTGGCCTACGCCTACACCTGTGACGTTACCGAGGCATCGGCGGCTCCCGCGCTGTTTGCGCGCATCACCGAGGAGGTGGCACCGCTTCGGCTGGTGATCTATGCTGCGGGCACCATGCCGCGTGTGACGACGGGCCAGTCGTTTGACGACGAGCGCGCGGTGATCGAGGTCAACGTCATCGGTGCGTTGCGCTGGCTGGGACTCGCCGCCACCTATCTGGAGCGGGAGGGACGTGGCACACTGGTGGGCATTTCGTCGGTCGCCGGCGATCGTGGCCGACCCGGCAACGGCGCGTACATGGCCTCCAAGGCGGCGCTGAGCACCTATCTGGACGCCCTGCGCTATCGCTTGAAGCCGCACGGCGTGCGGGTGCTTACGGCCAAACCCGGCTATGTCGCAACCGGCATGACCGCCGGCCTCAAGCTGCCCAAGCCACTGACGATTTCCGCTGACCGGGCTGCCGCGGGCATCCTGCGTGCGGTCGATAGGGGCCGCGCAGTGGCCTATGTGCCTGGATACTGGAGTCCGATCATGCGGCTGGTCCGCGCGCTGCCACGGAGTGCTGTTGCTCGTATGCCTGGATAGCGAGCCGCGAACGTGCCAGCCATGTCGCCAGCCTTTTGAGGCGTGCCGGCGTTGTCGCGCTATGACTAGGGCGCAGCAGCAGCGTGGCATGACACAGCAGAGACGACCTGCGGCAATACAGTAGTAGGCTCTGACGACGCCGGGTGAATGGATGGATGAACGATGAGGGACGACCGCAGATGAAGATGCAGGCTGGGCCAGAGGCGGGGCAGCGCCTTGATGTGGGCGTGGAAGAGACGCTCGAAGGGTACGGCATGCGCAACCGTGGCCGCTGTCGGGTGGTACGTCCGCGCACGCCTGAGGAGATCGCCGCAGTGTTCCAGGCCGCGGCGCGGGCAGGCGAGACGGTAGGCTTGCGTGGCGGGGGCTGCAGCTATGGCGATGCCGCGCTCAATAGCGGCCATGTGATGCTGGACCTCTCGCGGATGAATCGCGTGCTGGCGTGGGATCCACAGGTAGGCGAGCTGACCGTCGAGCCGGGCGTCACCATTGCCCAGGTGTGGCAGACGACACTGGCCGACGGCTGGTGGCCTCCGGTCGTGCCCGGCACGATGGCCGTCACGATCGGGGGCGCTGCCGCCGCCAACATTCACGGCAAGAACAATTGGCGCGACGGGTCATTTGGCGAGCACATCGTGCGCTTTGACCTGCTGCTGCCCTCCGGCCAGCTCGTGACTTGCTCGCCCAAGCCCGACCAGCATTCCGACCTCTATTTCGCCGCAATCGGCGGCTGGGGCCTGCTCGGCTGCTTCACGTCCATTACGTTCCGGCTACGGCGCATCTATTCAGGCCTGGTGCATGTGCGACAGACGGCCCATTCCTCGTTGAGCGCGCTGCTGGCGGCGGTGGAGGCTGGAGCGGGACCAGGAACGGCGCAGGCGACCCATCTAGTCGGCTGGGTCGACACTGGCGCCCGTGGGCCACATCTGGGTCGCGGACTCCTCAAAGCCATGCGCGAGCCGGGGCCGGGCGAGGATCCCCATCCGGAGCAGACACTCGATCCCACCAGCCAGCCGCCCTCCGGCCGCATCCTGGGCGTGCTGCCCGCCACCTGGGTTCCCGTGCTCGGCAAGCCAATCGCCACGCGCCCCGGCATTCGCCTGGCCAATACGGCGCAGTGGGTGCGCGGAAACGTGCCAGGGGCCAGCCACCCGCACGACGAGCGCTATGTGCCGGCCAACTTCATGCTCAACTTCATTCCCAACTTCAAGCGCATCTACCGGCCCGGGGGCCTCATTCAGCACCAGACCTTCGCCCCTCGGGACGTGGCCCCCGACCTGTTTCGCCAGATCCTGACTCGCTCGCAGCAAGCGCGCCTCGAGCCAGCGCTGGCGGTGCTCAAGAAGCACCGCCCGAGCCCCTTCCTGCTCAACTACCTGCCCGACGGCTACTCGCTGGCGCTCGACTATGCGGTGCCTCGCCGCGCGGAGCGGCGCACGCTGGCCCTGATGGCCGAGCTGAACGCGCTGGTGGCGGCAGCCGGCGGCACATTCTTCCTGGCCAAAGACAGCACGCTGACCCCACAGGACTTCGCCCAAGCGCTTGACATGTCGGCATTGGTCCGGTTTTGCGCCCTCAAGGACCAATACGACCCAGGCGAGCTGCTCCAGACAGACGCCTACCGGCGCGTCTTGCGTCCCGCCATGCAAGCGGCGACGGCACGACATGCATACACGCCCGGTTCATCCGGCCCGACGGGAACCCGGTGCTAAGATAGCAGACCGTCACCGAACGCAGTGGGCGCACGCCGCGTTTTACCGCCCCTTGCCGCCGATGACGCGCGCTTTGCCCCAGCGATTGCTCCAGGTCCCCCACGCGCCGGCCGCCGCGATCGCGCGCCGCCGGACCCAGCGGCGATGGCGCCACAACAGGCAGCCCAGCGCCGGACCGAACGCCACCAGCGCGCGCACCCCGTACACCCCGGCCGAGTACAGCGGCAGGAAGGCGTAGAGCGTGGTCGCGCCCGCCGCCAGCAGCAGCGCCGCGACGCTCAGCTCGCCCCACTCCACCAGCGCCGCCACCGCCACAATCCACGTCGCGTACCACGGCCAGAACCAGCCGCTGCCCACCACCACGTAAGCTAGCAGCACCCAGCCCCAGCCGCGCAGCATGCTCTCTAGCCCGCGCGTGCGCCACAGCGCGCGCAGCCACACGAGGACGAAGAGCGCCAGGCCGATCAGCTTCAGTCCGCTCTGCACCGCCGTCGCCGCGGCCGCGCTGGGCATCCCCGCTGCCTGCGCCAGTGCCCGCAGCGGCCACTGCGCCATCTCGAGCAGCGAGTTGTCGAGCTGCTGCGCGGGCGGCGAGCCGAGAATCGCCCCCAGCGTCTTGGGACCGGCCCAGAAGGGTGCGGCCGTCAGCGCCACGACCCCCAGCACCAGCGCCGCGCGCCACACAACCGCCACAATCGCCGCGCGCACGCTCTCGCCTTCGCCTGCGCTACGTCGCAGCCGCTCGCGCAGCACGAGCATCAGGTAGAGCGGGACCAGCGCCAGCAGCACGTACTTCACGCCGATCGCCAGCCCGAAGGCGATCAGCGCGGGGACCTCCCAGCGGCGGACGAGGCAGTAGACGCCCGCCAGTGCGAAGGTCAGCATCAGGGCGTCGTTGTGGGCGCTGGCGCAGAATTCGAGCAGGCAGAGGGGATTCCAGGCGTAGAGCAGCGTGCCCAACAGTTGCCGGCGCGGCGCGAGACGGCCAAGCGTCGCCCAGATCAGCGCGGCGTTAGCGAGATGCGCGCCGAAGCCGAGCAGCTTGTAGAGCAGCACGTACGTGGCGAGCGAGCCGCCCAGCGCCTCGGCCAGATGGGTCAGCGCCGCAGAGACCAGCAGCCAGACCGGCCCATACACCGAGCGCGTGCCCTGCCAAAAGACCAGCCGCAGGAACGGGTCGCCGGGGAAGCTCGACGGCGTCACGAGCAGCGGATTGGCGGCGTGGATCGCGCTGATGCGGCCGTAGAGGATGTAGCTGAACACGTCGTCGGAGGGCAGCGCGGGCAGCAGCACCAGCGTCAGCCCCAGTGCCGCCGCCACTCCGAGCACGACCCACAGCTCGCGGCGGCCAGAAGAGGGAGAACTCACCACAGAGGAAACGGAGGGAGAGGGCGAGGCAGCGGGGTTATCCCTCAGTCCGCTCCCTCCCTCTCGTTCTTCGCGATCTTCGCGCTCGCTTCGCGTCCTTCGCGTTTTCTCTGCTCCCCCTCCGCTCTGCCCTCTGTTTCCTCCGTTCCCTCCGTGGTGGATCTCTGCTTTCTCTTCTCCGCGTCCTCCGCGAAGCTCCGCGCCCTCCGCGTGCTCCGTCACTCTCGCTCTGAGCACAAGCGGCAGCGCGGCGACACAGCCCGCCCCGACCAGCAGCGCCGCGTAGAGCGCCAGCGCCGGCCAGCCGCGCTCCGGCGGCACGCTGCTGTCCACTAGCTCCGGGCCGAAGATCAGCCGCGAGGGAAGCAGCAAGAACGGCCAGATGCGCGCCAGCGGCGAGATCGTTTGCGCGACGCCGCCAATCGGGGCCACTGCCACCAATCCCAACAGGAACGCCTCGACGCCGCATGCGCTCAGCAGCAGCGGGTGCCGCGACCACCAGGATGTGCCACGGCGCAACTCGGCAGTCACGCGCCGCCACGCGGAGTCCGCCGCGGCGGTCGCGCCGCTCACCGGTATCCCCGGCCGCCATTTTCCGGCGATGCCGGCCATCCCATGCCGGCCCCGTTCGCGCCAGCGCCGTTCGTGCGCGGAGGACCGCCGCGCCAGCCTTCGGGCGGTCGCGGTGGCATGCGACCTGGCGCGCCATCGGAGCCGGGGAGCACCTGCGGCTGAGGCTGCGGTGAAGCGGGATAGGCGCCGGGGTAGCCGCGAGGCGGCGGCGCGGGCTGCACGGGCTGCACGGGCATCTGACCCTGATCGGGCATCTGCGGCATGCGCTCGCCACCCATCCACACGGACTGCGGCGCAGGCGCGGGTCCCGGCGCGGGGCGTTGTCCACCACCCGGTCGGAGCGGTTGCGCGCTCGCCACCGCCGCGGGGTCCGGCAAGGGCATGCGCCCGCCGGCAGCGCTCAGCGCCATTCGTGGATCGCCGGCCGCCGGCACCGCCGGCCCTGGCGATACATCTGGCTTGGCCGCGCGCATCCGCATCCAGATGGCCGCCACGAAAGCCAGCATCGAGCCGAACTCCAGCAGGCCGAGCACAATGCGGTCGAGCGCACCGACGCTCTGGAGGCCGACATACTGCGCGAGCGTTGCCGCCACCACCAGGAAGCCTACGCTCAGCACCGGCCAGCGCCACAGCCCCGCAAGCCGGTCGTGCATAGTGCTGAACTCCCACACCAGCAGAAAGATGAACGGCTCCAGATAGTAGTAGGGCCAGACCCTCTTGGAGAGCATCGGCACGGCCAGCGCGGCGAGCGCCATCACCGCCCACACATCGCGGCTATACACCGACACACGCAGCCTGCGTACGGCCAGCACCGAGACGACCGCCACGAAGATCAGCATACTGGGCGTATCCAGCCGCTTGGCGATGGCGTTGACCGTATGACGGATGCCTGTCGCGCTCGACGAGGCAAAGACGGTCCAGATCGAGTTGCCGCCGATCTCCGCGCCGCCGCGCCACGTCAAGAAGGAATACGTCGTGTCGGGGCGGTCGAAGAGGAAGAACGGCGCCATGCCGATCCCCGCGACCACGATGGCGACGCCCCCAAAGATCGCCGTAACACGCCAGCGGCGCTCCAGCAGCGGCAAGAGGCCCAGCGCCAGCAGCGGAAACATCGCCGTCGTGCTGGTGAGCAGTGCCAGCCCCGCCAGCAGTCCAGCCAGCCACTCGCGGCGCCCCTGCAGCGCGATCGCCGCGCCGACGACGAAGCACACCATCAGCGGCTGTTCGGGGTGATACCAGCTCCCGATGGCTAGCCAGACCAGCGGCGAGAGTACCACCAGCACGTACGCCAGAAACTGCTGCGTGTCGGGCATCTGCGGGTAGAGCCGGCGCAGCGCGGCCAGCACCAGCAGCCCTAGCAGCGGCACCACTACGATGAACGGCAGCGAGACGAAGGTGATCACCTGGCCATAATTTGCCGCGAAGCCCACTGCGCGTGCCAGCGCCAGCAGCGGCGCGTAGAGGAACATGCTCAGCGGCGGAGAGTCATTGGCAATCAGGCCGACCCCGCGCGCGGCGTACATGTGCCATGGATCGCCGCGCAGGATGTAGCTCGCCGACGGCAGGAAGAAGTTGGTGAGATCGCTGTCGGCAACCGTTAGAACGGTACGCGTGCCGCGTACAACCGCCTCGGCCCCCAGCAGCAGCGACAGAATCGTCACCGCCCAATAGGCCCAGCGCGGCACGCGCACCAGCCCTCCCGCTGCCGGGCGCGCTGCATCCTCTCTCACGGCTCTGCTCCTCGATACACGGTCATATTGGCATACGCTGGCACCATGTCAGATGGAGTGTAGCACGTTGCCCCGTCTCTGCCTATGCGCATCGCCCACACGTTCAGATCGACGGCAGGCGCAGCATCGCCCAGACGCGCGGGCCGCCGCTCAGCGCGCGCTCGGCCGCCAGGGTGAAGCCAAAGCGCTGGTACAGCGTGACGTTGCGCTCCCTGGCCGTCTCGAGGTAGCAGGGCATGCGCTCGGCATCCATGCGCGCCAGCATCGGTGCCAACAGCCTGCCGGCGAAGCCACGTCCCCACAGCGCCGGCTCGACGCCGATCTGCGAGAGATACCAATGGGGCATCGGCGCGTGGTGCCGGTGCAGCCGGTCGGTCTGCGCCTCCAGCGCCGCCAGACGCCGCAGCGTGGCCCAGCTCACCCTCAGCGGCGCCGCCAGTGCCCCCACGCGTAGCATCCCGACGGTGCTGACCCGCGTGCGGCCGGGCGGCAGCCACAGCGCCGCGCCCTCCATGCCTGGCGTCGCGTAGGCCTCGCCGTACCGTACGGCGTAGCGCACGTTCAGTCCGATTAGCCCCGGCAGATCCCTTGCGCGCAGCGCCGCATCGGGCAACGCGGCGGCCGTCAGCGGATCGTCCTGGAAGGCCCGCGCCAGCAGCGCCGCCACCCGCGCGCGCTGCCCCGCGCCGATGCGCACCAGGCCGCTCGCGGGAGGCATGATCGCCGCGCCTTTACCCTACACGCCGCGCAGCGTGGGCCATTGCGGCCGCTGCCACTGTCCCAGCCGCGCCGCCAGTCGCTTGCGCCACGCCGCGCGCACCTCGGCCCCCGCGAGCAGAAGCGTCAGGCCGGTCCCGCTTGCGATCCACACGATCCATGCGCTCCAGGCGATGGCGCCCGGCCCAGGCGCGCCCAGCAGCGTCGCTGCCAGCGGGAACGTGTGCGCCAGCGTCGCGCGCACGCCGGGATTGAGCAGCGCGAAGACCAACGTGCTCAACGTCGCCAGCAGCGCGGCCAGCAGCGCGTCGGCCCAGCGCAGCGCGAACTGCCGCTGCGCCGCCAGTTGCTGCTGCTTCTGAGCCTCGTAGTCGGCGATGCGCGCCATAATTGCGGCGGTGAGCTGCACCGGATCAGGCGCGCCTTCCGGCAGGCCCGCGGACTGCGCGACCAACTCGTAGGCTCCCAGCGCCGCCTGGCACTCGGCGCAGTTATCCAGATGCGCCTCCAGCGCGGGGAGCTGGCGCGGGTCGAGCCGTCCATCTATATAGAGCTGGAGCCAGGTGTTGGCCCTGCGACACTCACCCCTCATAGCTCGCCCTCCGCATGCGATTCGCGCCCGCGCTCCAGAATCCCGCGCAGTCCGGCCTCGATCTCGGCGCGTAGCTCGCCCGCCCGGCTGATGCCCTCGTCGCGGAAGCGTCCCAGCGCCTCCAGCCGCTCCTTCAGCAGCGCCCGCGCGCGAAAGAGCTGCGTCTTGACCGTCCCGATGGGCACGCGCATCACCTCGGCCATCTCTTCGTAGCTCAGCTCGTTGAGGTGACGCAGCACCAGCACGGCCCGATACTTCGGCGGCAGATTGGCGATCTCGCCGCGCACCCGCTCGCGCATCGCGCGCTCGGCATCAGAGGCGATCCGCGCGCTCAGCGCCCCCTCGGCGCTCCAGGCGCGGGCAGATTCGGCGGCCAGCTCGGCGCGCACCGTGGCGTCGCGACGCTGCCGCTCGGCGACCTTCAAGCAGTGGTTGTAGGCGATGCGATAGAGCCAGGTGGCGAAGCGCGCGTCGCCACGGAAGCCCGCGAGTCCTTGCCAGGCGGCCAGGAAGACCTCCTGCGTCGCCTCGACCGCATCCTCAGAGTTACGCAGCATGCGCAGCGCGAGCGCGTAGACCTGGCGCTGATGCAGCCGCACCAGCGCGCTGAACGCCTCCTGATCGCCTTCGCGCGCGCGCGCCACCAGCCCGGCGTCGCTCGGTGCGGGCGCAAGCGGACGCGCGGTGCCGTCGAGCGCGGGCAGTGCCGCGCTCTCAGCGCCGTGGATTCCCGGTGCGCCGCCAAGCGCCCATTCGTCGTGCATGCCGGTTTGGAGCGGTTCGGCGCCGCTAATGTTTCGCTGGTCCACGTGTCGCCCTCGCCGTCTTCCGCGCGCTGCCGCCTCGCCTATGGCTGGCACGCTCCGCAGATGGCGGGCCAGATCACCCCCGCTCACCGGACGATGAAACATTCGCGCGGCGCGGACGCTCTGCGGAGTATGATACAAGACGCAAGCCAGCCCGCGCTCGCGCCGTCGTAGAGGAGACGCCTACCCTATGAACGATCTGACCATCGTCGGACTCGAGTGGATCGGGGCGCTGGCCCTGTTCCTGGGCTTCATCCTCTTCGTGCGCTACCTCGACCACCGCGAGCACATGAGCATGATCGAGCATGGCCTGGTGCCCGACGAGACGACGCGTACGCCTCCGCGGGCCGCGCTGCTGCGTGGCGGCCTGATCACCACGATGGTCGGCTTCGCCGTCACGGTCGGCCTCTATACCCTGGGCTATCTGCTGCCGCCGCCCTTCAGCGCTGTGCCTGGCCGGCTCGGCCCCTGGCTGCTGCCCGGCCTGATCCCGCTCGCCGTTGGCCTCGCGCTCGTCGCCAGCTACTACCTCGCCCCGCCGCGCCAACGGCAGACCGGCGACCAGCGTGATGCGGACCGCGCACGACGCGAAACACCGCGCCGCGGCCTGCGCATGCTCGATCGCACGGACCATCCGCGCCCCGTTGGCGATGCCAACCACGGAGACGACGCCGCGATATAGCACTTCTCTCAAGCTCCGCCGCCCGTAGACTTCGGGATATACCGCTCGGCGTGGCCCAACGCCGTGAACGAGAAGACTAGCGGGATCAGGATCACCAGCCCACCGATTGCGGCAAACACCAGCGTCACGTTGCCCGTGCGCTCGATCGCCGCCGCGCCCAGCAGCGCGCCGAGCGGGATCGCCGACCACGCCAGCACCCCCGCGATGCTGATGACGCGCCCCAGCATCTCGTTTGGCACGATGGCCTGGCGCAAGCTGCCGGTGTTGATGTTGAAGAGGATGCCTAAACCGCCCTCCAGGCCCCACAGCGGTAACGCCACCCAGTAGTTGCGCTGCAGCGCGAAGGCCACGGTGAGGATACCGGAGAGCATCAGCGCGCCCAGCGCCACCTGGCTGAAGCTCCAGCGCTTGCGCAGCGGGCCCGCCAGCAGCGAAAGCACCACCACGCCGATGCTGCCGGCGGCGTAGAGCCATGCTACCTGCGCGTTGGAGGCGCCCAGGCGGGTCTTGGCGAACAGTACGAGCTGGGTGCCGGTGGTCGTGGCGACGAAGTTCACCATTGCCATCATCGCCGAGATGTTGCGCAGCACCGGATGGCGCAGCACGTAGCGCAGCCCCTCGACCACGTCGCGCAGGATGTGCTTGCGCTCGCCCGGCTCATCGGCGGCATTGAAGCTGGTGCGGATAGCCGCCAGCGAGAGCGCCG
>DASVAA010000255.1:0-23605 GCA_036376595.1 Ktedonobacterales bacterium | reverse complement strand
TGCGCCAAATCTTCCGCACGCTGCTGAAGGAGGGCCTCCCGCGGGAGCAGCTCGCCCGCGTCTGCGCGCCGATCGGGCTGGACCTGGGCGCCGAGACGCCCGACGAGATCGCACTGGCGATCGCCGCCGAGCTATTGCTGTGGCACCGCGGCGCAAGCGGCGGACGGCTGCGCGACCGCGAGGGCATTCTGGCGCGGGTGCTGGCAGGCAAGGACGCTGCGGAAGCGGAAACGGACGCAGACACAGTTGCCGACACTGCCGAGGCGGAAGCGGCGACAGTGGGGGCGGACGATGGCAACGGAGGCGGCACGTAGCCTAGCCGGGTGTTACACGCCCGCGGCTTTCTCAGCCTTCGTGATTTGCTTGCGCTCTTTCTTGGGATTCAGGGCGCGGCGGAAGTAGCGCGTGAAGAAGAGCACGTAGACCAGGGCGACGATAATACCCAGCACCCAGGGCTGCGCCTCGAGGGACAGTGGCACCTGCGCGCTAACGGCTCTCAGCAGCCAAGTAGCATAACCTACACCGACAGCAGCACCCAGGCATACCGCGCCCAAGAAAGCGACCGTGTAGCAGACCATGTAGGTCGTGCTGCCCCGCCGCTCGCTCGCCGGAATCGTGCTGAGCCGCCAGGCGAAGGCACGCTCGACATCGGGCAGCGTCACCTTGAAGTGGTGGATGTAATATTCCTTGATCGTGCTCATGGCGATCGCGCTCTGACGCCACGCGCGACGCACCTGGATCTGCATCACGAAGAAGACGCCGCTCAGGAACGCCCCGATCAGCAGCAATACCACCACCAAGATTGTCAGGCTCGTCTGGTCGTCGCCGATCTGGTTGCCGACCTGATAGATGGCGAATACCGCCGATGCCACCACGCCGATCAGGATCAGGAACAGGTTGAACATCCGCGCCCGGTCTTCCATCGCCTGGTAGGCGGTGACGTTGGCGTAGTTGAACTCCTCCAGAAGCATGTTGTCCAGCTTGAGCGCGGAATCACGCCGAATGCCGCCACCCTCGCCAATGGTTTCCTCTTCAAGCTGCTCGCTGCGGTCGAGGATGACTTCTTCCTCGCCCCGACGTCGTTGAAAGGGGATATTTGTCGGATCCAGTGGCATCGTCGTCTGCCCCCCTTGCTGCCCTTGCCCCTCGTTGCCCAGCTCCCCCAGCGCCGCCGCGGCCAGCGTCAGCCCCAGCACCGTCTTGCCATCGTCGAGTGCGCCACTCTGCACGTCGCGCAGGGCGCCCGCCAGCGAGACCCAGCGCACGCGCTCGATCTCGGTGGGATCGCTGGGCGTGCCGGCCAGCGCGCCAGCCGCCGGATGCACGCCGGTCGCCAGAAAGATGCTGATCGCCTCGGTCGAGAAGCCCGGCGAGGGTAGCTCGCGCGTCAGCAGACGCCACTCGTCGGCGGCGTAGCCCGTCTCTTCGGCCAGCTCGCGCGCGGCGGTGACGGCTGGATCATCCTCGCCGGGATGATCCATGATGCCGGCCGGAATCTCCCACAGCTCGCGGCCGACCGCGGGGCGCAGCTGGCGCACCAGCAGCACCTCGTGCGCCCCCGACCCCGACGATCCGCGGCGCACAGCGACGACCGCCACCGCGTCGGCGGTCTGGACAATCTCGAAGCGTGTGGTGCCGCCGTTCGGCTCCGGCAGCGTCTCCACCCGCACGGTGACACGTCGCCCACGAAAGACATCTTCACTCGCCGGGCGCTCGTCCATCCGCACCACACCTCCCCCTCCGCCTGCCACCCACAACGGGGACGGCGCCGCCAGGTTGCGGCGCATGGCGAGCATAGCACGTTGGCGCGGCGGCGTCCAGGGGGCGAGCGCCAGACACAGCACGGCGCCGGACTCGCGATGGAATCCGGCGCCGAGATGAGCGCGTGTGTCGCCTGGTGTCGCCTATTGGACGCCGATGACCGTAATATCGAAGATCAGCGTCGCGTTGGGGGGCACAGCCGGAGGCGAGCCTTGCGCACCGTAGGCCAGCGCCGGCGGAATGATCAAGCGACGCGTGCCGCCGACCTTCATCCCCGTGACGCCCTCGACCCAGCCCTGGATCACGCTGCCCTGACTGAGCGCGAAGCTGCAAGTGTTCGCCACGGTACCGTTGCACTCGCTCGGTTGGTGCTCGAACGAGCTATCGAAGAGCTTGCCGGTGCTCTCCACCCAGCCGGTGTACTCTACAACCGCCGTCTGGCCGGCCTGCACCACCGCGCCGCAACCCACGGTGACGTCGATCTCTTTCAGGCCGTCGCCAGTGGTCTTGGTCGTGCCCCGCACGGCGGGCGGCGAGGCGGGCGGCGTAATCGCCGGGACCGGGCCGATGGCGGTCGCCGTGGGCGCCGGGCAGCCCGAGGTGGTCTTGCTCGCGCCGTGCGACGAGAACAGACCCGTCCATGGCTGCTTGACGACCAACACGGCGATCACCACAATCGCCACCAGGATGCCGAGGACGCTCCAACTGGTGATCGTGCGACGGCGGCGCTCCTCCGCACGCTGCCAGGCGCGTGCCTGCCGCCGGGTAAGCGCCTGGCGCTCGGAGGCGCTCGACGCCGGCCGTGCGGCAGACGCCGCTTTACCCTCCGCGCGCGGTGGTGTAGGTGGTGTATTGGCTTTCGATGCGGGCGCGACGGCGCGCTTCTGGCCGTTCTTGGACGCCGTGGCTGGCGTCGCGCTCTTGGAAGATGGCATTCGCTCCGGTCCCCTCTCGCGTGGATACAGCCGCCTCAGTATACTCCTGCCGTGGCGGGGGCGCAACGGCGGGTATGACGTTTCGGCCCCCTAGAGATCCAGCACGCGGCGGCCCTTGATGGCGAGCTGCAGCGCGAGGCGCAGCTCGGGGTCGTCGAGGTCGTGGCCGAGCAGCTCGCGGGCGCGGTGCAGGCGATAGAGCAGCGAGTTGCGGTGTAGGTGGAGCTGGCGCGCCGCGGCGGAGAGGTTGCCGTTGCAGGCGAAGAACACGTCGAGCGTCTGGATCAGCGCGTCACCGTTGCGGCGGTCGGCCAGCAGCGGCGCAAGGGTCTGGGTGACGAATGGGCCGAGCGCGGCGGTCTCGCGCAGTGCCAGCAGCAGCCGATAGACGCCCAGGTCGGCGGGCCGCGCGACGTGCCCGGGTCCCAGCACCAGCAGCCCCAGCCGCGCGGCGTCGCGGGCTTCGGCGGCGCTGCGATGGACCTGCCCCGGCACGGTTGCCGCCTCGCCCAGCCCGGCTGCCCAACGCCCAACGCGCTCGCGACCGCCACGCGCACTCAGCACCCGTGGCACCAGCGCCGCCACACGCTCGGCCAGTTCGGCGGCGCCACGCTCGAAGCGTCCAAGCGCCAGCAACGCCTCGACGCGCGCGTCCGAAGGGATGCGCACCCAGCCGCCCAGCGTCGTGGCAATCTGGTCGGCGAGCCGCAAGGTCGCAGGATCGCTTGCCGCACTCGCGAGGGCACCTGGCTGTCCGGCCGCGGGCGACTCGATGCCGCCGCTGGGCTGGAGCTGCGGCGCGAGGTCGATCAGCAGCACCGCGTGCGGGCGGGTCAGGTCGTAGCCAAGCTGCGCGGCGCGCGCGCGCATCGCCTCCTCGCTGGCGTAGGTGCCACTGAGCAGCGCGTCGAGCGCCTCGGCGCGCAGACTTTCGCGCAGGCGCGCCGTCTCGGTGGGTCCTGGCTCCGCGGTCGCTCGTGGCTGCTGCTCGCGCCGTGCCATCAGGTGGAGGATCAGCGCCTGCTCAACCTCGCCCAGATATGTGCCAGGGAGCGCGAGCAGCGGCACAGCTCGCTCATCGGCCAGCGCGCGGGCCGCGTCGAGCGCGAGCGCCTCGTCGCGCGGCAGGGGGGTATCTTCGGGCAGGCCGCCGAGCGCGATCGCCGCGACACCCTGATCGGCGAGCTGGGCGACAGCAGCCGGCAGCGAGAGGCTGACGAGCTGCGCCCGCAGCGCCCGCAGCACGGGCAGCGAGATCAAGGCCAGCTCGCCGCGCTGCAAGCCCTCGAACGCCGGCAACCGAGCGCGCATGGTCGCCACCCAGGTCACGGGCCGGTCGAGGCCCGCCGCGCCAGCGAGCGGGCGCGCCTGCCAGCGGCGCAGCACGTCGAGCAGCTCGCGCACCGTGACCGGGCCGCTACCGCTCATGCGGCGCCTCGATCCTCGCCGCCTGGCAGGGAGAGCGTACACCGGACGCCCCTACGGATGCGGGACGAGGGGAAACGAGAAGAGGAATGCTCTCCTCCCCCAGGCCTTCTCGCCCCGCGGGATGTGAGGGTGCCAAAGAACCGCGTAGGGGCGCATGCCATGCGCCCGGCGGCGGCAGGCAGCGATCCACGCGGCTAGCGGCGCGCCGCGGCCGAGCGCGTGGACGTTTGCGAAGCGCGAGCCGGGCGAGCTGGGCGAGCCTGTCCGCCCGCGACAATCTTGGAATGCGCCTTGTCATGCGCCTTGTGCATCTTCTTGAGATGCTTGTGCCAGGCCACTTTCTTGGTCTTGTACATACTACCTCCGCTGCTCCTCTGCTATTCTTCAGGCTCGCGGAACTCCGGCTCCTCGAACTCTTGCTCTCCGCCCTCTTCGGCCTCTTCCTCTTCGTCGGCGGTGTACTCGTCTTCTTCGCCTTCCTCCTCCTCCAGCTCGTAGCGCAGCATCGTGTCTTTGATGTAGCCGCGCGTGACCTCGCCGCCCTGCGCGGGGAAGCTCACCTTGCCGAACATGTCGGGCGCCTGGTAGGTCTCGCGGATGATAATGCGCACGATGTGGTCGCCGAGGTCGGCGATGCCGGCGGCGTACTTGTTGCCGCCATCCATGAACTTGATCAGGCGCGCAGCCAGTCGCGGCTCGACACGACCGATGCGGTCGCCATTGGCATTCTTGACGTAGAGGATCGCGCCCTCGCGATCCAGGTAGACCTGGTCGCCGGCGGTCAGGCGCGCGAGCACGTCACGCGCGGCCAGATCGATGAGGTTGGTGAAGCCGGTCTTGCCCGTCTCCTCGATGAAGAGCCGCGGGTCAATGCGCTCGTGGGCGACCGGGCCGGCGGTGTCGGCCTCGGCGAGCGGGGCGAGGCGGTCGTAGTTCTTGCGGGCGATATTGTTGGTGGGGTCCAGCTCGAGCGCATCGCTGTAGGCCTTGCGCGCTTCGGCATAGCGGCCCAGCTCGCTGAGTGCCTTGCCGAGCCGGTTGAGTGTGCTGAGGTCCTGCGGCATGAGGCCAAGCAGCCGCTGGTTCAGCTCGACGGCGTCTTCCCACTGGCTCTTGAGCGCGGCGTCAATCGCCTGCTCGTTGAGCTTGCGGCGCACGCGCTCGCGCTCTTCAGGCTGATACATCGTTTGGGTCATCGCGGCGGAGTCCTCCTTGGAGGGCAGGGACGGTGAGATGGGACGGGATGCAATCGCAGATATTACTGTGTGAGAAGACGACCCTGCAACGACCACGGCGTGGTCTTATCGATCTGTACCATGACGAGGTCGCCGGGGCGGATGCGGTCGCGGCCGGCGGTTGAAACCGCGCCAGCGGAGCCGGCGATCGCTGCCGGTTGGCCGGCGGTTGAAACCGCGCCTGGAGGGCCTGCGGCCGCGAAGTCCGCCGGCGCGGACTGGGGATCGGATGTGGGAAAGCCATCCGTAGGGGCGTCCACTGGACGCCCGGCAGGGAAGAAGACAAGCTTGTTGGTGCGCGTGCGGCCACGCCACTGGTGCTCGCCGCCCGCCACCTGATGCGCCTCGACCAGCACCTGTTGCGCGGTCTGTTGATAGGGCGCGTTGAGCTCGCGGGCGATGCGCTCCTGCACCTGCTCCACCGCGTGCAGCCGCTCGCGCTTGACCGCCAGCGGCACGTCGTCCTGCCACTTGAAGCTGAGCGTGCCGGGACGCGGCGAGTAGGCGGCCACATGCACCACGTCGAAGCGGATCTCCTCGATGAGGTCGAGCGTGTGCTGGAACTCCTCGTCGGTCTCGCCGCAGAAGCCGACGATCACGTCGGTGGAGAGCGAGACGCCCGGCCACCACGCACGCAGCTTGTCGATCAGCGTGCGGTACTCGGCGAGCGTGTATCCCCGGCGCATGCGCGCCAGCATGCCGTCGTCGCCGTGCTGCACGGGGATGTTGACGTGTTCGCAGACTTTGGGTAGCGCAGCCATCTGGTGGACCATCTTGTCGGTGAAGTGGCGCGGGTACGAGGTCATGAAGCGGATGCGCTCCAGCCCCTCGATGGCGCTCAGGTGCTCCATCAGGTCGGCGAGGTCTTCGTGCTGATCGGGCAGGTCAAGGCCGTAGGCCTCAACGGTCTGGCCCAGCAGCGTCAGCTCGCGCGCGCCGCCATCCACCAGCTCACGCGCCTCGGTCAGCAGCTCGTCCAGCGGGCGGCTGCGCTCGCGGCCGCGCCGCGAGGGTACGATGCAGTACGAGCAAACCTTGTTGCAGCCCAGGATGACCGGCAGCCAGGCTGTCGGCTGGGCCGGCTTGAAGCCGACCTGACCGGTGGTGGGGTAGTGCAGCTCGCGCGCGCCGGGACGGAAGTTGACCGCCATCGCGCCGGACGCCGACGCAGACCCGCCGTTGCTGCGGCGACCGATGGTGAGCGGGGCGTCGGCAGTCGGGATCGGCTCCGGCGCCAGCGGCAGCACCGGCAGCCGCTCCGAGACGCCGATCGTGCGCGGCGCGCCGAGGTCGGCCACGTCCACGCAGCCCTCGCCGGCGATCGGCGTCCAGCGATCTTCGAGGAAGCGCGGCAGAATGTCGGCCTGCTCGACCTTGAAGAAGAGGTCTACGACGGGGTAGCGGTGCTTGAGGTCTTCGAGCTGGCGCGCGTTGCCGATCATGCAGCCCATCATCGCCACCAGCAGGTCTTCGCGGCGCTTCTTGGCGTGCGAAAGCAGCGAGAGCTGGCCGTGCGCGCGGCGCTCCGGCTGCTCGCGCACGCTGCACGTGTTGAGCACGACGAGGTTGGCGGCGTCCATCTCGGGCACCTCCTCCCAGCCGAGCCGGTCGAGGATGCTCGAGACACGCTGCGAGTCGGCCTGATTCATCTGGCAGCCGACGGTCCAGATGTGGTATTTGCCGCGGGCACCGCTCATGACGCGCCTCCCGTGGTATCTGTGGTGTCGTCAGCCGCCGGGGAGGGCGGCGAAGCGGGCCTCGCCTCTCCACCACGAGGCGCGGGAGAGCCAGGCGCGGAGGCAGAGGTCGAGCTGGCCTCTGTACGGCCGCGGGACGCGGGAGAGGCGCCCGCGGCTTTCGCGCGCGTGGGTGCGGGGCGCTCATTGTGCTCCGGCGTCAGGGCGCTGCTCTTGCCGTTTTTGCCGCTGCTGCTAACATTTCCGGCGCTCCTGCCATCGCCCTTGCCGCTTTTGCCGCTCATGCCGTCGCCTCGCGCGCTCTTCGCGCCCCTGCGCCGCGGCGCGGTGGACTCCACCTCGGCCTCCTGCACCACTTCATCCTCCTCGACCGGACGCACCTTCTCCTTGGGGATGCGATCGATGAAGAGCACGCCGTCGAGGTGGTCGATCTCGTGCTGCAAGATGCGCGCGAACCAGCCCTCAGCGTTGACACGAATTTCCTTGCCGCGCGGATTGCGGGCCTTGACGGTCACCGTGGCGTGACGCGGCACATCCTCGCCGACCACGCCGGGGATGCTCAGGCAGCCCTCGGTGCCCAGCAGCATCTCCTCGCCACGCTTGATGATCTCCGGGTTGACCAGCGCCACGCTCTGATCCTCGTACTCGGCCACCAGCACACGGATCGATTCGCCAATCTGGGGCGCGGCGAGGCCGACGCCGGGGGCGGCGCGCATGGTCTCGAACATATCGCTGACGAGACGCTCGATATAGGGATCAAAGCGGGATATCTTCTTCGCTTTGCGGCGCAGAACGGGATGATCGAGCGTGTAGATTTTGCGCAGCGCCATGGGGCAGACCTCGATGCTGAACGGAACGGGTGGCGACATAATGGGCATCATGCCAGAAAATGGCGCCCGTACTATAGACACGCGCATCCTGCGATGTCAAGCGGGCAGGATGCTGCCGGCTTATGCTCCTGTTGCTTTTTTCGCCTGTCTCTGGCATACTCGACCCCGATCCTCGATCTGCCGTACCGAGCGCGTGAAGAGGGGGGAGGGGGCGATATGGATGTTGGGCAGGGCGGCATCCAGAGGCTTAGGGCGCCTGCCGGGCGCCCGCCACGTGCCAGGCAAACGTGCGAGCAGAAGTCACATTCGGCAGGCTGCGATAGCACGATTCTCCCCGCAAGCGCCGGGGTCCTCTGGATCGCGCCACATGCCCCAGGGCAGGGAACGGGGCCAGGCTCCAGAGGGCCGGGGACTGGATTTCCCCTTCCTCCTATCACCGGCCAGGTGGTGGATGTCATCGGAGCGGCGATCATCGTCCTCATCGTCGTGTTCTTGGTCGTGCTCGTCGTGCTTGAGGTGCGATCGCGCGCCAGTCGCGGAGGCAGGCCGGGACCAGTTGTGACCGCCCCGCCGGACGAGATCGACCAGTACCGCATGGATGGTGACCGGGCATACCGTTGGCCGAAGGAGCAGGTCGGTGAGCCTGATCCGCTTGGCATCGGGGAGTTCGTGGAGATCATTGGCAAGCAGATTCTCCAGGCTCACGCCACCTCGTTCACGCTGGCGATTGACGCCGAGTGGGGGATGGGGAAGTCCTCGACGATGTGGCTCCTGCGGCAATGGCTGGAGCAGCACGGATGCCTCACCATTTGGTTCAATGCCTGGAAGTACCGCCGCGACGATATCCAGCGCGCCTTCATGAGCACCATCATCACCGGCTTTCCCCCCAAGACGTGGAACCGGTTCTTCTCGCGATCCAGCGAACGCCTCGATCTCATCAAGCAGTCGGGCAACCTCATCGGGCAGGCGGCACGCATTGGTCAGGTCGGCACGCTCATCGCCGCGGCTTTCGGCGATGATGCCACGTACCGCAATCAGCTCGAGGCGGACTTTCAGGAGGTGATCAGCACCTGGGCCGGGCAGCAACCGGGGGGGCGTCCGATCGCCGTCATCTTCGTGGACGATCTCGACCGCTGCCAGCCGACGGAGATCGCGCGCGTGCTCGAGATGATGAAGCTGTTCTTTGAGACGCCTGGCTGTATCTTCGTCTTCGGCTACGACTCAGGGATTGTGGCGAGCAGCATCGAGAACGCGAATCGAGGCATCGCCGACCGCGAGCGGCGCTACGACGGGCAATCATATCTCAAGAAGCTCATTCAGTACACCTTCCGGCTGCAGCGGCCGAGTCCAGCGGCGCTGCGCGAATTCCTCGATGTCAATATCGAGGTTCGCCGGCTGGGCCCCCTCTTCGAACATCTTCAGGGTCAACCCGACTATCATGAGCTGATCACGCAGGGAACGGAAGGAAATCTGCGTGATATCAAGCGCTTTCTCGACGCTGTGGCCGTCAGCGCGCAGGTGATCCGCCGCCAATTGAGAGATGATCGCACCTATTACGCGCTCTGCCTGCTGATGATGCTCCAGGTGCGCTGGCCCAAGTGCCACGTCGCTCTCGAAGAGGCCACGCGGCTGCAAGAACAGCGGGCGTTCATCGCCGAGATCTCGTGGTATCTAGAGCTCCGGGCCAAACGGCGAGACGCGGCCACACGCCAGATCTTCTGGCAGGGTGACATCGTCGGGCGCGCGGCAGGAATGCCTGCTGGCAGTGAGGGCGATATCGCCTTTTCTGAGCACACGCGCGAGCGAGAGGCCGAAATTGCGGCTCGGATGCCGTGGCTGGTCAACAATGTCGCGCTCCAGGCCTTCCTCGAACGCTACACCCTGCGCGGGTTGGAAGACGAGATCCAGCGGCTGATCATGAATGGGCTGCCGCAGGTGCATGGCGGCGCATTGTTGGACGATATCGAGGAGGACGAGGAGGGCGCGGCGGGAGCGCGGAGGGCACCCGGCGGGGGCGGTGCCATTCCGCGGCAGGTCCAGCCCCTTGTGGGGCGCGCGGAAGAACTGGACGCGCTGGTAGATCGCCTCAGAACCGGCGGTCGCGGGGCGGTGGTTACCGTCTTCGGACTTGGAGGTATCGGCAAGACCGCGCTGGCCGCGGCGGCGGCGGAACGCCTGCGCGCTGAAGGCCGATACCGCGACGGCATCGCCTGGGTGGTGGGCGCGGGCAGAGTCGATCCCGCGGCGGTGCTCGGCGATGCCCTCGTCCAGCTCGCGCCGCCACAGGATGTGCCACAGGAATCCAATATCGAGGCGCTTGCGGCGCTCACGAAACAGTTGCTGGCCGACAAGGACGTACTGGTCATCATTGACAGTGTCGAGCCTTCCCTGGTCGAACAGGTCACGGCACCCCTGAAAGAAGCCGGTGCGACGGTGCTCCTCACCGCACGCCAGGCGCTGCCGGGCAGCGATGGTGGTTTCGAGGTGACAGGGCTGCAGGAGCTTCCGGCGTTGAAGCTCTTCTTTGAGCGCCTGGGGCGGCAGGAGGCTGAACTACGCACAGACGAGCGCGAGGCTGCGCGGCGCGTCGTGACGGCGCTGCGTCGCATCCCCCTGCTGATCGAGCTGACCGCTGCGTATCTGCGCCAGACTCACCATCCACTTGACGAGATGGCGCGCCAGATCGAGCGCGATCAGCACGCGAACGGCGAGGACCCAAGCGGGAGGTTGCTCGCCGCGCAGGTGATGCGGCGCAGCGTGGAGCAATTGCCCACAGGCGGCCAGCGCCTGTTCGCGGCGCTGGGGATCTTCGCGTCGCCTGAGTTTGGCTGGCACGCCGCGATTGCTCTCGGTGCGGGGCTTGGCATCCAGGGTCCCGAGGCCGTTCTGGGGCAAATCGTAGATGCCGGCCTGGTGCAACGACTGGCGCGCGACGATCTCCCGGAAATGAGTGATCGCGACCGGCTGCGCTTGTATCCGCTGCTGCGGGAGTACGCCGTGGGCATGTTCGAGCACGAACCGGGGCAGGGACGCGAGCGCGAGCGTGAAGGGGCGTACAAAGCGCTTACGGCGTACTATGCGCGCTACTGCGCTTCGATGGCGGCGCTGGGACCCGACGCGCTCGACGCCGACGCCGCTAACCTCACGATGGCATTGGAATGGGCCGCGCAGCGTGAGGAGGATGAACAGGTGGCGGGGATCGCCGTCGGGCTTGGTGTGCTGTGGAACGCCCGCGGCGCCACCAATGACAGTTTGCGTTGGCTGCCGCCCGCCATTGAAGCCGCCGAGCGCGTTGCCCAGCGAAGCAACCATCGTGACGACAAGCTGCGGGTAGCCGACCTTGCGCTGGCGCATGCTCAGGCGCTGCGCCGTGACGGCCAAATCGAGCGCGCGCGCGATGCGATCGAGGGCAATCTGCCTATCCGGCACGCGCTGGGCGACCGGCGGGGCGAGGGCCGGGTGCTGGCGCAGCGAGGCTTGATGGCACGCCTGGTGGGGGACATGGAGCTTGCGGCGGACTCGTTCGAGCAGAGCCTGAAGATCCGCCAGGAGGAGGGCGATCTCGGTGGCGAGGCGTATGATCTCTCGCAGCTTGGGCAGATGGCAAAGGGTCGCGGACGCCTGGAAGAAGCGCAGCAGTACTTTACCCGCAGCCTGGAACTGCGGCGAAAAGCGGGCGATCGCGCGGGCGAGGCCGACGACCTGGGGTATCTGGGCGAGGTGGCCCGGCTGCGCGGTGACACCGACGTGGCTGCGGGCTATTACCAACAGAGTCTGGAGAAAGCGCGCGCCATGCGCTACCCCCGTGCCGAGGCGACGGCACTCTCACACCTGGGCCAGCTCGAACGTGTGCGCGGCGACCTGGACCGCGCGCAACAGCACCTGGAAGCAAGCCTGGCGATCCGCCGCGAGATGCGCGACAAACGCCGCGAAGGCTTCGACCTGGGGCTGCTGGGACGCATCGAGCAGGCCCGCGGGCGGCTCGACCATGCCGAGCAGCTCTTCCAGCAGAGCCTCGAGATTGCCCGCTCGGTGCAAGACAAGCGCGGCATCGCGGCGGTGCTCTCGTCGCTGGCGCAACTCGACCTGGCCCGCGGCAACCTGGCAGAAGCCGAGCAACACCTGAGCGCGTGTCTGCCCCTGCACCGAGAGATCCAGGACGCCCAAGGCGAGAGCATCGCGCTCTCGCAACTGGGCCGGCTCTTTCTGGACCGTGGCGACTTCGAGCAAGCGGCGCAGTACTTCCAGCAGAGTCTGGAGATCGAGCGGGCCAGCAAGGACCTGCCGGGCATCGGGGTGGATTTGTCGCAGCTCGCCCTGGTGGCGGTCGAGGCGGGCCGACTGGACGAGGCCGCACGCTACCTGGACGAGAGTCTGCCGATCCGCCAGCAGGTGCGCGACACCCGCGGCGAGGGGGTCGATCTGGCGCTGCGGGGGCGTATTGCCTTCGAGCGCGGGCAGTGGCAAGAGGCCGATGGGTTCTATCAGCAGAGCCTGGCACTGGCTCGGCAGGTGCAGAACCGGCGCGGCTCTGGCGTCAACATCCGCTACCGGGGGCTAATCGCCGAGCAGCGCGGCGAGCTGGAGCAGGCGGAACAGGAGCTACGCGACAGTCTAGAGATCGGCGAGGAGGTGCGCAACGGCCTCGATATCGCCGACGCCAAGCGCGAGATCGGGCGCTTCCTGATCGAGCAGCGCGGGCAGCGCGACGCCGGCTGTATCTTGCTGACCGAGGCGGTGGCAAGCTATCAGGAGATAGGCGCCCGGCGCCAGGAGCAGCACGCGCGCGAGCTGGCCCAGCGGCTGGGATGCGCGGTCTGAGACTGAGCGCGGACAGGCCGGCACGCACATCGCCGTGCTACGTCCATCTCGCGTGAGCCTGAGCGCCAGCACGTGGGATTGGCAACCGTGCCTCACGCGCCGAGCAGCGATTCGAGATACGCGGCGACGGGTGCGGCCGCCTCGCCACCAGCCTTCGCGTGGGCGATGAGTGGGATGCCATGCGGGCCGGGGGTGTGCAGCACGGCGGGGAAGGCCTCCAGCGCGGCGCGGACGACGGCCAGCTCGCCCAACATCGCGGCGGCGAAGAGGTCGAGCCGCGTGCCATGCTCAAGCAGTTCGCGGGCAATGTCGGCGCGCCCCATGTGCGCCGCGGCGCCCAGTCCCGTCTCCCAGTCGCCACCGCCCCAGTCCCAGGCGGCGTTGACGAGCCGCGGCTCCTGCGCCAACAGCTCGCGCACACAGGCGAGGTCGCCGTGAGCGTTGCCGACGAATTCGCGGACGAGTTCGGGCGCGAGAGGCGCCGGGCGGTCGTCGTTCATCGGTATCGTCTCCTCAGTCTACAATGTGTGTCAGGCGCCCACTTTATGCGATGCCATCTTCCTGCACGAAGCAGTGTCCCGTGGCGATGTCCATCTTCACCTCTCCCTCTGGATGCTCCTTTTCAATTTGCCGCTTGTGCGCTCTCCCGTGGCGATCTACTACTGCTTCCGCTCCGAACCAGTGACCGCCGCACGCGACTGGTTGGCCGGCGAATCAGGGTCAATATCGCGTATCGCGCTGAGACCCGGCAGGATAGCATACCAATATCGCCGTCCCTCGTGGACCGCGCTCTGCACAATTGCCTCCGCTGCCAGGTTAAAGGGATGAATGATGAGCACTCGCTCGCCGTCCGCAAGCCCCTCCAGCCCAGGAGTGCGCCCTTCACGACCTAGCGGAACGCGAATCGAGCCATCCGGCTGATCTTCCATCAGGTTGAGGTCGTTGATGATCTCGCGCATAGGATTCGTCTCCTGAGACAGCTATTTCTGCCGTCGGTACGGATTATCAATCACAATGAGGGCCCGAATCAACGCGTCCGCTGCGTCGTCAGGAAGCTCTATCTGCACAACGCCACGTTTGGCAACCGCCAATGAGTGATGGTCGGGCAGTTCGGGAACCGGCGTAATGGAGAGGACCATCTCATAGCCGGCACTACCCAACTCTGCGATCAGCCGCTGTACGATGGAATAGCTCACTGTGGGATGGGGGAAGTGGCCAGCACGCACCAGTTCATCGAGCGAAGCGCCTTCGCGGAACACCGTGGAGATGCCCACAGTATCAGGATACTGCCGCATCTCGCCCGCATAGTTTGGTCTTGAGCGTGGCACGCACCTGCTCCAGGTCCTTCTGCGTCTTCCAGGTGACATTTCCGCCACGTACCACCATTTCGGACAGCACACTCACACGACTCAGATCAACCGTCGGTGGTGGTATCATCGTTCGCCTCTCCAGATGTCATACCGTGCAGCAGAAACGGGACTACGATGCCAGCCAATATCAGGAAGAAAGAGCCTCGGCGACGTTCTCCTGGTAGTCAGCGGCGCTCGGCGTCCTGCTCGCCATCGCTGCCTCCGCCCGCCGCGCGGAGCTGGGCAAGCGCCTGAGCGGCGGCGGCCAGCTCGCGGCCCAGGCTGGCGCTGGCGTTGCTCAGTTGGGTGATCGCGCCGGCAAACGAGCGATTCAGCGCCTGCTGCGCCTGCTCCAGATGACCCTCAAGCTCGGCGGCCAGCCTGGCGATACGCGCGCCGTCCAGATTCATCCCTGTCTGACGATGCTGCTCGTAGACCATCAACACGAAGGGGCCGAGCAGGCTATAGGGGACGATCAGCGCGCGGTGCTTCTGGAAGGCGTCGGCGAGGATCGCGCCACACAGCGAATAGGCCGCGTCGGGCACCGCGGCGAGCGCGAAACCCGGCGTACGCTCGTCCACGTACTGATGGACATCGGCGGCGGCCTGGAGGACGGCGGCGCGCACGGCGCGCTCGATCTGCTCGCGCTTCTTCGGATCGGCTTCGCCGTCGAGGTCGGCAAGCTCTTCCTTCGCCACGACCTTGCTATCTACCGGCAGGAATAAGTTGTCAGGCAGCTTGATCGCGAACTCGACCCGCCGGCCGCCGACGGCATGATTGGTGATAATCCATTGGGCGGGCAGGTGGCTCAGCATCTCGCGCACCACGCGCTCGCCCGCGGCGCCCGACGTGGCCGAGCCAAGCAGCACCGCCGAGAGCCGCTGCAGCGCGGTGTAGGCTTCGGCCTCGCGGCTCTGCTGGATCCGCTGCACCTCGTTGATCAGGCTGATGCGCTGCAGCGCGTCGGCGACCTGGCTCTGGAGGTGCTGCTGCACGCCCGGCACCTGATCGAGCGCGGCGACGGCCGTCGCGACCTGCTGGATCGCCTGCCACGCCTGGTCTTCCATGCCATAGCGCGCGGCACCACTCTGCGCGGCGGCGCCGAGCGTCTGCACCTTCTCTTGCACCTGGGCGAGCTGGCCGCGCAGCTCGGTGAAGGCCGGCGCGAGCGCCTCGGCGCCCAGCGGCAGCGCGAGCGCCCCATCTTTCGCCACCACGCGCCCGCGGGTCCCGCGGCGTCCCAGCAGGAACCCAACCAGCACCAAGACGATCACGAGCAAGATGGCGGCCGCGCCACCGAGCGCGTAGAGGGCGAGTTGTTCAGCCGGCAAGACGCATCCTCCTCCCCGATGTGTAGCGACCAGTCTACTGATGCAGCGGCAGGGTGTCAATTGCGCCGCCACGCAAGCGAGAGGTAAATCCGCTCGCTTCGCCGCCAGATTGGCATGTGGATTGCTACACCGTGCGCATTTCGCGTTCTATCCTCGCCAGTTATAGAGTCGGAAAGGAGGAGCTGTGGTAACACCGGTACTCGTCTTCGAGCTGACGGTGGTGGGCATCGCGCTCGGCGCGCTCTATTCCCTCGCGGCGTTGGGCATCGTGCTGATCTACAAGACCACCGGCGTGCTCAACTTCGCCCACGGCGCCATCGGCATGTTCACCGCGTTCGTGGCCTATCAGTTCGGTGTGGTGATGCGGCTGCCCGCCGTGATCGCCGTGATCCTCGCCCTCGCGTTCGCCGCCGCCTTCGGCTGGTTCATGGAACGCTTCACCCTGCGGCCGCTGCGCGAGCGGCCTGTGCTCTCGCGCGTGATCGTCACCCTCGGCTGGCTGCTCGTGCTGCAGTCGGCGGCCGGCCTCATTTGGCACGACACGTCGTACCACATCCCGTTGCAGATCTTCCCCTCCAGCGGCGTGCCGCTCGCCAACATCTCGCTGGGCTACAACCAGCTCGCCAACGTCGTGGTCGCGGCGCTGCTCTCGCTGCTGCTCGCGCTCTTCCTGCGCTTCTCGCCGCTGGGCGTCGCCATGCGCGCCACGGCGGATAACCCGACGGCGGCACGACTGCTGGGCATCCCCATCAATCGTGTGGCGTCGGTCGCCTGGATGATGGGCGCGCTGACCGCAGGCATCGCGGGGCTGCTGCTCGCCCCGCTGACCGCGCTCAACACCACTGATCTGACGATCATCGTGATCCAGGCGCTCGGAGCGGCGCTGATCGGCGGCCTGACGAGCCTGCCGCTGGCGTTTGCGGGCGGCGTCGGGCTGGGCATCGCCGAATCGCTGCTACAGATCGTGGTGCCTGAGCAGCTCAGCGGCGCGGCCAATGTGCTGACCTTCGCCGTCATCCTGGCGGTGCTGCTGCTGCGCCGCGAAGTGCGCACGCTGGCGATCTCGGCCGCAGGCGGTGGCGGGGAGGGACTGGGATGAGCGTGACGGTCTCGCGCCCACAGAACTCGCCCACCGGCTCAGGGCGCGCGTTGGCGGCGGCACGGCTGACCCGCAGTGCGCTGGATAACATCGTGCTCGTCGGCGTGGTGGTGCTGGCCGCGCTGGCCCCGGCGGCGCTCCACCAGTACCAGCTCGTCGTGCTGATGTCGGTGCTGATCTATGCCATCGCGCTCTTCTCGCTTGTGGTGCTGACCGGCTACGTCGGCCAAGTCTCGCTCTGCCAGGCGTCGTTCATGGGCCTGGGCGCCTACCTCACCGCGGCCATCATGGGCCACTATCAGGCGTCGTACTGGATTGCGGCGCCGATCGCGGTGATCCTGGTCTTCTTGATCGGCGTCGGCGTCGGCCTGCCAGCGCTACGGCTCAAGGGGCTGACGCTGGCGATTGTGACACTCTCGCTGGCGCTGCTAGCCGATTACTTCCTCTTCGCCGACGTCGGCTGGCTCAACAACAACACCCTCGGCTGGAATCTCAAAGCGCCGCATCTCTTCGGCACTCCGCTCGATAACAGCGCGACCGACCACAGCGCCTGGCTGTACCGGGTGATCTTGGCGGCAGCGGTAGTGGCGCTGGTCGCCGTGCGGCGGCTGCGCAACGGCCGCACCGGCAAGAGCTGGTTCGCCATGCGCGATGCCGAGATCGCCGCCTCGACCTCCGGCGTGCCCGTCGTGCGGATGAAGCTGCTGGCCTTTGGCATCGCCGCGGCGCTGGCGGCGGTGGCCGGCGCGCTCTACGCGCTGGAGCAAGGCTCGGTGAGCGCGGCACCTTTCAGCTTCGCTTACTCGATCCAGTTGCTGGCGATCGCTGGGATCGCCGGGATCCGCTCGCTGCCGGGGTCGATCCTGGGCGCCGCGGTCTACATCGCGCTGCCGCAGCTCCTGTTGCAGTTCCCCGCGCTGGCACCGCTGACCTCGCTACTGCTGGGCGCCGGGCTGATCGTGCAGGTGATCGGCGCACCGCAGGGCATCGGCGGGCTGATCGACGCGGCCGAGACGCGGCTCTTCCGCATCCTGACGGGTGCACGTGGCGCGTCCGAGCTATCCCAGCCACCATCAGGAGCCAGTGGAGGCGCGAGCGATCGGGCGACGGTGCCCGCCGTGCCGGGCACACCCGCGCAAGGAGGTCGAGATGCCACTGTGTAACGTGCGCGAGGTCTCCGTCCGCTTCGGCGGCGTGACGGCGCTCGACAACGTCTCGCTGGAGCTGCTCGAAGGCGAGCTGGTGGCGCTGATCGGCCCCAACGGCGCCGGCAAGACCACGCTCTTCAACGTGGTCTGCGGCATCCAGCGGCCAAGCCGCGGCACAGTAATCTTCGATCGCCTGCCAATCAACCCCCTCGACCCGACGGAGCGGGCGCGGCTGGGCATCGGCCGCACCTTCCAGACACCGCAGGCGTTCACCTCGCTGACCGTGCTGGATAACCTCCTGCTGCCGGCGTGGCTGCCGCGCTTCGGCGGCGTGATCCCCGATCTGGTCCCGCTGCCGGGTTCCGGACGGGCCAAACGGGCGGCGCGCGACCGCGCGCGGGGCATCGCGGCCTTCCTGGGCATCGAAGACACACTGGAGCGGCTGCCGGGCGAGCTGTCGCTCGGCAGGCGCCGGCTGATTGAGTTGGGCCGCGCGCTCGCCGCCTCGCCGCGGCTGTTGCTGCTGGACGAGCCAGCCTCAGGGCTAGACGCCGCCGAGACGGAGCGCTTCGCCGCGCTGCTGCTGCGCGTGCGCGACGTGTTCAAGCTCACTATGCTGCTGGTCGAGCACGATATGCAGCTCGTGCTGAGCGTGGCGGACTACGTGTACGTGCTGAACTTCGGGAAGCTGCTGGCGCAGGGCGAGCCGCAAGCGGTGGTCAACAACCCCGAGGTCGTCGCTGCTTACTTGGGCGGCGACCAGGCCGGCGCGAACGGGTCGGCGCAGGCGACGGCTGGCGCTGTGGCGGCATCCACGCGACCAGCGGCGCAGACACCTACCGGTGCGGGCGACGCGCGTAGGGGAGGACGGCGATGAGCGGGCCGCATTATGACGATGGCGCCGCCTGGGCGCGGGCGGCCGGTGACGACGGCGACGATAGCGCGGACTACGAGGTTGACGGCGATCAGCCGCGCTACCTGCCGCCGCTCCCCGCGCCATCGCTCCCGCCGGAGGGAGCGGACGACCCCACGCTGCCGATGATGCCCTTCGGGGCCACGGCAGCGCAGTCCAATGGCGCATCCGCCGCGGCGCAGGCGGGCGCTCCACTGCTCGACGTGCGCGCGATCACCGTGACCTACGGCCAGATCGTCGCCGTGCGCGACCTCTCGCTGGCGGTCAGGCAAGGCGAGGTGGTGGCGCTGCTGGGAGCCAACGGTGCCGGCAAGACAACCACCCTGCGCACAATCTCCGGCCTGCTGCGGCCGCGGCACGGCGCGATCATCTTCGCGGGCGAGCGCATAGACAAAGCCAGCCCCGAGCGCATCGCGCGCATGGGGATTGCCCATCTGCCCGAAGGCCGGGGCATCTTCGCACGGCTGAGCGTGCGCGAGAACCTGCGCATGGCGGCCTACGGCGCGGGGGCAACGGCGCAGGAATACGAGGAGCGGCTGGCGCGGGCGCTGGAGCTCTTCCCGGTGCTCAAAGAGCGGCTGGGCCAGCTCGCCGGCACGCTCTCAGGCGGCCAGCAGCAGATGCTGGCGGTGGGGCGCGCGCTGGTCACACGACCCAAGCTGCTGATGATTGACGAGCTGTCGTTCGGCCTGGCACCGGTGGTGGTGCAGCAGCTCTTCGGCATGCTGCCCCAGATCACGCGCGACGGCACAGCGATCTTGCTGGTAGAGCAGTTCGTCGGGCAGGCGCTGGCAGTCGCATCGCAAGCCTACGTGCTGGAGAAGGGTGCGCTGACCTTCGCGGGGCCGGCGGCCGAGCTGGCGAAGCGCGAGGGGTTCGTCGCCAGCTCGTACCTGGGCGGCGCGGCGCAACGGCCGGGCTACACGCGCCTGCGCGACGACGAGACCGAGATGCTGCGGGTGCGGGTCGAGCCGGCGATTGTGCGGCGGCTGCGCGCGGCGGGCGAGGGCCGCCCAGTACGCGAGATCGTCAACGAGGCGCTGGCGAGCCACCTGGCGCAGGTCGAATCCGGCCGGCAGAACGCCACTGGCGGTGCGCGCCAGAACGGCAGCCAGGCGGGTGCGCCAGCGGCGCCGCGCGCAACGGACCCACGACGCGGAGGTGATGGGCGATGAGCGAGATGCGACACGGTCGCGCGCAATCGAGGCGACCCACCGGCCGGCGGCGCGGGATGCTACGGCGCCTGAGCCTGGCGAGCTTTGCCGTCGGCTGCCTGGGTGTCGTCATGCTGGCGGTGCCGCTGGTGGTGCATGGGCAGGCGGCGCAGATCACGGCGCTGGCGACCTACAACGGCTCGGCATCGGGCTGGGCCATCCAGCCCTACGTCGAGAACGACCAATACATCAATGTACCGGTGGGGGACCAGTACGCGCCCTACGTCTTCACGGCGATAGATTCCTCGCCCAGCGCGGCCGCCAAAGCGGCGTATATCACGCCTGGCACGGCGATCAACGCGGTGCTGGGCACCAACGGCGCGCCGGTCTCGGTGCCGGACGGCGTGGACGCGCGCTACCCTGGCAACGGCAACACGAGCAGCCAGGTGGGCGCCTTCAACGACAGCGTGGCGACCCAGGCCGCGGCGGGCAGCGAGTCGGCGCAGGCGCAGGAAGATTTCGCGCAGGCCGACGCCGCCATCGCCGCGTACCAGTTCGCCCCGCCGGTCTTCGTGCCGCTGCCCACGGGTGGCGGAGG
Organism: Ktedonobacterales bacterium; assembly: GCA_036376595.1. Taxonomy (GTDB): domain Bacteria; phylum Chloroflexota; class Ktedonobacteria; order Ktedonobacterales; family JADMIN01; genus SMAG-U1939. The sequence goes on along the minus strand of DASVAA010000255.1, from coordinate 3,306 downwards.
AGTTCCCACCGTGCCGCCGGTTCCGACGGTGCCGGGAGCGCCCACACCACCGGTTGGCGGTGGCGGGGGAACGCCGACGCCCTCGCCGACTCCGGGCGGCTCCGGGCCGACGCCAACGCCGTGCCTGGTCCCCCCGCTGTGTATCCCGTCCCAGCAGGCGATGCGCGCCGTCAGCCCCTCACCTCCCGTCAAGCTGCCTGATCCCGTCGAGCAGCAGCTCGCGGCGGCGCTCCAGGCATTCAAGTTGGCGAATCCGCAGCTTGCGTCGATCTCCGGCGGACCGACGGTGACGCCCAACCCGAACCTGCCCTACGCGCAGGCCGACGTGGCGGGCCAATCGATCGCGCAGGCCTCGGATAGCGGCGTGCAGATCGCGGTCGGCACCCACGCCGGCAAGATCGAACTGTTCCAGGGCATCATCACATTCGCGGCGGTGGATACCTCGCTGAGCGCGTCGGTGCCAGCCGTCGCCGCGCCGGGGCAGGGCAGCATCTCCACGCGCATCAGCGGGATGACCATCGCCGGTATCCCGGTGACGCTGGACCAGAACGGTGTGACCATCGCCAGCCAGAGCGGGCTGGGCGGCAGCCAGATCCAGACGCTCTCGGCCGCGCTCAATCAGGTGCTGAAGGCATCCGGCATCCAGATCGGGCTGATCCAGGCGGTGAGCACGGCTGGCACGCAGTCGTGGCAGGGCAGCGGCGGCGGCGTGCAGGTGATCGCGACGTTCAACTCGCCCTCGGCCAGCGCACCGGTGCAGACCACGCATATCCGCTTCACCATCGGCGTGGCGACCGGCAGCGCCTCGGCGACCCCCAATCAGCAATCCCTCAGCTGCCCCGATTGCGGCTTCGGCTTCTTCGGCGGCTTCTTCGGCTTCCCTGGCGTGCCTGGCTCGCCCGGATCGCCCAGCAGCCAGGGACAGGGCATCTTCGGCCTGCCCAGCCGGCTCTCGCCCGGCGAGATGCTGGCGCTGCTGTTCATCGTCCAGGGCTTCTCGACGGCGGCAGTGGCAGGCGCCGCGAGCCAGGCCGACACGCTGGCGCGGCTGAGCCTGCGGCCACCAGAGGAGGAAACCATATGACGCGATCCGCAAACGGTCGCGGCGGTGCCCCTGCGTCATCAGTGGCGACCGGCACACCGCCGGTCGGAGCGCTTGGAGCGGCTCCGGCGCACTCCCAGCCGCGCGTGCCGAGGCACCTGACGTGCCCGATCTGCGCGACGACCTTCGAGCCGCGCGCCAGCGGTGGGCAATGCCCAGTCTGCGGCGAGCAGGTGGCGCCAGCGGCAGCGGTGACACGCCAGATTCCGGGCGTCTCACCGGCGATGCGCTGGCTTGCCGACGGCGGCTGGCGCCTGGTGCTCGTGTTGTTGCTCGCGGTCTACCAGATCGCGCTGTTGATCTTCGTCTGGGTCCAGCTCGCGCACAAGCACCTCATCTAGCCGCGGCGGTGGCGGCACGGCCGGTGCGGGCCGCGCGACGACGGACAATCCCTTGAGGAATGGACATGCGACAAACCAGAGATACGGTCTTCATCGCCGTGCTGATCCTTTCGGTCATCGCGTCTACGAGCCTGGCGATCCTGACGGCGACAGGCGCCTTCTTCGCGCCTGTCGGCACGGGCGTCACCGTCGTCGGCGGTGCAACCGCCGGCGCGACTCCCGGCAGCAGCGGCTCATCCGGCTCGTCGGGGAGTGTCGGGGGAACCGGCGGAGGCCAGACGAACGGAGTGACGGGCGGCACGATCACCGTCGGCGCGATCTACAGCGAGAGCGGAGGCATTGACGCGACGGTCGAGCAGCACACGGTCGAAGCCTGCTTCAACTACTACAACGCCCAGGGCGGCATCAACGGGCACAAGCTGCGGCTGGTCTCGTACGACGACAACCTCAATGCCAACAACGCCTACAACGAGGCGGTGCGGCTCGATCAGCAGGATCACGTCTTCGCGATCGTGGGCTGGCTGGCGCCCTTCGGTGAGGCCTCGGCGGCGCCGTACTTCGAGAGCCGGGGTATTCCGATCGTCGGCGGGCTGGGCGTGCCGCAAGAGTTCGGCAGCCCGTACTCGTTCCCCGTCTCGCCGATCTTCCAGACCGACGGCTACGCCTTTGGCGCCTACGCCACCAACCCCGGCGGCCCGCTGAAGTTCAAGCATCCCGGCGTGTTCGTGACCCAGACAGCGGGCATCCAGGACTTCATTGACGGCATCAAGCAGGGGGCGGCGCGCTACGGGGTAAGCATCAGCAACAACGACATCGTGCAGGTGTCGTTCGCCGCGCCGCAGCCTACCTTCCAGGGCTATCTGGCGCAGTTCCAGGCGGACGGTGTGGATGGGCTGATTACCCAGATCGACCCGTTCAGCTACACGCGCCTCTATGCCGCCGAGGAAGGCAACCGCCATATCTTCCCCCATTTGGGCGGTGCCGGTCTCGACAAGCAGTCGGTGGACGCGGCCATCGGCCAGCCGCTCAACGGCACCTACGGCTTCATGCCGTACTTGGAGGCGCAGGGCAATCCTAGCGGCAACGGCGAAGTTGGCCTGTACAATAGCGTGGCCTCAGCCTACATTCGCACGAAGTCGAACGACTCGCCAGCCAACATGGATGCGTTTTCTGAGGGGTCGTGGGTCGCCTGCCGGGTCTTCGCGCAGGCGCTCGCCAAGCTCGGTCCGAACGTGACACGCCAGGGTTTAGTGAGCGCGCTCAACAGCGGCACCTATTCCACCGGAGGGATGGCGCCCGACTTCAATTGGGGCGCGTCCGGCGGCTCGCACGCGGCAGCCAATGCGGCGAGCTTCATCGAGTTCACCGGCGGCCGATGGGTGATTGTGCAGGGGTTCGCGCCGATCAGGTAGCAGGTGGGGTCCTCATCCCCCGACCCCCTCTCCGCGCGGAGAGGGGGTGGCGCACCGCGCATGATGCGACGTGGACTCTGCGCGCCAGGAGGTGGATGGTCTACTGCAACGGACCGGATTGGCCGCTGCCGGTCGCGGTTCCTGGGTCGGAGCTGGGGTAGGTGGAATAGCCGCCCTGGCCCTGATCTTGACCATACTGTGGGCTGGACTGCCCCTGGTTCGGATCGGGCTGCTGTGGCTGCGGCTGTGCCTGCTGCTGGGCATAGTAGCCTGCCGATGGGTCGGCCTGCGGCTGCTGATAGGTGGCGGCCGATTGATCGGGCAGCGGGCCGGATTGTCCGTAGAGCGGTCCCGACTGGCCGGCGAGCGGGCTGGTCTGGCCGGGCAAAGGTCCGGTTTGCGCCGGGAACTGGGCGATCGGGCGCCATTGCTGGCCGTCCCAGAAATACTG
>DASVAA010000254.1:0-10665 GCA_036376595.1 Ktedonobacterales bacterium | reverse complement strand
GTCATAGCTCGCTAGCTACCACGGGTCGCTACCTCGCCGCTCTGCACAGCGCCGAGAACACCCACGCTGAGACGCTGGCAGCCCTGTTCGGGGTGGAGTGATCTTCTGGCTCCCATTTATCGGCTGTTCTCTCTCGTGGGGGAACCTACCTTGCAGTAGTGTCCACTTGGTCAAAACGTGACCTGACCCGCCACGGCTGGAACGATGACAAGCAGCCGAGCTGCACTCCTGCTGTACTCAGTAGCGAGCCTGGCCGCCGTGGTCTGAGTCGTGCAGGCTCCCTAGTCATCTCTGGAGATGGTGCACCTGGCACCGTCCACCATCCCACCACGTGCAGACCCCAAGGAGGAGTCGCGCCATGTATGATCAGGTCCGCAATGTCACCGAAGTCGACGCCGGCCAGGCACCTTTCCCCGGCACCAAGGGCCAAGTCACGATGCAGCTGGTCAACGGCGACCCCAGTCAGGGGCCGGCCGTCCTGCGACTCGTGATGGAGCCGGGTGCTGAGATTGCCCGGCACTATCACGAGGGCGCCGTCGAGACCGACTACATTCTCGAAGGCGTCTTTGTGAACGAAGGGGAGTCCTACCCTGCGGGCACCGAGCTGATCGTGAAGCCTGGCCACCCGCATGGACCGCACTCGACCAAGACGGGCGTCACGTTCCTCGCCGTGTTCACCGGGAACGTCGACCTCAATGACTTCCATTTGGCCACCTGAGCTCCTGCGAGCGTGGCTTGGCCTAGACTGCGCGAGCGCGTAGATAGGCAACACGCAGACAGGCAAAACCGGGTCACCGATGCGAGCGACGAGGAGGGGCCATGTTGCTCCTATCTCGCGCTGCGCACGACGTGGCCTGGCCTCTGTCCACCGAGGTGCGCACGGGGTGTTCCTGGCCGGATGTGAGGCAGCTAGAATGCCGAGACGGCAGGGTGACACGCGATGAGTGACCGCATGTTGCTACGCCCGCCTACATGCCCTTGCTGGCTTGCGCGAAGCGGTCAGGTACACCTTCTTATGGGCGTACCTGTGCAGCCATGCAGCCTAATTGCTGCTGGGGGATTCGGCTGCAAGGACGCGGCCTCTCCCCCCTCGTATCCCCTCTCGCCCGTCGCCTCCTCTCCCCCACAAGGCCCCACCCTCATCGGACCCTCCCTCGCTTACCTCAATCCACCGCACTTGGCACTCGCTTGGACTGGTGCGAGAAGCTCCTGGAATAAGACCTTTTCGCCTCAATCCACCGCTGCGCATAGACCGATGAATTACCCTTCACGTACACGCCAACATTACTGTTATGGTAAGTACGGCATGCTCCGCACGGTGATCGGGCTTGATTCCTGCATTCCTGCCCCATGCCTCGCTCGTCATCGGGCTTACAATATTATGTTGAATTGCTTGATAAGTTCGGGCTAAATGCCTGGTAATGCGGCCGAAAATGCCCCTGGAATGGCATTTATCGCGGCGTCCATCCGTCCTGAGCGGGGCTTGGCTTGCCAGCCGAGGGGCATGCTATAATCCGGGCCGATTCGCCTGGTATTCATCAGGATTGGCCTGGTATTCAAGCGAGTCAATAACTGTGCTTGCTTGCCGCAACGAAACACCGCGCGATAGCCCGGAACCCGCAAGAGGCCGACATCGAGCTTGCCCGGCTGCACGGGGATGCGATACCGGCTCAGGATCTCCTTCGCCTGGTATTCGTGGACTTCATACTTTCTCGTCCCTACTCTGGAGACTGCCGCTCGCCTGGCGCCGCTGCACGTGCGAGCGTTCGGGGAAGGGGAACGCGCAGCAGCCGCGACGATGCGCGGCGGAAGCCCATCCCATCGGGAATGATAGGCGTGGGGCAGCGAGCGCGTCAAATTGAGCGCGCGGCGCCTCCTTGCCGTTGCTGTTGGATGCGCATATACTGAGGGCGGAGAGCATCACAGGAACGGAGCACGACCAATGACGACCCAACAGAGCAACGATACGCCCAACGAGCAGCGCAGCCAGCTCGTGCTCGACATCACTCCCGCACTGCAGCGGCGCATCGAGCGCGCGGCGGCGCGCGGCGACCTCAGCGCGGCCGAATATGCCGAGCGGCTGCTGGAGCAGACCGTGCCTGATGAAGAGGAACAGATGGAGGCCGCGCGGCAGGCCGTCACGGCGGAATACCTCGACAGACTGCGCGAATTCCAGGAGCAGTGGGCGAAGAATCATCCCGGCGTCGTGTTTGAGGATTCCGCCGAGACTGTGCGCAAGATGCGCGAAGAGCGGTCCGACTACTTGACCAACCTGTGAGCGCAAAGGTGGTCGTGGACACGAGCATCGCGCTCAAGTGGGTGCTCGTCGAGGATGACTCTGCTTTGGCATTCGATCTCGCAAGCGAATGGAATGCTCAAGGGCTGATGATGATCGCGCCAACATTGCTGGCATACGAAGTTGCGAATACGCTGCGCCAGAAAGTTCGCGCGGGCAAGATGTCTGCCGACGACGCGCGAGCGGCGCTTGCCGGCGTACTCTCCGGTGGACTTGTGCTCGACACGCTGGATCAAGCGCAGCAAGCCGTCCAGAGCGAGCGCGCCCTGGCGCTTGCCAACCAGCTCGATCTGTCTGCCACCTACGACGCGCACTACCTCGCCCTCGCCGAGCGCGAGGGGTGCGAACACTGGACCGCCGACGAGCGGCTGTGGAACGCGGTGAAGACGCAACTGCCGTGGGTGCGCTGGCTCGGCGAGCGCGCCGCATCCGCTCCGGCCACAACCCCGCCAGCGCCGTAGGAGACGTGACACACAACGCCCGTCAGCCGAGCGCGGCCGCTACCTCTGCCGCCACACGCCAGCCAGAGGCCAGCGCGCCATGGACCGTGCCGGTATCGCGCGTGCTGGTGGCCTCACCGGCGAAGAACAGCGTCTCCTCTATGGGCGCACCAAGCTGGGCCGGGGCCTCGATGCCGCCGGCGCGCACCCACGAATAGGCGCCGCGTGCATAGGGGTCGGCGTGCCAGTTGTGCAGATGCCAGCCGTCGAGCAGCGGCGCCAGCTCGGCCTGGGACACGCCGAACACACGGGCGAGCGCATCGAGCGCCTGTGCGACGATCGCGGCATTCGGCTGGGCGGCAAGCTCCGTGGCGTGTGGGCCGGCCCACCAGCCGACAAGCGTGGGCGTCAAAATCGGGAAGGTCGTCCACCAGGTCGGCATCTGTGGATCGTCCGAGTAGATCCAGGAGAATCGCGGCAGCGCCGGTCGCGCGGGTGTTCCGGCCGCCCAGAACGCTTCGCGGAAGCGCAGTATCACCTTGACCGCGTCGCCCATCGCCAGCCCTGCGAGCGCCGCGTGCTTCTGCGTGAGATCGGGCATGAACCGCACCTCACCGGGGGCGTCAGGCGGCGCGGCGAGCACGCCCAGCGGCAGCGTGACCACCGCCGCCCGCGCGGTGAACGACTCCAGCGCGGTTCCCCATGCCGGGCGCGCCAGCGCCTCGACCCGCCCGCGCGACCAGCGGACCTCACGCACAACGGTGCTCAGGTGTAGCGTAGTGCGCCGCGGATCGAGGCCGGCGCGCAGTGCACCGAGCAGACGGTCATAGCCCTCCAGCACGCGGAGGTGGGCGCCACCCTCCTCGCCAGCGCTTTCCTCAGGCTCGGCGAGCCAGCGCACGCTCACCTGCTGAGGGTCGGCGGCGTCATAGCCGGCGGCGTACTCCTCGACGGCTCGCCGCGCACGGGCCCATCGCTCGCCGGGGAAGTGCGCGTCCAGAAACGCGGGCAGCGGCATGTCGTCACCCTGATAGCGGCTCAGCGCCGCCAGGATAGCACCGAACCCGGCATGCTCCCCACTCTCGCCGTTGCCCTCGTCTTCCTGCTCGAGCGTGAGCCGGCCGTCTTCCGCAAGCCAGGTCTCCTCACCCAGCTCGCACACCGTGAGCTGCGCCGCGCGGGCGAGGGCGAGTGTCACGGCCGGCGTGCCGTGAATGAATTCGGCTCCCAGCTCGACCGGCAGGATCGCGCCCTCCGGCCGGATCGTGTAGATGCGGCCGCCGGTCCGGTCGCGCGCCTCAAGCACGGCGACCGAGCGGCCCTGTGCGCTGAGCGCGTGCGCCGCCGCCAGCCCTGCCGCGCCGGCCCCAATCACCAAAACGTCGTAGTCGGCCATGTCTCTGCTCTCATCAGGTTGTCGTTGCATCCGTGGCGAACGCCTCCGCCATACGCTGAGAGGATTCTACCGAAGGCACGTCTCGCGGCGCTGGCTTGCAGGAAACGAGCGGACCTTTCACCCTGGGTGTATAGTAGAGGCACCGGCAGAGGAAGCTCCGGCGAGCGCCTCACGGGATGGCGATTGAGCAGGCGGACGAGGCAGGACCCTCCCAGACGGATTATGCGCACGGCATGCGAGCATGACGGCATGATGGCGGGGAGGGCGGAGATGGCGGTACCATCCGGCGGAGCACAGCCGGGCGACGCGCAGGCGAATGGGGCGCACACGGTGCTGATCGTGGACGATAGCCCCGAGCTGCTGGAGTTCATCACCGACGCCCTGCGCGAGCTGGGAGACTACACCGTGGTGACGGCCGGCGATGGCGTGGAGGCGCTGCACTGCTTCGAGACGTCGCGGCCCGACTGCCTGGTGATTGACGTGCGTATGCCGCGACTCAACGGCTACCAGCTCGTGCGGGCACTGCGCGGCGATCCCACCTCAGCCTCCACGCCGCTGGTCATGCTCAGCGCGATGGCTCAGGACCGCGACCAGCTCGCTGGCCTGCTCGCCGGCGCCGACCAGTATCTGCTCAAGCCGGTGGATCCGCTGGCGCTGGTCGAGGCCATCGAGCGCGCCATCCGTCTGGGCGCCGAGGAGCGTGCCGCGCGTATGCTGCGGCTTGCCGCCGCCGACGGCGAGGGTGACGCGCTGGCGGTGTCGTCGGGCAGCAGGAGGACCGCGCCATGATCGACGACCCGGAGATTGGGCGCCAGGAGCGCAACACATACACCGAATTCGACCGCGAGCGCAGCGTGCGGCTCTCGCGGATCGTCGCCGGTGCCTTCGGCGCCGTAACGATCTTCGCGCTGGTCTGGCTGGGCGTCTCGTACTTCGTCGTGCCGCTGCTCGCGCGTCCCGCCTACGTCGCGGCTGCCGTCGCGCTGGCCTTCTGCGCGCTGCTCTATGGCACTGCGCTGGTGTTCGCGCAGCGGCGATGGGTGCTCACGGCGGCCAGCACGATCATCTGCTCACTGCTGCTTGAAGTCGTCGCGGCTCAACTCGCCTGGGAGAGCGCCGCGGGGCTGAGCGCGCTGGTGGTCGCGGCATGCGGCGTGTACATCATCTCCATCGCGCTCTCCGGTGTGCTGGGCAACACGCGGCTGATGTTCGTCACCGCCGCGGTCACCAGCGCCCTCTCGGCGGTCGTCTGCCTGGTCGCGCCGGGGCTGATGGGTCTTGCCGCGCCCCCGGACGCGCTGCTCACCTGGCTGACCGTCTCCGGCGAGCAATGGCTCGCGGCGATCCTGACCTACGGTGCCTCGTCGCTCTACGTCCAGGCGCTCCACGATCTCGGCGCCCTGCGCACCGCCATCGAGCGCGCGCGACAGCTCGACGACCTCAAAGACCAGTTCATCACCAACGTCAACCACGAGCTGCGCACGCCGATCATGGCGCTGCACGGCTACGTCAAGCTGCTCAAGACGCGCCACGCGGCCGTCTCGGACGAGCGCCGCGCGGCGCTGATCGACAGGGCCGACCACGCCGGCGACAAGGTCGTCGCGCTGCTCAGCAGCATCCTCGACGTCCGCCAGCTAGAGAGCAGCGGCACCGAGAGGCTGACGCCCGAAGTCGTGGACGTGCGCACGGCCGTCGAGTCGGCCGCCGCGCTGATCGACCCCTACGAGATCACGCGCGACGGCCGCGTGCTGGAGCGCGATCTGCGCGTGGATGTGCCCGACGAGCTGCGCGCCTGGGGCGAGCCGCTGCGCGTGCAGCAGATCCTCACCAACCTGCTTGCCAATGCGATCAAATACTCGCCGGAAGGCTCGCCGGTGGTGGTCGGCGCGCAGGTGCTCGATGCGTTGCCCCCGATCCCCGCGGACGCGGCGACCGGAGACATCCCGCGGCCGCCACTGGTCGAGATCACCGTCCGGGACCGCGGCTTCGGCATCCCGCCCGACCAGATGCCGCTGCTCTTCCACCGCTTCGTGCGCCTGCCGCGCGACCTCGCCTCGGCCACGCCGGGCAACGGGCTGGGCCTGCACCTGAGCCGGGCGCTCGCCGAGCAGATGGGCGGCACCGTCTGGGCCGAGAGCAGCGGCATCTCCGGCGAGGGCACGACACTGCACGTCTGGCTGCCGCTGCCACCCGCCGAGGCCGACTCCCAGCAGGTGGCGGCGCTGCCCTCGACGGCGCTCGGCGCCACGCCATGACGCGACCGGGCCACCATACCTGACGAGGCTGCTCCTGCGATCGGGGCGCATGTGCGTGATGGCATCCCGATCGGGTGCGGCCTGGTGCGCCATGCTACATGCAATGAGGACAAGCCGTTGGAGGAGTGTGATGCTGGCCGCAAGCGGATGAGCCGCGAGACTTCAGCCCGCTTCCTGCGCCTACCATAACGCATGCCCTTGAACGAGCGGCAGAAGGCAACACGACCACGACAACGACACCGAGGAAGCGAGACCACGAGATGGATGCGGACGAGTTTCGGCGGGTAGGCCATCAACTCATAGACTGGATTGCCGACTATCGCGCGGGGATCGCCGGCCTGCCGGTGATGTCGCGTGCCGAGCCTGGCAGCATTCGTGCCCAGCTCCCCGCGGTGCCGCCGGAGACCGGCGAGCCGTTCGACGCCGTCCTGCGCGATCTGGATCAGATGGTGGTGCCAGGCCTCACGCACTGGCAGCATCCGAGCTTCTTCGGCTTCTTCCCGGCCAATAGCGACCTCGCCTCGGTGCTGGGCGACTACCTGAGCACGGGCCTGGGCGTGCTGGGTCTCTCATGGCAGGCTAGCCCCGCGCTGACCGAGCTGGAAGAGGTGATGACCGACTGGATGCGCCAGATGGTGGGCCTCTCGGATGCCTGGAGCGGTGTGATCCAGGACACCGCCTCGACCAGCACGCTCGTCGCGCTGATCTGCGCCCGCGAACGCGCCACCGGCTACTCGCTGGCGCGCGGCGGCTTGCAGGCCGAGCCGCTGCCGCTGGTGGTCTATAGCTCAGAGCAGAGCCACAGCTCAGTCGAGAAGGACGCGCTGCTCGCCGGCTTCGGGCGCGAGAACGTCCGCGCCATCCCCACCGACGCACGCTACGCGCTGCGCACCGACCTGCTCGCCGAGGCCATCGCCGCCGATCGTGAGCTGGGGCGCATCCCCTGCGCGGTCGTGGCGACCACAGGCACCACTGCCGTGACGGCGCTCGATCCGGTCGAGGAGATCGCGGCGTTGGGGCGCGAGCACGGGCTGTGGCTGCACGTAGACGCGGCGATGGCCGGCTCGGCGATGATCCTGCCGGAGTGCCGCTGGATGTGGCAGGGCATCGAGGAGGCCGACTCGCTGGTACTCAATCCGCACAAGTGGCTTGGCACGGCCTTCGATTGTTCGCTCTACTATGTGCGCGACCCCCAGCATCTCGTACGTGTGATGAGCACCAGCCCCAGCTACCTGCAAACGGGCGTGGATAGCCAGGTCAGGAACCTGCGCGATTGGGGCATTCCACTGGGCCGGCGCTTCCGCGCGCTCAAGCTGTGGGGACTAATCCGCCAGCACGGCGTGGAGGGGCTGCGGGCGCGGCTGCGACGCGACCTCGCCAACGCGCAGTGGCTGGCCGAGCAGGTCGCGGCCGCGCCCGACTGGCGCGTGCTAGCGCCGGTGCCGCTCCAGACGGTCTGCGTGCGCCACGATCCGCCCGGTCTCGGCGGCGAGGCGCTCGACCGCCACACGCTCGGCTGGGCCGAGCGCATCAATCGCTCCGGCGCGGCGTACCTGACCACGGCGCAGCTCGACGGCCGCTGGATGGTGCGCGTCTCCATTGGCTCCATCCCCACGGAGCGCGAGCACGTCGAGGCGCTGTGGGACCTGATGCGGCGCGAGGCGGAAGCAGGCTTGAGCTGACGTTACTCGAACACGATCTGCCACTCGTAGCGCGAGCGCTCGTCGAACTGGGCGAAGGCGGCGGCGCGTTGATGCTCGAAGGCCGCGCGGTCGCAGCCGTTGACACGCATAAAGTGCGCGACCACCCGCTCGTAGTCGAGCTTGCCCTGGTCGGCGAGCAGGCGCGCGTGGCCGATGTGCTTGACGTGATGGCAGAGCGTGCAGAGCGCGACGAGGCCGCGCAGCGACTGGATGTGGCGCGCGTCGTCGTAGTCCCACAGCTCGTGGCAGTGGAGCTTGCCACCGGCGCCGCAGATCGCGCAGCGGTGCCCGCTCGCGGCGTAGACCTGGCGCCTCAGGCGGTCCCACGCGGCGGGTGGCAGCACGTCGCGCAGGTTGGCGCCCCACGAGCTGGCCGGAACCAGCTCGATGGTCAGCCGTAGCGTGGAATGGGACTCGGATTCGGTCACTGGATCGGGCATGGCGCATGCTGTCCTGACGGCTGATACGGTACCGGGTTCTGATACCTTCATCGTATCACGCGAGACCGTGGCGGCCGGTGTTTGACGCCGCTCTCGCCCAATGCTATACTAAGTGAAGTAATGCGCGTGGGGCGTCCAGCCGCGAACGGCGACGAGCGCGCGCACGTGATCGCTCGCATTCCACGCCCGACGCGGCGATGGGAGGAGGCGGCTCGACATGCAGCAAGACACCATCCAGGATCAGCCGGACTCCGGCGCGTCCCCATCCCCATCCATCCACCCCGCGACGCAGATCGGGCCGGCCGCTCTCACCTTCGCCAATCTCGACCGCTCGATCACGTTCTATACCGACGCCCTGGGTCTGGCGCTGCTGGAGCGTAACGGCTCCCGCGCGGTCCTCGGCGCCGGCACCACGCCGCTGCTGCTGCTGACGGAGCAGGCGGGCGCGAAACCCTTCCCCGGCTACGGCGCCACTGGCCTCTACCACTTCGCCGTGCTGGTGCCAACGCGCGCCGACCTGGGCCGCTGGCTGCGCCACTGGCTGGAGCTGGGCCTGCCAATGCCGGGGCAGGGCGACCACCTGGTCAGCGAGGCGCTCTACCTCTCGGACCTCGACGGCAATGGCATCGAGATCTATCGCGATCGCCCGCGTGCCGAGTGGACGTGGGAGGGCGGCCGCGTGCGCATGGCAACCGATCCGGTGGATATCCGCGGGCTGCTGGAGCTGGCGGAGGCCGAAGGGCAGCCATGGGAAGGCATGCCGCAGGGCACGCGCCTGGGCCACATTCACCTACAGGTAGGCGACATCGCGGCGGCGCGGCGCTTCTACCATGACATCCTGGGCTTTGACGTCACCGCGCAACTGCCGGGCGCGCTCTTCGTCTCGGCCGGCGGCTATCACCATCACATCGGCCTCAACACCTGGCAGAGTCGCGGCGCCCCACCCGCGCCGGAGGGCACCGCCGGCTTGCGCTTCTACAACATCGAGCTCCCTGTTGCCGAAGCGCTGGCGGCGGTCGTCGCGCGGCTCGATGCCGCCGGCATCCCCTACGAGCGCAGCGGCAACGCGGTGATTGCCCGCGATCCCTTTAGCAACCGCATCGCCCTGCGCGCGGGCGCGGTGACGGACGTGGCAGCCGCCAACGCCATCGAGGGGTAGAGGTGGCGGTGACGCGGAGTCCGCGGAGTTTCGCGGAGGGCGCGAAGAGAGAGTCTGTAGGGGCGTCCGGTGGACGCCCGGCGGGGCATAGGACACATGCACACAGGGGTCGCATGGTGTGCGCCCTGCTGAGGGCGTGGCTCGCTGCCAGGGAAGCGGACAGCGCTTTGGTCACAGGGTGCTCGAAGGGCCGACCGGCACAGGCACGACAAAGCCCAGCGCGCTGCCGCTCGGCAGCGAGGAGCCGGTCGCCCAGCTCTCAGATGGCGCGAAGGGGAACGGCACGTAGAATAAGCGCGTGCAGCTCCCCGCACCATGCCGCAGCGCGCCCGAGCAGATGAGATCGAAGCGATTGGTGGCGCCGTCGCGAGTGCCGAGCCGGTAATGTACGGCAAAGGAGCGATCGGCGAGATTGCCCCCATGGACACTGCACGTCAGCGTCGAGGTGACGGTATTCACGACCTCCGACGGTGGATTGGTAGGCGCGGCGACGGTGCAGCTCAACCGCACTGTGGGGCGGGGCGGCGCTGAATGCGTGTGCGTGGCGGCCGACGACGAGACGAGCGCCGCGGCGCATACGACGGCGAGCGCCCCAAGCGCCAACGCCGGCCGGACTCCGCGCGGTCGCATACGCGCCTCCGATCGCATCCCATGCTGATCAGCTCCCACCATAGGCGCCGACCCAGCTCCGTGGGATCGCCGAGAGCGAAGCAGCAGAGCGCGTGCCGGGCTTCGGCGCACAGAGGCAGGAACCGTCGCAAGCGGAAACGGAGCGGGAGCCGGCCATGCCGACCGGCTCCCAGAGACACGTTGTGTCGCGTTACACGCTCTTCACCCTTCGGAGGCGGCGTACTGCTCCTTGATCTGGGCGACGACGGTGGGATCGAGCAGCGTCGTGGTGTCGCCCAACACCCGCCCCTCGGCGATGTCGCGCAACAGCCGCCGCATGATCTTGGCGCTGCGCGTCTTGGGCAGC
>DASVAA010000253.1:0-4362 GCA_036376595.1 Ktedonobacterales bacterium | reverse complement strand
ACGCGGTTGTGTTTCGCCAGGTGGGGATCGGGCCGATCAAGCTGCTGCCAGTGGGGACGGTCGCTCATGCTCACTTCGCCCAGCACGATCTGCCCACGCCGCAAGCTGGTCCCGACCACATCGTCGTCGGCCCCGATGGAGCGCTGTACTTCACCGAGCAGGGCGCTGGGACCATCGGGCGCTTGGTCATCGCTGGAGCCACGTTCACCCAGCTCGGCCCGCAGGGGAGCCTCGATGCCGGCGGGCTGGCGGTCGGGCCGGACGGCGCGCTCTGGCTCACCGAGCCACATGCCAACAAAATCGGCCGCATCACGCTGGAGGGCGTGCTCAGCGAGTACCCAATCCCCACGATCGACACCGTGCCAGGCGAGATCACCGCCGGGCCGGACGGCGCGCTGTGGTTCACTGAAACAGTCAATATCGGCCGCATCACGACGAGCGGCACGATCACCGAGCTTCCGATGTCAACCGGCACCAGCCCAACTGACATCGTCGCGGGCCCCGACGGCGCGCTGTATTTCACCGACTACTCGCGCGGTCTGATCGAGCGTCTGACGCCAGACGGTAGTCTGACCATCTTTGCGCTGCCGAGCGGGGCGCATCCCGGCGCGATTGTGGTCGGGCCGGACCACGCACTGTGGTGGCTCGACGTGGGGCAGAACGAGATCGGCCGTATGACCACGGGCGGCGCCGTGCGCGAGTTCTCAATCCCCACCGGCAGCAGCGGGCTGACCGGCCTGTGCGTGGGTCCCGACGGCAACCTGTGGTTTACCGAGCTGGATAGCGACCAGATCGGCCGCCTTACGCTCGACGGCCTGGTGACCGAATTCGCGCTGCCCAACGGCAGCAATCCTGATGGCATCGTCGCCGGTCCCGATGGCAACATCTGGTTCACCGAGCCGGGCAGCAACCAGGTTGGTGAGCTGATCCTGCGCCCGCACGCGTATTAGGACGCGCCCCACTCGACCACCGCCGCGCGACCCCAGGCACTCTGCCAGCACAGCGACGCATGGCCGTCCTCAGCCGCATCGGGCACGCCGCGGGCCAGCTCGCGGCCCGTCGCGGCATCGCGGGCGACGATCGGGCCGCTGGCGCCGGCTACATCAAGTGCGATCTCGACCCCATCGCCCTCCGAGGCGACCGCATAGGTCAGTGTGAGCGCGTGGCAGCCGTAGGGCAGCGGTCCGACGGTATAGGTGGCGCCACGGCGGCGCAGCGCGGGCGGCAGCGCGGGAACGAGCCGCAGGCGGGCCGGCGTCTCTTCGCGCAGGCCCAGCAGGTAGCGAATGAGGAAGTGGACGCCGAGCGCGCCCCAGCCGTACCCTTCGATCCCGGCGCTCGTAGACGTGCCGCCTTCCGGCCAGTACTCACGCGTGATGCCGGGGAGCGCACCGTCTGGTTCGATGGTGCGGGCGTCCATGCGGCGCCAGGCGCGGTCGAGGATCGCGTGCGCCAGCTCGGCGGCGCGGGCGTCGAGGCCGGCGGCGAGCGCGGCTTCGAGCGCGGTGTAGGCCACCGGCGGCCAGACCAGCGGCGGATAGCTGCCGCAGTGCCGTGGCAGGGTGGAGAAGGCGCGGCGCAGCACGGCGCGCTGCTGCGCGCTCGCCAGCCCCGCGGCCAGCGGCGCGAGCTGCATGGGATCACGCACCTTCGACCAGCGCGCGGCGGCCGCGTCGTAGTCGTGGAACCAGTTGGCACGCCACATCGCCCGCGTCTTGGCCGCCAGGTCCTCCGCCACCGATGCCCAGCGCCAGTTCTCGTCCGTCTCCAGCTCCAGCGCGCGCGCCCACTTGGCGAGCAGCGCCGCCGCCTGCGCCGCCGCGGCGTGCAGGTCCACCGGGCGCACCGAGCGGATGTCGCTACCGCCGGTCGCCTGCGTGCCGAAGCGCGTCGAGACGTCCTGCCCGCTCTCCCAGCTACAGGCATGCACCAGCCAGCCCTCGGCATCGCCGCGATGCGCCAGCCACCACCCGAGATACGCCGCGGCGCGCGGATAGAGCGCGGCCAGCCAGTCGCGGTCGCCGGAGCGCCGCCAGAGCGCGTCGATCGCCGCGAAGGGCCAGCCCCACTCTGGGCCGGTGCCGCAGATCGAGCCGTCGTCGGCGACCATGTTATAGCTGCCGTCCTCACGCTGGCACGGGACGTTGGGACGCGATGCCGGCGCGGCGGCGAAGCACGAGAGCAGCAGCTCGCGGGCGAGCGCCGGATCGGCCCACGCGAGCCCCAGCGCGTCGAGCGCCGTCTCGGCGAGCACGCTGCGCGGCGCCTGAATCTGCATGCCGTCCCAGCACTGGGCAAAGACTCCGGCCGGCGGGCGCGCGACCATGCGCAGCGTCTCCAGGTCGAGCGCGAAGCCGCGGCGGATGTGCGCCGGCCAGTCGCCGGAGAGCCGCGGCGCGTTCGCCCAGAACGCTTCGTCCTCGGCGGCGCGCGCGTCGAGCGCGACAGGCAGTTCCGCCAGCTCGGCGCCGAGCCGTTCGAGCGCGCGGTCGGCGCTCGGTCCGCGGGCCAGCGCAGCGTCGAGCATTACCGGCGTGCCGGGCGATGGCAGCGTGAGGTCGTACGCCAGCGCCAGGATCGCCGTCTGGAGCTGCTCCGGCTCGCGTCCGCGCGGCAGGATGTCCTCCGCTCCGGCCTCCCATCGCTCGCCGGTGGCGCGCGTCTCGGCCGGCATCACCAACTTGTCTGTGTCGTGATCACCACTCAGAGCTTGCGCATCCTGCGCTTCTTCCAGCGAGGTACGCCGCGCTGCCACCGCTTCCTCAGCCCGCGCAGGCGGGCTTGGTGGCGGAACGCCCGTAGGCGCGGATTCATCCGCCGGCCCCTCGCCGGCCTCCGCGTGCGACGTGGCAGCCGCCAGTCCGAGCGCCCAGGCGTCGCCTTCGGGGCAAACGCCCAGCAGGCCCGCGGCGCCGGTCGTGGGGTCGGGATTGCCGGGCGGCAGCGCGTAGAGGCCGTGCTCCCAGTCGCGGCTGGTGGTGGGATCGTGCGCTACCTCCTGTGCGATCCACAGTCGCACCCCGAGCGGCTGTCCATCGGTTTTCTCCGTGTCCGAACCACTCGCCGTCACGGTTCGCTCCAGCTCGATGCGGCAGCCGAGCGTGTGCTCGTCGGCGAGGAAGTAGGTCGCGGCGAGGCGCACGCCAGCGGGATGCTCGAAGACGTAGCGCAGACGGTTGGCGGTGTGCAGGTCGCAGCGCACGGCCACGCCCGCCGCAGCAAAGTCCGCCGGCTGGAGTAGCGCCAGCTCACCCACCTCCAGCCCGACGTGCAGGTGCGCGCGCCCCCGAAACTGATTGCGGCCGTACGAGCCGTAGCTGGGCACGTGCCAGCCCATGCCCGCCGGCGCCCGCGAGCGCAGCACGCCGGAAGAGTTCAAGCGCCACGAGTGGTGCGGGTTGTCGAGGTAGCCGAACGGCGGGAAGTCGTCGCGCGGCGTCTGCTCGCTCACACCATCTCCTATGCCGTCGCGGCCGCGTCGAGCGCGTCGCGCGTGATGGCGACGATGCGGTCGAGCTGCTCGTCAGGGGTGGTCAGCGGCGGGGCAAGGCAGATCGTGTCGCCGATGGGATACTGGCCGGCTCCCCCGCCACGGATGCGCGTGATTACGCCGCGCTGGCGCATCTCGGCGATCACGCGGCCGCCCAGGCCGATTGCCGGCGCGCGGCTCGCCTTGTCCTCCACCAGCTCGACGCCGCACATCATCCCCAGGCCACGCACGTCGCCGACGTTGGGATGCTCCCCCAGCGCCTCGCGCAGCCCCTCCAGCAGGCGCTTGCCCTTGGCGGCGGCCACCTCGTCCAGTCGCTCGCGCTCCATCACGTCGAGATTGGCGTGGGCCACGGCGGCGCAGGTGGGATGGCCGGAGTACGTGGCGGCGTGCATGAACTTGAGGTCGCCCGGCGCGGCATCGATCGCTGCATGCACGCGGTCGGCGAGCAGGATGCCGCCGAGCGGCAGGTAGCCGCTGGTGACGCCCTTGGCGAACGAGACGATATCGGGCTGCACGCCCCAGTGCTGGAGTCCGAACCAGCGGCCCGTGCGGCAGAAGCCGGTGATGATCTCGTCGGCGATCAGCAGCACGTCGTACTGGTCGCAGATCGCGCGCAGCCGCGGCCAGTACGTCTCCGGCGGCACGATCACGCCGCCCGCGCCCATCACCGGCTCGGCCAGCACGGCGGCCACCGTCTGTGGTCCTTCCTGCTGGATGATACGCTCGATGGCCTCCGCCGCCTCGACGCCGGGATCGCCGCCCTGCGCGCTCTCGCCGCCGTACTGGTCCCACCGGTACGGGTGCGGCGGCGGCGCCTGGATGAAGTTGGGCACCAGCGGCGCGAACGCCTTGTGGTAGGCCGGCATGCC
>DASVAA010000252.1:0-2775 GCA_036376595.1 Ktedonobacterales bacterium | reverse complement strand
GGGACGCGACCGCGATCGGTCGCGGGGGCGGCCCAAGGTGCGGCTGGCACGGGTCGAGCTGCTGCCGGTGCCGCCGGAGGGCAGTCGCGCGGTGCGGCCCGAGGCACTCCAGATCGCCGAGGTGGGCGAGCTTCTCGGCCGCGACGGACGCCAGCCGCCGGAGGAGCGCACGGCACGGCTGATCGAGGCCACTGATCCGCGCTCGGGGCAGCGCGTGCGAGTGCGCGCCGCCGACCCGGCCACCATCGCCGCCGAGCTGATCGCCGCGCGGCTGGCGGCGGGCACGCCGGCCTCGTCGGACGAGGTAGTGCGCGTGTATCACCTGGCCAGGACCCAGTACGTCCGCGATCCGCGCACCAACCACCGCGAGGGGCGCGTGCGCGAGGTGCTCGACGGCGCAATCGACGCCTTCCTACTGGCGTATCTTGCGCAGGATGGAGCGCACGACGGCGCGACAGTGGAGATCACCGCGGAGACAGCACGAGCCGAGAACGACGACTGAGGCGCGCTGACGACCTATCCCATGTCGCTGGCTGATCAGGGGGAGGCCAAACGTCGCGCAGCCACGTCTACCGCCGCCGAAAGCGTGTCAATATCGAAGGGCTTGGCGATGAAGGGGATCTCCAGCCGCTCCAGCATGGAGGCGAAGCGCGGTCCGATATCCTCAGCTTTGCTCTTGTGGGCAGTGCAGACGATGGCGGCATGGTGCGCGGCAAGGGCATCGTCGTTGGCGAGCGCCGCGAGCACCTGGAAGCCGGATCCTTCGCGCAGCAGCAGATCGAGGACGATGATGAGGCCCGGCTGCGCGCGCATGAGCTCCAGCGCCTGCGTTGCGTCCTCGGCTTCGAGTACGGCGTAGCCGTCGTCGTGCATCAGGAAGCGAATGCTCTCGCGCACCCACGGGTCGTCGTCGAGGATCAGCACTATCGGTGGGGGATTCGAGGAGGCCACAGTGGAGGCGGACATATCCCCTCGCCGGAGACTACGGCGTACCATGCAATTCCTCCTCGCGCGAGCATGAGCGCGATCACCCTGACACCCTGAAGCACGCGCTATGCCAATCGCTGGCCTAGCCGGGCAGCGGCCTGGGCTACCGCCTCCATCAGCTCGTCAATGTCGAAGGGCTTCGGGATGATAGGCACGCCCAGCCGGCTGAGCAGGGTGACGAAGGCGAGCGGTAGGGTTGTCGCATTGGCCGTGACGAGCACGTAGGCATGGCGAGTCGCGAGCGCCGCATCGGCGGCCACCGCCTGCATCACCTGGAAGCCGTCCATACCCGGCATCTCCATATCGAGCAGCACGACCATCGGTTCGCGACTTGCCCGGAGCTGCCGCAGGGCCGGCCCGCCGTCCGCGCACTCACATACGCGGTAGCCGCCGTCTTCGAGGATCACGGCGAGCACCTCGCGGATGGTTGCATGGTCATCCACCACGAGCACCGCCGGCTTCTCTTGTGAGGAGTCGCGCTGGGTCTGTTCTGTGTTCCGCGTATGGGCGGCGGGTGGCACCTGTCCCGCGTTGTAGTAGAGGCGTGCTGGGAGTGCGTCGTACATGTGCCGGTCCTCCCCTGAGCTTGCGCCACCAGGACCGCGCCGCTACCGGCGATCCGCACGATGGCGGGAGAGCCTTCCCGCTCATGAGACTCGCCTTGTGCGCAGAGTGCGGGCCACCGATTGGCCGTGTCGCCGCGAGCGGCCGGCTGATGCGCGGATCGAGGATGCGACACCGTTCACCAGCCGCGGGTCCCTCATCTGCCAGCCCTCACTGCCCCATTGCCCGCGCGAGCGCGCTCGCGCGGCTGACTCGTTCCGGCTAGGCTGGCTCCTCCAGCGTGAAGCCGACATCGAGCGTCACCTGGTACTCGATGCCCGCTGGTGTGATGCGCCCGCGCTGCTGCTTGACCTCAAACCACTGCACGTTGCGCAGCGTCCGTTGCGCCCGCGCGATGGCCTGCTTGACCGCGTCGTCGTAGCCCGTTGCCGACGTGCCAACCAGGGTCGTCACCTTGAAGACGTGATGATCGGGGGTCGCCATGTCAACGCTCCTCTCTCCGCTCGCACGTGCCGCGTGCTTCGCGGCCTGATAAAGGACGATGTACGAGATAGCGGATCGGCCACACCGCCAGGAGACGGCATTTGGCGTGCCAACTGGCGCCGTGTCCGCGCCACGCGCCATCCGCTGGTGCTCATCCCGCACTTACCGGTTTTGCTCAGGTTGCGCATACTCCTCAGTCTGGGCTATACTTGCATCATGCAACAGATGCAATATGCAAATAGTGATCTGCCCGACGCCGCGGAATGCGCCGCCCTGCTGATGGAGGTCGCGCCGGCCGTGATGCGCACCATCCGCCGCGAGATGCGCCGCCAGCGCGCCGCCGACCTCTCGGTGCCGCAGTTCCGCGCGCTGGGCTACCTGAGCCGCCATCCCGGCGCACCGCTCGCGGAGCTGGCCGAGCACCTGGGGCTGACGGCCCCGGCGACCTCGCGGCTGGTCGAGGGCCTCGTCGCCCGCGGTTACGCCGCGCGCCAGACCAATGCCAGCGACCGGCGCAGCGTGGCGCTGTCGGTCACGGCCAAGGGCGCCGAGATGCTCGCCGCCGCCCAGCAACACGTCCGCGGGCACCTGGCCGAAACGCTGGCCGCGCTCTCCGCCGACGAGCGCGCGACGGTGGCGCGGGCCGCCTGGTTGCTGCGCCCGCTCTTCGCCACGGGCGGGCAGTCATCCACGGCACAGCCTGGGCCTCCTGACCCGCACGACACAAAGGAATCGGCATGA
>DASVAA010000251.1:0-6105 GCA_036376595.1 Ktedonobacterales bacterium | reverse complement strand
ACGCCTGGCCGCTGCGCAGGTGGAAGGTGTAGGTCGTGCCGTCGGCGCTCACATCCACCTTGTCGGCGCCCCAGTTGACCACCTTGAGGTTCTTGTCCAGCACCACCAGCCCGTCAAACACCATGTTCACAATCGGGATCGAGGCGGCATCCGAGACCTCGCCCGGATCAAGAGTAGGGATGTCGGGGCCGCCGCCGCTGCCCCACGCCATATGGAGCACCTGGCTCTTGGCTTTCGCCGAGTTAGAGCTGCTCGGCGACCCGCAGGCCGACACCAGCAGCGCGACGGTGCCCAGCAGCACGACCACGCCCGATAGTGTGAGCTTGCGGAGTCCCAGTCGCATCATGGGATGATCTCCTTGAGTGAGAGTTGGGGAGTTGGTTGGCACTGCGCCAACAATTGTGGCCGCCCTACAGGTGCGGCCCGTTCAGATTCATCAGGTGCCGTCTGAAACGCGCTCCGTTTCTCCTTCCTGAAGTGACTCCGCCAGCGGGTGCGGCCCCTAACCACCTCCTGCCGTGACCGCCGCGGAGGCCATCATCGGCGCGAGCGTACCTTCTCGCCAGTGCCGAACGCGCAGACGGCCGGCGCGCGGACGCCGAGCTCGCGCAGACGCTTCGCGGAAGCAGCGCAGACTTTTACGCCGGCAGGCTCCCTCGCATGTAAGTTGCGGCCCCTCCCGCGCGTAATCAGTGGGTAGGATCGGAGCGCGGGCCGTTCGGCTCGATCTGCGCAAGAGCGCTGGGCCCTGGCGTGCGGTCCACGCTGAGGAGGGGCAAGCGATGGACGCCGTGCGATTCGGCCGCTGGTTGGCGGACCGCCGCCGCGACTGTGGGTGGGCAAGTCAACGCACGCTCGCCGTTGCCGCTCAGACGCATCCGCGCACAAGCGGTTTGGCTATTTCCGAGGCATTCCTGGCGCGCCTGGAAGCCGGTTTGCTGGTGCATCCGTTCCGTGGAGCGGTCCGCCGGCGTGTCGTGGGGCTGGCGTGGCTGCTGTGCCGCTCGGCGCGCCAGGTGCGCGACTACGTCAAGGTTGCCGACCTGGGCAGCCTCACGCGGGCAGAGACGGCGGAGATCGACGCCCTCGCGCGCTCGCTGTCAGAGGCCGTCGCGCCTTATCAGGTGCTGCTTCCACCGCCGCCGGCATGCTTGATCGGGCGCGATGAGTCCCTCGCGGACCTGGGTGCCGCGTTGGCCGACCCCGCCCTGCGCGGCCGGTGTTGCCTCATCACCGGTATGCCGGGTGTTGGCAAGACGAGCCTCGCCGTCGCGGCGGCACATCGGCTGGTGGGTTCCCCGCAGGGTGCGGCGACGTTCGCGGATGGCATCGTCTCGATCACGTGCCGTGGCCGCCACGGCGCGTCCGGCGCATTGACCATCCTGGAGGACATGCTCGCCTTCCGGCAATCGCCGCCGCCGGATCGCTCGACGGCACCTCAGTTGGCCGCTGACCGCGCGGTTGGCGTGGAGCTTGGCAACACCAGCGCCTCGGAGAATGCCTTCGCGCGCGCCGCCGACCGCATGCGGTGGGCGCTGGCGGGCAAGCGTCTGCTCATCCTGCTGGATGGGGTCGAGTCAGATCTGCCGCTCGACCATACACTCGATGCGCTGCTGCCGCACAGCTTCTCGCGTGTGGGACCAACCGCTGGACCATCCGATGCGATCGCGGCGCCGGTTGTGTTGGTCACGAGCTGCTGGGTGCCGCCGGATGTCTCCCGCTTCCTGCATATCCACCTGCCGCCCCTCGCGCCTGACGACGGCGTGCGCCTGATCGAGCACGTGCTGGGCACAACGCTCGACGGCGATGACCGCCAGGCGGCGCTGCGCCTGTGCGCCGCGACCGGTGGCATTCCCCTTGCCATCGAGGCGGCAGCGACCACGCTCGCGCAGACGGGCATTCCCTTGGCTGTGTTGGCCGCGGCGGCGGAGCACGATCCACGTGCCGTCTTTGGCGGTTCCGGCGGCGGCGAAAACGCCGTCGCGCGCGCGATTGATGCCCTGCCCGCGGAGATGCGCACGCAGCTTGCGCTGCTCTCTGTGCTCCAGGCGGAGTCGTTCGGGCTTGCCGCGGTCTCGGCGCTGCGCTCGGAGTCGCCCGACCGCGCGATCATGATGACCAGCGCACTCGTGCGCCAGTCGCTGCTCGAACCGGCTCGGCTCGGACCCAGCGATGCCAATGCTGGGAGCGTGGCGTGGGCGGGGGAAGCCGGTGTGGCGCGCGATGCCCGCTTCCGTCTTCCGCCGCTCGTGCGGGCCTATGCCGCCGAGCGGGCGCGGTCATTGCCGGCGGCGATGGTCGAGTCTGCCCGCGGGGGCCTGGGGGCATATGCTGACACGTGCATCGAGCGCTGCGGCGGCAGCACCGAGGCGCTGGCGGCGGAGGCCGATGTGCTACGGGCGGCGCTCAGTGGCGCGGTGCAAGACGGCGCGCACGCGCGCACCCTGCGCCTGGTGCACGGTCTGCTGCCAGTGGCGCTGCAGCGCGATACGTGCGGCGCGATCGAGCAGCTCGTGCTCGCCGGGATCCACGCCGGCAAAGCCATAACCGACCAGCGCGCGGTCGTGAGCCTGCTCAACTTCCTGGGCATCATGCGCCTCTATCAAGGGGACAACGCGCGCGCGCGCCGGGCGTGGGCGCACTGCATTCAGATTTCGGGCGATTTGAGCCAGCAGGACGGCCACCACGGCGCCGCGTACCTCAATCTGGCCGAGCTCGCCGACCTCGAAGGCGAACCGGACGCCGCCTGGCATCTGGCCGAGCTGGGCCTCTACTACAGCAGGAAAGCGGGGAGCGCCGTTGGGATTGCGTGCGCGCTCTTGATTCAGGCGGAACGCGCGCGCTGCGGCGGCAAGCACCGTATCGCCCACGCCTACGCGAGCGAGGGTCTGGAGCTGATCCTTGCTGCGGGATCAGATAAGAGTCCAAGGTCCCAACGGGCGTACGTCGCAGAGGCACGCCTTGAGCTGGCGCGCGTCGAGCGCGATTACGCGACTGCCAGCGCCTACGCGGATCAGTACGTGGCGCTCACCGGCACCGGATCCGAGTACCGTCTCTTCCTTGCCGAGGAGTTGATCGACCAGGCCAAATATGCCCTGGAAGCGGATGCCAATCAGGATGCCATCAGGCTCGCCGGACACGCGCTCGCCATCGCCGACGACGCCCAGGCGACCGCCCTCTCGCAGCGCGCGCGAGCGGTGTGGCATCGCGCGGAGCGACCGCATAGGAGCTGGCGTAGAAGGGCTGCCGGCGAGTGAAGGGCGATCTGGCAGGTGAAGAAAAGAAGGAGACGTGCCCGCGACACGTCGCCGGCGGGGTGGAAGGCGATGCATCACTCACCTGCCACGCAACGACATGCACGGGCACGCCCTCAGGAGAGAGCTGCGCCCGACTGGGACAGTTGGTGGCGTGCTCGGTTCGGAGGATACCGCGGCACAGGTGAGCAGCGCGCGGAAGGTTCCCGACGGTGCGCAGAGAAATCGCTGAGGAGTGTTCGGGCCAGCGCAGGCGGCGTTCCGGCACGGCACTTGCTATGCCGGAACCGTAGCGACACCCTCCGCGTATACTATCCTGCGGGAAGCATTGAAGGACGCTGGGGGACGCGGGACGCGGGACGCGCCTAGACTATCAGGGGGAAGCGGATGGCCGCCGAAGGGAAATACGAGTCACAGATGACACTCGCCGAGTTGAGCCAGGCCATCGAAGAGGGGCGTCTGCCCTACAGCATCTGCGACGGGCACTATGAGGTGCGCGCCGCCGACGTGCGCCGCCTGCATCGCCCTGGACGCGGCAGCCTCCGCTTCGCGCTCCCCGATCCGGCTGAGATTCCCGCCGAGTTGCTAGACTGCCCCGATATGGGCCAGCTCGACTTCAGCGCTTAGCTGATCTGAGACTACACCGCCTGTCTCAGCGCCTCACGGCAGGGCCAGCAGGCCCATCTTCACCTTCAGCGCGATGATGCGATGCAACGCCTCGTGCAGCCGTGCCCGTGGGATGCGCCCCGACTGCACCGCCTGTGTCATCGCCGCCACCACGGCAGCCAGGCGATCCTGCTCGATGGGCGCCTCGATCAGATCGTCGCCCGCCAGAAAGGCGCGCACGCAGGCTTCGGCGATCCCCTGTGCCGGGTCGGCGTAGCCCTGCTGCCGCATGTACTGGATCAGTCCCTGGGCATCCATGGCGTCGGTGACGACAACCCCCTGGTAGCCGAGTTGGCCGCGCAAGACCTGCTGCACCAGCACCGGCGAGAGCGAGGCCGGCGCCTGGCTGTCGTACGCCGGGACGATCACGTGCGTCACCATGATCATGTCCGGCTGGTGCGAAAGCAACATGCGGAACGAGGCGAAGTCTGTCGCGTTGAGCTGCGCCTGCGAGTGCGTCACCGTGGGCAGCGAGAAGTCAGGATTGGCGGTCGCGGCGCCCAGTCCCGGCCAGTGCTTGAGGGTGCCGGCGATGCCGTGCTGTTGCAAGCCGTCGAGGAAGGCGCCGGCATAGCTGGCGACATCGTTGGGGGTGGTGCCAAACATGCGGCTTTGATCGACCGCGCCGCCCTGATACACGTCCGCCAGCGGCGCGAAATCCACATTGAGGCCGAGCGCGCGCATGCGCTGGGCGTCGGTCTGTGCCTGGGCGTAGGCTTGGCGCGGATCACCGGTCGCGGCGAGCTGCTGTGGCGAGGGCGTGGGGCCATAGTAGAACGATAGGCGATCCACCAGCCCGCCTTCCTCGTCGGTGGCGAGCAGCAGCGGCCCCGTCGCGTGCGCCTGGAGGTCATGGATGAGCCGTTGGGCGCCGGCGAGCGTAGTCGGCTGGAGCGGACCGCCGTTGTAGTTGGGGAAGAAGATCGCGCTGCCCAGGTCCCACTGCGTCAGTGCCTGGTCGAGATTGGCGTTGTAGCCGTTGGCGTAGACGGCGAGCATCAGCGTCTGCCCCACCTGCTGGGTGAGCGACAGATGCGCGATATAGGCGTCTATGCGCTGGTCGAGCGTGCCGGTGGGCGAGGGCGTGGCCGGCGGCAGCGTGCCGGCGGTCGCCGTCGGCTGACCAGTCGCGGTGAACGCGCATCCGCTGGCGACGAAGAGCAGCGCGCAGAGGCACAGCAAGGCTCCCGCACGTAAGGATTTTCGCATCGTAACCTTCTTCATGTCGCCAGCCGCGACAGCGCCCAACGGAGATAGCGGTGATCTCGTCTCTCTCAATAGATGGCCGAACGTAGACTGGCAACTGTGAAGCAGCTCACGATTTGGGCTGAGATCGCTCTTGACGTTACGACGTATCCAGGCTACCTGCTCCGAGCACCGCGGCGACGCTTGCCATCGCGAGGGCGCCGGCAACCCACTCGGCGTCCTGGCGCCTGCGGACCGGGCGTGGTGTTGATGTTGCTTGTGGGCGTCGCATCTTCCCCCGCCCTCCACGACGAGAGCCTTCGCCAGCTTCGCGCTGGCGGATGAGACGATCTGAACCCGCCACAGGGATCTACGTCGGCGCAGGCCGCTTTCTCGCGCACACTCACCCAATCTATCCGGCGCTCGTCGCGGCGGCGTAGTAGCGGCTGGCGGGCGTTGCGGCGCGCACCCCCGCGAGGAAGCGGCTGGCCTCCACCACCGCGTCGAGTTCCACGCCGGTCTCGATGCCCAGTCCGTGCAGCAGGTAGAGCAGGTCTTCGGTGGCGAGGTTGCCCGAGGCGCCGGGCGCGTAGGGGCAGCCGCCCAGGCCCCCGGCCGAGCTATCGAAGATGCTGATGCCGCACTGGAGCGCTGCGAGCACGTTCGCCAGCGCCGTGCCGCGCGTGTCGTGGAAGTGCATCGCGAGCCGATCAAGCGGCATGCACTCCGCCAGCAGGCCCGTCAGCTCGACCACCTGATTGGGCGTGGCGACGCCGATCGTGTCGCCGATGGATAGCTCGTCGGCGCCCAGCTCCAGCAGCCGCTGCGCCACGTCCACCACCGCCGCGGGCGCCACGGGTCCCTCGTAGGGGCAGCCAAAGGCTGTGGAGATGTAGCCGCGCACGCGCTTGCCGGCCGCGCACGCCATCTCGACCACTGGACGGAAGTTCTCGATGCTGCCGGCGATGCTGGTGTTGATGTTGTGCCGCACAAACGTCTC
>DASVAA010000250.1:0-4332 GCA_036376595.1 Ktedonobacterales bacterium | reverse complement strand
GCGGCGCAGATGACCCAGCAGCAGGCGCGCGAGGAGCTGATCCGCGCGGTGGAGGAGACGGCCCGCCGCGATGCCGCCCGTCGCGCCAAAGAGATTGAGGCGCAGGCCCGCGACCAGGCGGAGGCGCGCGCGCGCGAAATCATCACGCTCGCCATCCAACGCTGCGCCTCGGACCAAGTCTCGGATGTGACGATCTCGGTGGTGCCGCTGCCCAATGACGAGATGAAGGGGCGCATCATCGGGCGCGAGGGACGCAACATCCGCGCGTTGGAGGCGGCCACCGGCGTGGACCTGATCATAGACGACACGCCCGAAGCCATCACCCTCTCCGGCTTCGATCCCGTGCGGCGCGAGATCGCGCGCATCGCGCTGACCAAGCTGATCCTCGATGGGCGTATCCACCCGGCGCGCATCGAAGAGGTGGTGGGCAAGGCGCAGCAAGAGGTAGACAACGTCATCCGCGAGGAGGGCGAGCGCGCCTGCGCCGAGGCCAACATCACCAACCTGCCTCCGGAGCTGGTCAAGCTGATCGGCCGGCTGCACTTCCGCAGCAGCTACGGTCAGAACGTGCTCAACCACTCGATTGAGGTGTCGGTGCTGGCGGCGAGCATGGCCGCCGAGCTGGGCGCCGATGTGAACGTCTGCAAGGTCGCCGGGCTGCTGCACGACCTGGGCAAGGCGATCGACCAGGAGGTCGAGGGGCCGCACATGCTGATCTCTGGCGAGATCGCGCGGCGCTTCAACCGCTCGCCCAAGGTGATCCACGCCATCGTCGCGCACCACGCTACTGAGACCGAGCCGCAGTCGCTGGAGGCGGCCATCGTGCAGGCGGCGGATGCGATCTCGGCGGCCCGGCCCGGCGCACGGCGTGAGACGATTGACCTCTATATCAAGCGCCTCGAGACGCTGGAGAGCATCGCCAACTCGTTCACCGGCGTCGAGAAGTCGTTCGCCATCCAGGCGGGCCGCGAGGTGCGCATCATCGTCAAGCCCGAAGAAGTGGATGAGGTCGGCGCCTCGCACCTGGCGCGCGAGGTGGCGCGCAAGATCGAAGAGAGCATGGACTACCCCGGCCAGATCAAGGTCTGCGTGGTCCGCGAGACGCGGTCGGTGGACTATGCCAAATAGCAGCAGCGATGGGCCCGAGCCCGAGGTTCCGGTCGCCAGCACGGTGGACCTGCACACGCACTCCACCGCCTCCGACGGCCTCTACCCGCCGGAGGAGCTGGTGGCGCTGGCCCGCGACGCTGGCTTGCGGGTGATCGGGCTGGCCGACCACGACACGACCAACGGCCTGGCGCTGGCGATGGCGGCGGGCGATCGTCTCGGCGTGACGGTGATCCCGGCGATCGAGATCAACACCGATCTGCCGCAGAAGCGCGCCGAGGCCCATATGCTGGGCTACTTCATTGATTTCGAGCAGCCTGAGCTCCAGCGTAGCCTGAGCGTGCTGCGCGAGGCACGCGCGCTCCGCGGCCAGCGCATGGTGCAACGCCTGCGCGACCTGGGCCTAGACGTGACCTGGGAGCGCGTGCGCGAGCTGGCCGGCGGCGCGGTTGGCCGGCCGCACGTGGCCCGCGCGCTGCTTGAAAAGGGCTACGCCAGCAGCGTTTCCGACGCCTTCGACCGCTACATCGGTCCGGGGCGACCGGCCTACATCCCGCGCTACAAGGTCTCGCCGCAGGACGCGGTGCGGCTGATCCGCAGCGCGCGCGGGGTGCCAGTGCTGGCGCACCCGGCCTACATCACGGGGCTGGAGGACGAGCTGCTGCCCTCGCTGGCGGCGGTGGGGCTGCAAGGGTTGGAATGCTACTACGGCCAGTACGACGCCGAGACGGTCGAGCGGCTGCTGCGCATCGCCGAGGCCCACGGCCTGCTCGCCACCGGCGGCAGCGACTACCACGGCCCGAACATGCACCCCACGCCGCTGGGCGGGCGCTACGTGCCGCCGGTCTGCGTCGAGCGGCTGCGCTTCGCCGGCGCAGAGAACCACCGCGCGCCCGCGCCGGGCTTCACACTGCCCGAGCCGCAACAGGCGTAGGGAGTACTACGACTGCCCCATCTGCTCGCGGGAGGCGCGCACCATATCGTTGAGCTGGGTGATGCTGAGGAAGTTGCCGGCGGGGTCTTTGGCGACGAAGTAGAGGCCCGCGCCCATGTCGGCGATTTCGGTCACCACTGGGACGCCAGTCGTCTTGAAGTCGTTATAGACCGCCTGGATGTCGGGCACGTCAAAGCCGATCTCGATGCAGCCTACGCTGGGAGGCATCCCCGCCGGCCGCCCGCTCGCCGCGCGCAGGGCGACGGGCGTGCCGGACGTCGGCTTGAGGAAGATGAAGTCGCTCTCGTTGCTGAGAAAGGGGACGACTTCCAGGCCCAGGCGCCCGGTGTAGAACGCGCGCATGGCTGGCAGGTCGTCGCAGTAGATGCTGATCAGGGTCGTCGTCGAGGCCATCGGGGTTTGCTCCTCTCGTGGGTGTTCTCATCCCTCATTGCGGGCGTCCGGTGGACGCCCCTACACCGTCTTGGTCGTCGGTTGGCGGGCGTCCACCGGACGCCCCTACGCTGCCGCGACCCAATGGGCGGCCGTTGTGACTTTCCGCCGCACCCTCCGCCAAATGGAAGCGGGAGCCGCCCGCCGCGATGGTGACGCTGGCATATAATCAGATGGTGCGTCTGCTCCGCCACCTTGCCCCGAACATCCAGGAACCTCACATGAACGATCGCTTCCTGCGTGCCTGCCGCCGCGAGCCGGTGGACCGCACCCCCATCTGGCTGATGCGCCAGGCGGGCCGCGCCCTGCCAGAGTACCGTGCGCTCAAGGAGGGCCGCTCGCTGCTGGAGATCACGCGCGCGCCGGAGCTGGCGGCACAGATTACACTCCAGCCGGTGCAACGCCTGGGGGTGGACGCGGCGATCCTCTACGCCGATATCATGTCGCCGCTGGTCGCCATCGGCGTGGAGCTAGACATCGTGGAGGGCAAGGGCCCGGTCATGCGCCAGCCCTTCACGGGATCGGAGAATCTGCTGGCGCTGCGGCCGCTGGAGCCAGAGGCCGACGTGCCGCACGTGATCGAGACGATCCGCATCCTGCGGCGCGAGCTGGCGTCCACCGGACCCGGCGAGCGGGCGTCCACCGGACGCCCCTACGCGATGGGCACGCCGCTGATCGGATTCGCGGGCGCGCCCTTCACGCTGGCGAGCTATCTGGTCGAGGGCCACGCGACGCGCGATTTTGCGCGCACCAAATCGCTAATGTACAGCTCGCCCGCGCTGTGGCACGCGCTGATGGATCGGCTCGCGACGATCGTGATCGGCTATGGGCGGGCGCAGATCGAGGCGGGCGTCCAGGCGTTCCAGCTCTTTGATAGCTGGATCGGCGCGCTCTCACCGCGCGAATATGTGGACTACATCCAGCCGCATGTCGCGCGCATCTTCGGCGAGCTGGGGGCTGTCACGCCGCGCGTGCCGCTGATCCACTTCGGCACTGGCACGCAGAAGCTGCTGGAGCCGATGGCGGCTGCCGGTGGCGACGTGTTCGGCCTCGACTGGCACACGCCGCTGGATGAGGGTTGGGCGCGCGTGGGCGGCCCGGAGCGTGTCGCCATCCAGGGCAACCTCAATCCACACCTGCTGCTCAAGCCCTGGGACGAGGTGCGTGCGGCGGCCGAGGACATGCTGCGACGCGCGGGCGGCAGGCCGGGCCACATCTTCAATTTGGGCCACGGCGTCCTGCCGCAGACACCGGTGGAGACGCTGGAGCGGCTGGTGGCGTTCGTGCATGAGCACGCGCCCGACAACACGACTGCACACGCATGAAGAACGCGTGTTTGGGAATCGCTGACATGGCGTCACGGCGTTATTCTCGGAGCCGTTTATCTTTGCCTCTCCAAACGCTTTCTCACGGATTGTGGACTCACGTAGGCGATATCCTGTGGACGCCCAGACACAGGCGTAGACAGAGAGGGGAGCATAGCACTCCCCTCCCATCTTGGACGCTGCTGATGGCCCGGCAGGAGCACACTCGCCAGTGCTGGGTAGCGTGCTCCTGTCACCGCGCCTTTTAGTGGCCGCTAGTTGCCTGGTGCGTACTTGAGCCACGGAGTGAACAGCACCGTGCCCTCAACCGCGCTGCAGCCGGTGGCTCCCGGCCCTCCGGTGCATCCCCAGTAATTCGCCTTCGCGTCAGCGGTGCCCGTGCCCGCGTTGTCTACCCCGACCGTCGTTCCGCCCAGGTCATTCGCGCGCAGGAGCACGGAGGTGTCGTTCCTGCCGACGAAGACGCCGACCGCCTCGTTGCTGATCGTGTTATGCACAACGGTCGTCCCTTGA
>DASVAA010000249.1:0-13733 GCA_036376595.1 Ktedonobacterales bacterium | reverse complement strand
GCCGGCGAGCAGCACAACACGCTGGGCATCACGCCGCCGCTCGACACCACGACGACGCGGTTCTACGACCGCCCCTACCGTGTGCTGAACGCCGGGCGCTTCGCCGAGGCGCTGGCGCAGCGGAGTGAGGACGGCGAGGTGCGCGACATCATGGCCGCGGCGGGGCGCATCGGCGCCATCGACCAGCTCAGCGACACCACCGACCTGCTGATGCGGCCAGACATCTTCGAGCGCATGCGGGAACTCTATACCACGGAAGGTGCGGCGCCGGCGCTACCACCGCGCTAGCGCCTGGCTGAGGTCGTGCGGCAGGGGATGCCTGGCCTGCGCATTCGGCCACAGCGAAGCCGTGCCTGCCAACGCCCCTTCCCAGCCAGCGATGAGGACGATCGCGCTCAGCCGCTGGAGCTGGCGCAGGTAGTCCTTTGCCGCAGCGAAACCCCGCCGCGCAAAGAACTCGTCGTCCCGGCGCTCGGCCAGCGCGCGCAGGCGCGCCATCGCCTCGGCAACGTCAAGCGCAAGGGCTAGGTTGGCGTCGCAGCCGACGAGCAGCACATTCGCGATGGACGGCGGCATCTGGCGCAGCTTGTCGCCGATCACGCTCGCCCAGCGGCCGAAGTCTCCGCCAGTGGCCCCGCGCAGGCGCCTGACCTCGACGTTGAACGGCGTGTGCGTCTTGAAGGTCGCGGTGAAGTCCGGCCCGCGCGTCTTATCCGCCGCGTAGCGCTCGTATTCCAGCGTGATGCTCCGTTCGAGCAGCAGCCGGTGGGCCGCGTAGAGCTCCAGCAGCACGTCGCGGCGCCCCTCGATGCCCTCCGCGGTACGCAGCTTCCTGGCAATCTTGGTCGCATGCTCGGCCAGGAACGAGCGGAAGCGCGGCGAGACGGCGGCCCAGCGCGCGCATGCCTCGCGTAGCGTCTGGTCCTCGGCGGCGTCCAAGTCTGCCAGCAGCGCCGCCACCTGCTCGGCCTCACGCTGCGCGCGCGCCATGGCGAACCGATCCCACTCGCGCTAAACGCCCCCCGCTCGGTGTGGGCGCGGCATTCTACTGTCGGAGCACATTCTAGCCGTCCAATTCGAGCGGTGGGGGCGAGAAATCTGCGCCTCCTTCGCTCGCGGACGGCTCTCTGCCGGGAGCCCTCACAGGCCCAGGCGCGCGCGGACCTGATCGAGCGACTCGGTGGCGATGTGCGCGACGATCTCCTGCAGTGCCGCCTCGTCGGCGGCATCGATCGCCGCGCGCAGCTCGTCACTCAGCGGCCCGAAGCGCCCCTCGAGGGCAAGCAGCGCCATCCGGCGCGCCATCTGCCGCTCACCCTCTCGCTTGCCCTCTCGCTCGCCTTCCTCGAAGAATGCCTGGGCGACGCTCGAATATTCCAGCAGATCATCGATCATTGGCTTGCTCCTGAATGCCGCAAGTAGGATATCGTGCGGAATGTTGATTCCCGCGAGATTCGCGAGCAGACCAATCAAGTCGCTGCGCTCGCGCTCTGGCGCCGGCAGCGCGGCAAGGCGCTCGGCGATGGACACCGTTGATTCGACTGACGTGCCAGCCATCAGGCTGGCGAGCGGCCATAGTCCGTACTCCGGCATCTCCAAAACGCGCTCCTGCGGGATCTCCCACAGGCGCACGACACCGTAATGATACTCCAAAGACGCTGGCTGCTGCTGATCGCCGCCATAACCTGGGATGACAAATGGCGGCGTGGGGACGGACGGAGACTTGCGCAGGTAGACGACCAGCGAGCGCACCGGCAGATGGTCGCGACGCCACAACCGGATCGCGTACTCGGCCAGCCGCTCGCCGATATCCGCCTCGACTTTGAGCTGCAGCTCGACATGCAGCAGCCCCGGCCCGCTCTCCTGCCCGCTCCCCGGCCGCTCGACCTCCCAGACGAGGTCGGCGTAGCGCGGGACCGCCGGCACCTCTGGCGAGCGCTCGCCGCGCCACGTGAGATCGGGAGCCACCAGCGCCAGAAAGTCGTCGTGCGCCCGCGTCAACATCCACTTGAGAAGCTGGTCATAGCGTGATTGGGCACGACTCGCCGGCGATCCACCCGCGGCTGATCCAGTGGGATCCATGCGCTCCTCTGCCATCGTCGCGATCTGCCGCTGCCGCTCGATGCGGCTTCGCGCAGGAGTGTACACCGAGCGCGCAGCGATGTGCTAGAGGGCGAAGACATCCTTGGCGCGGGTGAGGGCATCGGCGAGCGCGTCGATCTCGGCGGAGGTGGTGTAGACGTAGAAGCTGGCGCGCGCCGTCGCCGGCAGGCCGTAGCGCTCCATCAGCGGCTGCGCGCAGTGGTGCCCCGCGCGCACGGCGATGCCCTCGCGATCGAGCAGCGTGGCGAGGTCGTGGGCGTGAATGTCGCCGAGGGTGAACGAGACGACGCCGCCGCGGCGCTCCGCGGGCGGACCATAGATGCGCAGCCCCGGTACCGCCGCGAGGCGCTCCAACGCGTAGGTCGCGAGCTGGTGCTCGTGATCGCGCACGCGCTCCATGCCGAGCGCGCTCAGATACTCCACCGCCGCCCCCAGCCCCACCGCCTCGATAATCGCCGGCGTGCCGGCCTCGAACTTCCAGGGCAGGTCGTTCCACGTCGAGCCGGCAAGCGTCACCTCGCGGATCATGTCGCCGCCGCCCATGAACGGCGGCATCGCCTCCAGCAACTCGCGCCGGCCCCACAGCACGCCGATCCCCGACGGCCCCAGCATCTTGTGGCCGCTGAAGGCCAGGAAGTCGGCGTCCAGCGCGCGCACGTCCACCGGCAGGTGCGGCACGCTCTGCGCGGCATCCACCAGCACGAGCGCGCCCGCCGCGTGCGCTTTGGCGATCAGCTCGCGCGTGGGGGGCAGCGTGCCCAGCACGTTGGACATCTGCGTCATGACAACGAGCTTGGGGTGGTGCTGCTCCAGCAGGCGGTCGAAGGCGGTCAGATCCAGCTCGCCCTCGTCGGTGACGGGCACGTACTCGACGCGGGTGCCGGTGCGCGCGGCGGCGAGCTGCCACGGCACGATGTTGCTGTGATGCTCCAGCAGCGTGGAGAGCACCACGTCACCCGGCTTGAGATTGGCGTCGGCCCAGGTGCGCGCGACGAGGTTGATGCCCTCGGTGGTGTTGCGCGTCCAGATGATCTCGCGCACGCTGCGCGCGTTGATGAAGCGCGCAACCTTCTTGCGCGCCCCCTCGTAGGCGGCGGTGGCCTCTTCGCTGAGCGTGTGGACGCCGCGGTGGATGTTGGCGTACGAGGTGCGCGCGAAGCGGTCCATCGCGTCGAGCACCTGGCGCGGCTTCTGCGCCGAGGCTGCGCTGTCAAGATAGATCAGCGGCCGACCATCCCGCACCGTGCGCGAGAGAATCGGGAAGTCGTCGCGCGGGGCGAGCGTGGGGATCGCCACTCCCGCCGATGAGGACGCAGCCGTCGCCGGGATCGCCGGGGTCGCCGTCGTGGTCGTCTCCGTCGCGTCCGCCATGCCCGTCGCTCCTTTGCGTCGCATTGCGTTGCTTCTCGCCCCTGCCGCCGGTTGGGTGTCTATCGGGCGCCTACCGGACGCCCCTACGGTTCGATTCCCCGCGCCGCGGTGAATTGTGGTAGGCCGAGGCGAGGTCCAAATGGACCTCGCCCCGTCCTCCACGCTCCCCTTCGCCTTCCCCTCGCCCCGCAGGGAGAGGGGGTTGGGGGGTGAGGACCCCCTATGCCGGTGCGCCGCTCCTCTCGATGTCCTTGATCAGGGCCTCGTAGCCCATGTGCTCAAGCTCTTTGGCGAACTCGGCGCCGCCGGTCTTGATGATCTGGCCCTGGTACATCACATGCACCACGTCGGGCGTGATGTAATCGAGGATGCGCTGGTAGTGGGTGATGATCAGCACGCCCAGGCTCGGCCCGCGCAGCGCGTTGACGCCCTCCGAGACGATGCGCAGCGCGTCAATGTCGAGGCCCGAATCGGTCTCGTCGAGCACCGCCATCTCGGGCTGGAGCATCGCCATCTGCAAAATCTCGGCGCGCTTCTTCTCGCCGCCCGAGAAGCCCTCGTTGAGATAGCGGCCGACGAAGGCGTTGTCCACCTTGAGGATCTGCATCTTGTCGTTGAGCAGCTTGCGGAATTCCGCCGGCGGCATGCCCTTGCGCTTGGGCGCCTGGCCCGAGGGAGTGGCCGGCGCGTTGGGATTGTAGCCGTCGCGCCGCGCCTCCACCGCCCGCCGCAGGAAGTTGCCCACCGAGACACCCGGCACCGCGGAAGGGTACTGGAAGGCGAGGAAAAGGCCCAGCCGAGCGCGCTTATCGGCCGAAAGCTCCAGGATGTTGATGTCCTTGAAGGTGATCTCGCCCTGCGTCACCACGTACTTGGGATGGCCCATGATGACGTTGGCGAGCGTGCTCTTGCCCGAGCCATTGGGGCCCATCAGCGCGTGGGTCTCGCCCTGTTTGACGGTCAAATTGACGCCACGCAGAATCTCTTTGCCTTCGACCGTCGCGTGCAGATCGCGGATCACCAGCTGCGCCGGCTCCTGCGGGCCGTTCTGTGTCTCCATAAGGTGGGGCTACATCCTCCCGATGCTGGCGCCGCATCCGGCGCCGCTCTATGAATACTCTCCCCCGGCACACGCCGCGAGATGGTGCGCCATGCGGCGCGGGCTGGCTATGAGCCTTCAGCGGTTACCTGAATTGGCAGCGAAGTTGGGGCCGGCGCCTCGCGGCGCGTGCGATTGCGCGGCGGGGTGATCGTCACCAGTCGCGCGCCGGGATAAGCAGCGTGCGCTCCCTCGGACTGCGCCAGCAGGTCGCCCAGCGAGATGCTGTCGAGCGTGCCGGTGATAGCATCGCGCACGCGCGCCCAGAGGTACTTCGTCGAGCAGCCGTCGAGGCGGTCGCAGATCACGCCCATCTCGCCCTCGGTGGCGCAGATCATCGGCGCGATCGGCCCCTCCAGCGCGCGCAGCACGGTGCCCATCGTGATCTCATCCGGCGGCCGGCTCAGGCGATAGCCCCCATGCGCGCCGCGTGTGGACTCGACCAGGTGCGCCTCGCGCAGGCACTTGACGAGCTGCTCCAGGTACTGGACCTTCAGCTCCAGTCCCTCAGCCTGGCTGATCTCGGTCAGCGAGCGCGCGCGGTCGCCGTAGTGCCGCGCCAGGTCCACCATGAGGCGCACGCCGTACTCACCCCGCGTGGATACTCGCAACATGGCCGGCCTCCTCGCCTGCTGGCTGGCACGGATCACCGCGCCGCGGCGCGCGGCGGAGGCAAGCTCACTCCGCACACGCCTATTCCGACTATTCCAGTCGGATATAAGTATAGCATCGGCGCCGAACGGCGGTCAAGGAACAGGCGCCCGGCGGTGGCGCGGCGGTAAGGCTCTCCAGCCGGGGTTGCAGCCGCGCGGCAGTGGCGACCGACATGGGTCGAAGTGCGTACCAGCGTGCGGGCGGCGTTCAATTGACACTGACTGGGGCGCTTTGTATGATGCGTTGTATCATGCGGTGGAGCTTGCCCTCGCGCGGCGCGCTAGAGCGCGTGCGAGGGGCGCACAGCATGGGGCGCATGGTGAAAGGCAGCGACGTATGGTAACGTACGAAGACGTGACCGAGATGTTTCTCGAGGCGGCCGAGGCCACCGATCTCTCGGTGCATCCTGAGTACTGGCTCAACAGCCAGACGCTCGAACGCGAGTTCTCCTGCACGCTGCATCCCGGCCCCTGCGAAGAGGCCGAGCACCGCGCGACCTGCACCGTCTCGGTGGCGTGGGGTCCGCTCGACACCGTGCTCTCGATCGACGGCGCCGAGGGTATCTGCGATTTCTTCCACGAGCCGGAGGAAAACTGCCCCCATCTGCACACCGAGGATGTGCCGCCGCTGGCGCTCGACCTCACCTATACGCTGCCGCTGACCGGCCTGCACTACTCGCAGACCGACCTGCAAACGCTGGCGCGCACGCTCAAGCTGCGCGCGTCCGAGCACAGCAGCCGCGCCGTGGAGACGCGCCCCAATATCGCGCTGACCTTCGGCGACAATGGGGCGATCCAGGTCGAGGGGCTGACGCTACAGCAGCGCGTCGAGCTGCCGCTGTGGGACCCCGAAGGCATCAGCGGCTTCCGGCCGAGCGCCGATCGGCGGCCGGGGCACACGTCGTTTGGGCGGCTGCGCAAGCGCGACGAGCGCGACGACGAAGACGACGAGGATGGCGAGGAGCCACACCCCGAAGACTGGCTGCCGCATCTCTTTACCGAGACGCTGGCCGACATTCTGCGTGTGATCGAGGCGCTGGAGGCGACCGGCGCGCACGGCGCGCACGGGACACACGGGGCGCCGGAGAGCAACCTCGACAACTGAGCTGAACCGGACATTGTGCTCTTGTCCGCCGCGCCAGGATGCAGCATCAGGTGATCACCTGACAAGACTATACGGCGTTCACCTGATTGCGGTAGGTAATAGTGCGATGTATCCTGAGATGTAGAGCGAGCACTACCTAGTCTCCTCCTCTCCTCCCTCACGGCGGTCGGGTGTCATGGCGTAACCTGGCCGCCGTGCTCTTTTTCCAGGTCGCTCGACCTCCCAGACGAGGTCCGCCCGGCCGCCGGCAGGTCCGGTGAAAACTCGCTGCGGAAGGTGACGCCGGGCGCGATCAGCGCCAGGAAGGCATCGTGGGCGCGCAGCAGCAAGCGCTTGAGCGCTTGATCGTAATCCGGCACCCCACGCGACGTGGACACCCCCGGTTCGCTCCTCGTCTCCGCCAGTACCACGCGGCCCGGAAACAAGCGATGGGCGCCGGGAATTCCCAGCGCCCGATCCTTATCATCTGGCTGTATTGCGCCTACCCGGCGCGGTTTCTCGCGTCTAGCGCATCACCAGTGCATGCAGGAAGCTGGACGGCGGAGGGGTGGAGCTCGCCGCGGCCGCGATGATAATGATGTAAAAGATGATACCTATCACATATACAGCCAGTGAGATGTACCCCATCACAAGCCCGGCAACTGCCATGCCGTGGCGCGCAAGCTGTGGCGGCAGCGCCTTGGCTCGGCTCAATCCCATGTGCCCTGTGACAACTGCCACGACAGCAGCAATGAGGCCGGCACAGGGCAGCACCAATGCCAGGATGCCCGCGATCATGCTCGTGAGCGCCAGTCCATTCGGCTGGGCAACTTGCATGGGCATGCCAGGCGCGGCGGCATAGGCAGGTGCCGGCTGGCCGTATGCTGGCTGGCCGTATCCGGGCTGTGGCGGCGGGGGTGGATACTGCGGCTGGCCGTAACCGGGTTGCTGCCCGTACGGCGGCTGGCTGGGATCCTGATACGACATGAGTGCGGGCCTCCTCGTGGAGTAGATGGTCGGGCAGACGCAACGGCCGCGTCCGCGCGCGCCCAGTATATGCACAGTGTTCGGTGCTGTCAATGCACCAGACTGCCGAGAACGTCCAGCACGACTACGGGTCGCTACGCGCGGAGTCCGCGCCGGTCGCCTAGGTTCCCAGCGTGCCGGCGCCGAAGCCCGCCAGCAACAGCGCCTGCGCGACGCCAGCTGACTCACCCCAGTGCGCCGTCGCGCGCCGCACCGCGTCTTCGGCGGGCAGCGGCTCGCCCAGGTAGGCGATGCCGACCGCCTTGCGCACTGCCAGATCGCCCGCCACCACCCGCGGCCGGCCCAACGTGCGCGCCAACACCCACTCCGCCGTCCAGCGGCCTAGCCCGCGCAGGCCAGTAATGCGCGCGATCACCGCCTCATCTTCCAGCATCTCCAGCTCCGCCAGCGCGAGCTTGCCCTCGACGATCGCACGCGCCGCGGCGATCAGGTATTCGGCCTTGCGCGTGGTGAATTGCAGCGCGCGGATCGCCTCCACCGGGGTCGCCGCCAACCGCTCGACATCGAGGCTGTAGACGAAGGTGTCGGCGGCCTCGTGGCGCGTGCCAAACGTCTCGGCGAGCCGGCGGCGGGTGGTCGCCGCCCAGCGCAGGTTCACCTGCTGCGCGCTGATGCAGCGCACCAACGCCGTGAAGAGGTCGTGCTGGCGCACCTGCCGCAGCCCGGCGAAGCGCGCCTCCAGCGACGCGATCACCGGATCGGCCGCCAGCAGCGTGGGATAGGTCGGCGGCGCGGGGAAGAACGTGGCACGCGCCGCCTCCGCGACCAACGAAAGGTCGCGCGCATCTTCCACCGACACCACGAGCGCGGGCGCGGCGAGCGTGCCGGCCGGCTCGCAGGCGTAAGCCACGATGCACCCGTCGGCCAGCCGCAGCGTGCGCACCAGACGCGTGCCGTCCCAGCGATCGATGCCATCGTCGCCGTTGCGACGAAACATCTCAGCCGAGGCGGCCACATCCAGCGGGCCGGGCAGCGGGACGATCGTCCGCACTGCTGCCACGCCCTGCGCCGTCGCCACCGCACCCGCCCGCGCACCCGCGCCGTCACGCCCTTCGTCCCTCGCCACGCGCGCCTCCCTCATCCAGCAAGATGCCTAGCTGCTGGTGAAACACACGCCGGCCCACGTCGGTTACGATGATCGCCCGCGTGCCCATCTGGCGCTGCACCCAGCCCTGCTCCAGCGCGCACGACCAGATCGCCGCGCCCAGCGCCCCGCTGAGATGTGGGCGGCGCTCGGTCCAGTCGAGGCAGCTCGCCGCGAAGTGCCGCCGCGCTCCGCGCGCTGGCGCCAGCTCCACGCCGAGCGCGCCGAATACCGCCTCGGCCGCCGGCCCCAGCGCCACCGGACCCGGCACGGCCGTCGTCTGCGGCACGATCGCCGCGCGCGAGACGAGCGCATCGTAGAGCGCGACGCCCAGCTTGCCGGCGAGGTGGTCGTAGCAGGTGCGCGCCTGAGCCAGCGGGACGCTCTTGCGTTCCCCACGCCGTGCGAGCGAGGTGCCCACCCCCGCCACCAGCGCCAGGTCCTCGATCAGCCGCCCGACCGCCGCGTCGCGCGGCTCGTAGACGCGCTGCCGGCCCTGGCGCACCGCGCGCACCAATCCACGCTCCCGCAAGACAGCCAGGTGATTGGAGACGTTGGACTGGCTCGCGCCGGTCTCGGCCATCAGCTCGGAGACGGTCGCCGGACCTGCCATCAGCGCTTGCAGCAGCGCCAGCCGCAGCGGATCGGCGAGCGCCTGCGCCAGCTCGACGACCGGCGCTGTTGGTGCATTATTCATCAGCTACTCCTGCGACAGAGATGCATCACCAATTGGTGATATGTTAGCGGAGGTCCCGCGGGAGGGTCAAGACTACATGCCCACAATCGAACGCGCCAGTCGTCAGAGAACGTACGCGTTCACGAAGTCGTCCAACGGCACCGTGCCCATCGCCGTCTGGCCGAAGTGTTGCACCTTGGGGCTGAGCAGGTAGGTCGTCTGGAACTGGCCGAGCGGACACGCGGCGGCCTGCTGGATGAGCAATTCCTCGGCCTGGGCGTAGAGCAAGTCGCGCTGAGCCTGCTGGTCGGGCGCGACCAGCGCGTCGGCCTGCGCCATCCACTGATCGGCCTGTGGCACGCTGGCGTTCTGGTCGTTGAACGACGACGAGGTCGCATACAGCAGCGACAGAAAGTCCTGCGGATCGGGGTAGTCGGCGATCCAGTCGAAGGTGTACATCTGAAAGTGCTTTGCCATATTCTCGGTCAGTACCGTGTCGGGCGGTGGCTGCGCCTGGACGTTCGCACCGGGCAGCGCCGCGTTCCACTGCTGCGCCAGCGCCCCAGCGATATCTTGGTTGATGTAGTTGTACGGGATGGTGAGCGGGGGGATGGGCTTGCCGTGCAGCGAGGCAACGTACGCGGCCCAATAGCTGCGCGCGAGTGCCTGATCGCCGGCAGTCGCGCTCATGCCGTCAATCCCCCACACGAGGGGTGAGTAGCCGGGGATGCCTTGCGGCACCAGATTCCAGCCGGGAATGAGCGCGCCGCCGAACTGGTCTTTGGCGAGCGCGTCGCGGTTGATCGCCAGACAGAAGGCACGGCGAGCATCCAGGTGATCAAATGGCGGAACCTGCCAATTGAGCATCACGAGTTGCGTGGAGAGCGCGGGCTGGGTGTGCGGCTCAAGACCGGCGGGTATCTTCCCTGACGGCCCAGTGCCCGCTGCGTACTCCACGTAGTCGAAAGGCGCGCCAGGGCTGGTGGAGAGGAGCGCCGTGCTCGGGATGACCCACAGGTCCACCTCCTCCAGCGAGGGCTTCTCGCCCTGCGAGGCGCCCCACCAGTGCGGATTGGCCTTGAGCACCATCGTGCCAGCCGCCTGGTCCAGATGCGCCACATAGAACATGCCGCCGCCGCCCCGGCCCGTCGTCCCAAGCGCCAGATTCGCGATCCACTTGCTATCGCGGCCGAGGATGGCTCCGGTGACTACGCTGCGCTCGATGGCGAATGAGCCGCCGGTCGCCAGCGTCGACAGGAAGTAGGCCGCCGGTCGCGTCAGCCGCAGGGTGAGGGTGCCGGCGCCATCATCCGGCACAATAGCATCGCCGATCAGGGTTGTGATCAGCGGGCCGGTCTGCCCGCTATTGAGCTTGATGACCCCGGTGGAGCAGTCTTCCGTACTGTAGGTCTGGGCATCCTTGAGCATCCATAGGAGGTAGCTGCCCGGCGCCTGAAGGCAGGGGTTGAGCAGGCGGTCCATCGCATAGGCGTAGTCGGAGGCGTGGACCGGCGTGCCATCGGAGAAGCTCTGGCCTGAACGCAGCGTGAACGTGTAGGTCAAGCCATCCGCGCTGATCGTGACTTTGTCGGTGGCCCAATTCTTTGGCCGCAGGTGGGCATCGAGGGTGATGAGCTGGTCGAAGATCAGGCTCGTGACATCGGAGCCCGGGCTATCGAATCCCAACGGGACGGCAAAGGCGGGATCGATGGATGGTAGAACGGAGGCGCCTGTGCCCACCAGCGCCATATGCACCACCTGTGGCGGCTTCAGTGTCCGCGTGGACCGCTGCCACGGCAGCGCGCAGCCCACCAGCAGCGAGAGAGTCAGCAGTAGCGGCAGCGCCACAAAGGAGAAGCGCATGCGGCGAGCAGCACGATGACAGCAATCTCGCGTGACATTCGAGCGTGCCATGACGCACCTCCAGGCGCGCACATACCCCAACGCCCAGACTTGGTGTGCACCGCGCTGCCTCACGCCGTATAACGCGCAGCGACAGGCCGATTTTCGCCGGCTGGCTTGAGTAATGCGGGCGGCCGGGCGTACAATGCGGTAGACTCAACGGCGAGGAGGCGCGAGCATGGGGAGCAGCCTGGGGACTCCGAGGGTCTTCGTCCGCGTCGCGCGCGTGGACGAGATTCCGCCCGGCGGGCTGCTGCGCGTCGAGGTGGAGGGGCTGCTAATCTGCCTGGCGAACGTCGAGGGCCGCATCTACGCCGTCAACGACGACTGCCCGCACATCGGCGGCGCGCTCTCCGATGGCGAGCTGGCCGGATGCGTGCTCACCTGCCCAGTACACCTGGCGCGCTTTGACGTGCGCGATGGTCGTGTGCTGCGCGGTCCGGCGCGCGAAGACGTTCCCTGCTATGCGGTGCGCGTCGAGCACGGCGAGGTCTACGTCGCCGCGCAATCCTAGCTGCATGCATGAGATAATCCCAGTCCGCGCAGGCGGACTTCGCGGCCGTAAGGCCCTCCAGGCACGGTTTCACCTGCCGGCTGCTGTGCTCTTGATTGGGAAGGGGAACTGGGTGGAGGCGCCCTCTCACGTCGTCTTTGGGCTGGCTGGCGCGGTCGTCGCCGACAGCGTCTTTCACATCACCGGCGCGCAGCTCATCGGCATGCCGCTCAGCGATCTGCACCAGGTGATCGACGTGCTGCTGCTCAAGACGATCTACTTCGGCTTCGCGGCGCTCGGCGCACTGGCGCCCGATATTGACAATGCGCGCAGCACCGTCGGCAAGCGCGCGGGTGTAATCAGCAAAGGCATCCAGCACGTCGCCGGGCACCGCACGATCTTTCACAGTCTCTTCGGACTGATCCTGGTGGGGATGCTGATCTGGGCCACGCAGGACGCAATCGGCCTCGCACTCTACCATTGGGGCTTTACGACGGCCGGCGAGGCGATCAGTGGCGGACTTGGTCCCGGCGGCGTGCTGACCGCCGGGCGCGAGGTGGCGTTCATCGCCTTCCTGCTGGGCTACCTGCTGCACATCATCGCCGACGGCCTGACCTACGGCGGCGTGCCGCTCTTCTGGCCCAGCCACGTTCGCTTCGGCTTCCCGCCGGAACGCCGCTGGCGCTTCCGCACTGGCAGCCGCATGGAGATAGTGGTCGTCACCACCATCGCCGTGATCGTCGTCGTGCTGGTCATCCTTGGCAAGCTGCGCGTCTAGCTGGACTTGGCCGTCGCACTGGGGGTGGCGAGCAGTTTCTGCGTATCGCTCGGCAGCCACTCGACGTCGGGCTGGAGCGCATTGAAGATGCTCTGCAGTTGGCTGGGCGCCTGGCGCGCGACGAGGGTGATGCTGGTGTCCTTGATGCTGCCGATGCAGATCGAGACCTTGGCATCCTGCGAGCTGGCCTCACACTGCGGCTTGGAGGCGGCGCCGCGGCGGGGCGCCTCGGAGAAGCTCAGCGGCGACATATCTGGCGCGACATCCCACGTCAGGCTGACGTGCCCCCCATAGATCGGATCGTGGATCGAGCCGCCGGCCAGCACCAGGCACGATCCCGTGGGCAGCGACGGCGGCAGGTAAAGTGTGAAGCCGAGCTGCGATTTCACCTGACTCCAGTCGTTGATTGGCGTCTGCGCCTGCGTGCTGTCGTCCACAAAGTTCATGTAGGGCCTGTCGCACCAGGGCAGCGTCGTGAGACTCGGCTTGGCCGCCGACGACTTCGACCCGCCGCCGCCGAAGAGGCTGCATCCCGCCAGCGCCGACGCCAGCAGCAGCGCGCAGGCCACCACGCCGGCGCCACGTCCATATCGCCCGCGCGCCATCGCCGCGTGCTCCCGCTTCCGCTTCCCAACCCGCCGAGTCCGCATGCCTCGCTCCCATTCCGTCCATTACGCCTCTCCGCCGCCGCCCGCGGCATTCAGTATAACGTATGACGCTCGCGCTGGCTGGTCATAGCTCACAGTTGTCCCAGTGGGTCGCGTACCGTCGGCGCGAATCTGTGCTATCACTTATGAATGACGCCACTGGTGGCGACTTTGTGGCGGCGGAAGGAAGAAAGGCGAGACGCCTATGTTTGCGGAGATCGCGGGGGCGCTGGGGCGCGGCGAGCCGCTGGCGCTGGTGACGGTCGTGCGGGTCTATGGTGCGGCGCCCTGTGCGCCGGGCGCGCGGCTGCTGGTGCGGCGCGACGGCAGCGCCGCGGGCACGCTGGGCGGCGCCACGACCGATGCCCGCGCACGCGACGACGCCCTCAAGGCGCTCGCCAGCGG
This sequence comes from Ktedonobacterales bacterium, assembly GCA_036376595.1. Classification (GTDB taxonomy): domain Bacteria; phylum Chloroflexota; class Ktedonobacteria; order Ktedonobacterales; family JADMIN01; genus SMAG-U1939. The sequence goes on along the minus strand of DASVAA010000249.1, from coordinate 391 downwards.
CCAGAGCGACTTCCTCACGTACCATCTGGACCCCGACCTGGGCGAGAGTGTCGGCAGTTGCGGCGCGACGCTGGAGGTCTTCGTCGAGCCGCTGCGACCTGAGCCGCGGCTGTTGATGGTGGGCTCGGGCTACGTGGCGCAGGCGCTGGCGCGACTGATGGCGCCGCTGGGCTGGCGCGCGACGCTGATGGACGACCGCTCGGAGTTCGCGCGCGAGGCACGGCTGCCGGCGGGCAGCGCGGTTGAGGTGGGGGATCTGGCCGAGCTGCTGGCGGCGGCGCAGCCCGACGCGATGTCGGCAGTAGTGATCGTCACCCGCGGCCACCGCTCGGATAAGGACGCCCTGCGCGCGGCGCTCGATACCCCCGCCGGCTACATCGGCATGATCGGC
>DASVAA010000248.1:0-25953 GCA_036376595.1 Ktedonobacterales bacterium | reverse complement strand
CACGTTCAGCCCGTAGCGCACCAGCGCCGTGTAGAACTGCGTATGCGTCTGCGGCTGGCCGTCGCCACCCATCGCGCCGAAGACCACCGCCGGTCGCCCATCGCGCAGCGCCAGCGAGGGGATCAGCGTGTGCAGCGTGCGCTTGTTGGGCGCCAGCGCGTTGGTGGACTCCGGATCGAGGCTGAAGTACGCGCCGCGGTTCTGCAGCGCGATGCCCGTCCCCTCTACCACCACGCCGCTGCCGAAGCCGCGATAGTTGCTCTGGATCAGCGAGACGCAGTTGCCGGCCTCGTCCGCCGTGCACAGGTAGATCGTGTCGCCGCCGATGGTGCCGGGCGCGGCGGAGGGCTGCGTGCGGTCGGCGGCAATCAGCGTGCGGCGGCTGGCGAGGTAGTCCGGCGCGATCAGGTCCTCTGGCGAGACGGTCATGTGCGCCAGATCGGTCAGGTAGGCGTCGCGGTCGGCGAAGGCCAGCTTCTTGGTCTCGACCCCAAGGTGGACCGTCTCGGCGGCGAGCGGGCTATCGCCCAGCGGGAGCTGATCGGCGATACCGAGCATCTGCAATGCGGTAACGCCCTGCGTGTTGGGCGGCAGCTCGAAGACCTCCAGATTGCCGAAGCGCACCCCAAGCGGCTCGACCCACTCGCTCGTATGCGCCGCCAGGTCGTCTGCTGTGATCAGCCCGCCCTCCTGCGCGAAGAAGTCCACGATGCGGTCCGCCAGCTCGCCGCGATAGAAGTCCTCCGCGCCGTGCTTGGCGAGGCGGCGCAGCGTGGCTGCCAGCTCGGGCCGGCGCATGATGCTGCCGGCCGCCGGGATTGCGCCATCGGGCATGAAGTGCGCGCGGAAGGCACGATGCGTGTAGGGCAGGGTATCCATCCGCACCAGCGCGGCGTGCAGCCCCGGCCCAACAGGAAAGCCCTGCTCGGCGTAGGCAATGGCCGGCGCGAGGGCGCGATCCAGCCCGACGCGGCCGAAACGTTCTGAAAGCATGCGCCAGCCATCGGGACAGCCAGGCACCGTGACGGTATGGATGCCGAACGGCGGCATCGTCTCGTAGCCCAGCGCATGGTAGCGCTCGATGCTCGCCGCCGCGGGCGCGCGTCCGCTGGCGTTGAGGCCATAGAGCCGCTCGCTGCGGGCATCCCACAGCAGGCAGAAGAGGTCGCCGCCCAGGCCGTTGAGCTGCGGATAGACGACTTGCAGCACGGCGTTGGCGGCGATCGCGGCGTCCACCGCGTTGCCACCGCCGCGCAGCACCTCGAGGCCGGCCTGCGCAGCGAGATAGTGTGGCGCCGCCACGACACCATGCCCCGCCATCGTCACTGGGCGGTGCTGCAAATCGAGTGTGGAATCGAGTGTCATGCGCGGCGTCTCACCCTCTTGCTGCTCTTGCTGGCCGGCAGTCTCCTGCCCTTCGCCAGTGGCTTCGGCCCGCTCTACATAGACGTGCTGATTGTGATTGTAGACCGAATCGGGGAGCCGGAGGTAGTGATACACGTCGCAGGCGTGCGCTTGGCCGAACGGACGGTCCTCGCCCCTGGTCGAATGGCGGATCATCTCACGCCAGGAAAGTGACTATCTTTTGTGTAGTATTGATAAGACTCGTCGCACCACCCGGCCACGTCTCCGTCTGCCGGATGGCACGATGCGTCCAGTTGCACGGAGGACCTCATGAGCGTCTTCACACCCGCCGAGATCGGGTACCTGCGCGGCCAGCGCCTGGCTCGCATCGCCACCGCCGGCCCGGATGGGCAGCCGCACGTCGTGCCGGTCAGCTTCCGCTACAACCCCGACGAGGATACTATCGACGTCGGCGGCCACGGCTTCACCGGCCGCAAGAAGTACCGCGACGTGCAGGTCAATGCGCGCGTCGCGATCGTGATCGACGATCTCGCGTCGGTCTCGCCGTGGCGCCCGCGCTTCATCGAGGTCCGCGGCGCGGCCGAGATCCTCCCAACCGGCGGTGAGGCACTTGGCCCTGGCTTCGACGCGCAGATCTTCCGCATCCACCCGCGCCGCATCGTCAGCGGCGGCATCGAGGGTGAGGGCCGGGTGCCCAATGCTCGCTCCGTGCCCGCGCCCGGCAGCAGTGCGTAGGGGCGCGCGTCCAGGCGTGAAGGCGTGTGTATGCTAGCCCAACGGGGGCCGGCGGATGAATCCGCGCCTAAGGGCCTCACGGCCGCAAAGCCCGCCTGCGCGGGCTAGGCAGAGCCAGGGGTGGCAAAACGCGCCTCTCGGCGCACAACATTCACTCGCGCTGCCCCCGTGCTATTCGAGCTGCCCCACGCTGTCGTGCGCGTACTTCTGCATCAGCATGTCGGTGTAGGCGGCGTAGGCGTCGGCTAGCGGCGGCGACTCGACGATCAGGATGTTCTCGGCGTTGAACTCGGCGCTGCGCGAGAAGTTGTACGAGCCGGTGATCACCGTATCATCCACCACCAGCGCCTTGTTGTGCATGAAGTCGTGCGGCGCGTCGGGCGCGTAGGGTGTCGAGTTCTTGCCTACCAGCCCGGCGAGCTGCACGATGTCCTCGACCGCCGGGATCTTCCAGCGGTTGTGCGGCACCGCCTGCCAGTCCAGTAGCACCGATTGCATCTGCGTGCGGTCGTAGATGCCGCTGACCGGCGCCTGGTTGACGCGCAGCACATCGCTCAGCGCGGCGATGAAGGCGCTGGAGTTGAGCAGCATGCTGCAGATCTTGATGCGCCGCCGCGCGCCGGCGACGATCCGTGCCACGTCATAGTCAATTGTCGGGCCATACTCCGGCGAGAAGAGCACCGTGACAACCGCCGGCTGCCCGCCGAAGGTGAGCTGCGCCGGCGCGGTGTTGAAGTCGCCGGTCTCCTCGATCTCGCCGCTCTGCCACAGGGCCTCGAAGTCGCGCGCGTAGTAGCCGGCGAGCTGGGGCGAGGCGAGGGTCAGGATGTTGTTCTCTTGCAGCGTCCACGAGTCGTCGGTGAAGTTGGTCGAGCCGGTCCACACTGTCGCGGCGGCGGGCAGGCCAGCGTCGCGGACCACGTACTTTTGGTGCATCAGCTTCATGCCTGAGATGCGCCGCCAGGGATAGCCGAGCGACTGCACGAACGCGCCGGTGCCGGAGGGCGCGGGGTCCATGCCGCGCAGAAGCTGCGGCACCGGCTCTTTGTCGGCATCGTAGGCGATGCGGATGCGCACGCCGGCCGCCGCGCGCTCGGCCAGCGCGCCGGCCACAATCGCCTTGAGCGGATCGCTGAGGCGGAAGTCGTAGATCGCGAAATCGAGGCTTTGTTGTGCGCCCGCGATGTAGCTCGCGAGACGCTGGGCCACGCTCTGCGTCGTCTGCGCGCCCTGGCTCAGAAAGACCACCGCGATGTCGTCGGGCGCCTGCTGACCCGCCTCAGCCGGCACGCTCTCGGGTAGGCTCGTGAGGTCGCTCATTGCTCGCTACCAGTCATTTCTTTGGTGGCCTGCGCCAGCTTCTCATCGGGGGTCGTTCCCGCCTGACCGGTCGCCGCGATGCGCTGTTCCACCTGCTGCTTCACACCCGCCGCGATCAGCCGCACCACCTCGTCAATGTCGTCGGTCAGCGTCCAGATGGTGAGATCGTGTGGCGCGATAGTGTGGAAGCGTTCCAGCAGCGACTCGCGCATCCACTGCGCCAGCGGTTCCCAGTACTCGCGCCCGACCATGATGATCGGCGCCATGTGGTCCACCTTGCCGGTCTGCACCAGCGTGAGCAGCTCGAAATATTCGTCCAGGGTGCCGTAGCCGCCGGGGAAGAAGACGTACGCATCGGCGGAGAAGTCGAGCATCACCTTGCGGCTGAAGAAGTAGTGGAAGCTCACACTACGAGTGACATAGGGGTTGATACGCTGCTCGTGGGGGAGCTGGATGTTGATGCCGACCGAGCCGCCATGCGCCTCATAAGCGCCCTGATTCGCCGCCTGCATGATGCCGGGTCCGCCGCCGGTGACGACGGTGTAGCCCTCCTGTGCGAGCCGCCAGCCAAGCTGGCGCGCCTTCTGGTAGTACGGGCTGGATTCGGGGAAGCGCGCGGAGCCGAAGATCGTCACGCTGCGCTGAATCTGCGCCAGGAAGCTGAACCCCTCGACGAACTCGGACATAATGCGGAAGATACGCCACGTGGGGTTATGCGCGTAGTCAAAGACATCGCTTTCGCGTGTCGGATAGGGTGCGCCGCTCGCCATTGCCTTGCCGCCTCGCTTCGTTGATCCCTCGCCGCCGGTCGCGCGCTCGGCGCATAGCCGGCCCTCGATGTGCATGGTAGCACGCCCTCTGCCATCTGGATACCCCATTCTGGCCGCAGGAATCGAGCCGCGCCATGCATGCCAGGCGGTCCGAGACGTGCCATGTTAGCGTATGTGGTGTACGGGACGTTGTCATGTGCCAATCTGTCCCCTGCCGACTGGAGACCTTCTGTGAGCAACGCCCCGCGGGTACTCGCCCTCGCCTCCGCCTTCCCGCCGCACGACTTCGCGCAGGAAATACTTGCTGGCCACGCCCGCGAGCTGATCCTCGGCCCAGGGTGGCAGGGTGATGCCGAGCGCGCGGTCCACGGCGAGCGGATCACGCAGCTCTTCGCGGCCAGCCATGTGGCGCATCGGGCGAGCGTGGTGGATCTGCCGGCGTACTACGCGCAGCCACATGGTACCGGCGAGCGCATGGCGCTCTATGCCGAGACCGCGCGCGACCTGGGCCGTGCGGCATTGGAGCCGGCGCTCGACCAGTTGGGAGACGACGGCGCGCGCGCGCGCATCGGCGACTTCGTCGTTGCCTCTTGTACCGGCTACGCCGCGCCAGGACTGGATGTGCTGCTTTCGCGCGACCTCGGACTTCCACACGACGCGCGCCGGCTGGTGATCGGCCACATGGGCTGCTTTGGCGCGCTGGCCGGACTGCGTGCGTGCCTCGCGGCGCAACAGGCCGAACCGCGTTCGGGCGCAATGGCGGCGCTGCTCTGCGTGGAGTTGACGACGCTGCACTTCGCGCCGACGCTCGATCCCGAGGTGTTGACTGCCTGCGCGCTCTTCGGCGATGCCGCCGCCGCGCTGGTGCTCGGCCATCCGGACGCCGAGGTGCAGGACGATACGGCGGAACCCCAGCTCGTAGACACGTACTGTGCCGCCGATTTCGCCGCCGCCGAGCAGATGACCTGGACGATCACCGACCAGGGCTTCGTGATGGGCCTCTCACCGCGCGTGCCGGTGGTGCTGCGCCGCACAGCGCCAGGTGTGGTCGAGCGGCTGCTGGCGCCGCACGGCCTGCGCGCGCGCGACATCGCGCACTGGATCGTCCATCCTGGCGGGCCTAGCATCCTCGAAGCGGTGCAGCGCGGGCTGGGGCTGAGCGCCGAGCAGACGGCGCTGGCGTGGGACGTGCTGCGCGACCACGGCAACTGCTCGTCGGCGACAGTGCTGCTGGTCTTGGAGCGGCTGCTGCGCTCAGGCCAGGCACGTCCCGGCGAGTGGGGCGTGATGATGGCGTTCGGCCCGGGGCTGACACTGGAGACGTGCCTCTGGCGGTTCTGAACTACCCGTCACGTTGCGTGTCCTGTGCGCCCCGGGTGCGACCCCGGCTGCCGAAGGGCCACAGCCGACGCGGCTTCTCGCGCGAGCCGGAGGTGTCGGGCGGGTTTGGGAGCGTGGCCGGCGGGTGCAGCGGGTGCGTCGGGCGCGCGTTGGGACCGAGCGCCGGCAGCGGGCGCGTGGCGTAGACCTCGGAGTCGTCCAGCTCGCGTGTGGGGACGGCGACATCCGGCGGGGCGAGCGGCGTGGTGGCGCCGGAGACATCGGGCCGTGCCGGGCTGGGAGTGGGATTGGGACGTGGCGGCACCGGCGGCACAGGGCGCATCGGGCCGGTTCCCCCCGCCTGTGAGACGGCGCGGCCGGCGGCTGAGGCTGCGGGTGCGAACGGCGGTGTGGCGGCGGCTGACCCGCCGCCAGCGGATGCCGGCGCCGACGACGTGCCGAGCGCGGCGACAGGAACGGCGGCGGGTTGTGGTTGCGGCCGAACGGGTCGCGCGGGGGCGTCGGGCGGACGCCCGTGGTCTGGTCGCCCGGCGGGCGGGCGGAGTGGCTCGCTGGGCGCGAGACGCCGCGCGGGCACGGCGGCTGCGGTGCGATCCTCCGCGGGCGCACGGCGGGCCGCGGCGGTCGAGAAGAAGCGGTAGTTATCCAGCTCGACCTCGAAGTCGGGGCCAAGCAGCACCGCACGGGCAGCCGAGCCGGCGGCGGGCGACTTGATCGCCAGCCCCAGGCGCCGCAGCGGGGCGCTATCGCGCGGCAGCCACAGCAGCGAGGCCAGCAGCCGCAGCTCGTCGAAGGACGAGAGGCTGCCCAGCGCGGCGGCCGAGCCGGCGGCGATCAGGCGCTCCACCAACGCGGCGCGCGCCGCTTCGTACTCGCGCACACGCGCGTCCTCGCCAGGGTCCCAATCCTCGCCCGTCACCAGCGCCGAGGGCGGCGGCGGCGGCGCGGGACGGTGCCGCGGCAGGATCGACTTGCGCCAGATGTCCTCGTCCACCAGTGGCAGTGGCGAGCCGCCCTTCTGGTGCAGCCAGCGGTCCAGCCGCACCCCGTCGTCGCTGGATGGTCGCTGCTGCACCCAGATCGCGGCGTGCATCGCGCCCGAGGCATTCCACAGATACTGGCGGGCACGCTGTGGCGCGTCGGCGGCGCCTTCGGCCAGATCGTACGCACGGCGCAGCAGCGCGGCGATGGCTTGCGTCTGCTGGAGCCGCAGCGAGATCGCCGAGTGGATGCGCTCGGTGAGGTCCACCAGCGCCAGGCTGATCGCCTTGGCCCCCTCGCGCCACGACCCCGGTCCGCTCTCGGCCATCAGGCGCTCGAAGATGCTTAGCTCGTGCAGCACCTCGCGCCCGATGGAGTCCAGTCGCTCGCGCCGCTCGTCCGCGGTCTCGCCCAGGCCGACGCTCCATTCCTCCTCACGCGCGCGCAGCGTCGCTTGCAGGTTGCGCACGTTGGCGCCGTCGTGGCGCTCGTCGCGCAGGCGCACCAGCCGCTCGCGCACCTGCGCCGCGCCCTCAGACGCGACGCGGAAGAACTTCTCGTGCAGGATGCCCAGCCGGTCGGCGATATCGGCCAGCACTTCAGGGTGGTCTCCGTCCACGCGCAGCGAGCGCAGCTCGCGGGCGAAATCGCGCGACTCGGTGATGATGCCGTGCAGCGCCTGGCGCAGCGATTGCCAGGCCGTGTGGCAGCGTAAGGGATCGGTGTCTTCGTAGTGCAGCTCGTCGAGCAGGGTGTCGAGCGCGGCGATGGCCTGGGCGAAGTAGTTGGCGCTGAGGCTGATGTAGCGCCGCCGCAGCGCGCGCTGTACCTCGTCCCAATGCGGCAGAAAGACGCGCAGCGAGCGGGCCAGCGCGTAGTCACGCTCCACCCGGCGCCGCATGCCGTCGCGCTCGGCACGCTCCGGCGCCAGACCACCGTCTACCGCCTGCCAGCCTTCGAGCTGGCGCAGCACCTCCACCACCTCGCCGCGCGGATCGTCGGGCACCGGCTGGCTGCGCAGCCGCAGCACCGCCTCCAGGTCCGCCGCCAGCTCGTCCACCGCGACGCCGACACGCCCCTCGTTCTCCTGGTCGCGCAGCGAGGCGACGATGATCGCCCGCCGCTGCTGGCGCAGCCCGCCCTCATCGCCGACGAACGCACGCAGGAACTCCGGCGGCCCGGCGATGATCGCCTCGGCCGCCCGCGAAAGCTCCAGGATGCGCTGGTCGTCTCCGATCACACCTGCCTCCGGGCCGTCCCCCAGATTCAGAGGGCCAGCGGGTAAACCCGCGCCTGGTGGCCTCTCGGCCACCAAGCCCGCCGGCGCGGGCTAGGATCATATTAGGCGATCCCCATCGCGTGGGTGGGTCTTGACAAACATGCTTCGTGCCAGCCCGACCGCTGGAACACACGTCCCAGGCCGGACGGCAAGCGGCACCGCTCAGTACCGGCAGTATAACATGGGCTGGCTGGCGCGCCCCTTAGCGCAGCGTGCGGACGCCCAAATGTACCAACGCGGCACCAAAAGTCCCACACCCTCTGCGGTTCCTTCCTCCTCTCCTTCTGCCCTCCGCGTCCTCCGCGTCCTCCGCGGTTTCATCCTCCTCTACTCCGCCGTGGATCAGCCGGGCAAGCCGTGTTCGAAGCAGTAGTAGACCGTCTGGTACGGCTCGCGGAGGGCGACCACCTCGGATGCTACGCGCTCCGGCGCCTCATCGGCGACCAGCACGCGCGCGATGAGGTCGGCGATGGCATCCATCTGCGGCTCGCGCATGCCCAGGCGCGTGATCTCGGTCGTGCCGATACGCAGGCCGCCGGGATGGTCCCAGTCTTCTGGACGGTCGGAGGGGATCAGGTTCTTGTTGGTGATGATGTTGGCGCGCGCGAGACGCTGCGCGACCTCAAGACCGCCGCCGAAGCGCCGCACGTCGGCGATCACCTGGTGCGTGCGTGTGTAGCCCTTGTGCGCGGCGAGCATCGGGATGCCGCGCGCGTCGAGTGCCGCACCCAGCGTCTGCGCGTTGGCGACGATCTGCGCCATGTAGGTCTGGCCGAAGGCGATCATCTCAGCCGCCGAGACCGCCAGCGCCGCGACGCGGTTGACCTGGTGCGTGGCGGCCAGCACCGGGAAGACGGCGGTCGTCAGCGGCTCGGTCAGCGCGGAGTCGTCCCACACCAGGATGCCGCTCTGCGGCCCGCTAAAGGTCTTGCCGGCCGAGCCAGTCATCACCGCCGCGCCCTCACGCAGGGGGTCCTGGAACTGGCCGCCGGCCACCAGGCCAAGCTGGTGCGCGCCGTCGAAGTAGACGCGCCCGCCCCACTCAGCCACAATCGCCGCCATCTCGCGTAGCGGGAAGGGGAAGAGCGTCATCGAGGCGCCAAGCGCCACCAAGCGCGGGCGCACCAGCGGCGCGACCTTGGCGAAGAGGTCGAGGTCCACCGTCAGCTCCTCCGGATCGAAGGGCACGTCCACGATGCGCAGGCCGCGCACGCCGGCGGGGCCGTCGGGCCGGTTGCTGGAGTGGCCGCCGACCGGCTGGGGCAAGCTCATGATCACGTCGCCGGGATCGGTCAGCGCGGTGTAGACCGCCAGATTGCCGATCATGCTGGCGACCAGCCGGTGGTCGGCGTAGCGCGCGCGGAATGCCTGCTTGAGCAGCTCGACACACAGCGACTCGATCTCGTCAATGTAGGCTGTGCCGGCGAACCAGCGATTCACCGCGCCGATGTGGCCCTCGGCGGCGCGCGTGCCGACCTCGGCCGCCAGCAGCGCGCGCACGGAAGGGCTGGTGGGCGCCTCGGGCGCGAGCAGATTGAGGCACTGCCGCCCGCGCCACGCCTCGTTGCGTGCGACCGCGGCGACGACCGCCTGCGCCATTTCGGCGGAGGAGCCACAGGCGTCGAGCACGGCACGCGCGTGGGCCAGGATCGCGGGGTCGTGGACCTCGGTCGGCGCCTCGGTCGGCGTCTGCACGGGCGCGGATTCAGGCACGGGCTGGTTCGGCTGGCTCGGGTCGGAGGCTATCGTCGGCTGGCTGGGGTGTTGAGCGGAAGTGGCTGTGGTGTCCATCGTGGGACCTCCTGCTTGGAACGTGCATACGGAGCCGGTTAGGCGCCAGCGGTATCGCTCGATTGATCGTCTACTGGCGGCTCAAGGGAGGCAGCGATCAGGCGGCCGAGACTGAGCCAGTTCTCCTCGACCAGCGTGGCGGCTTCGGCGGCGTCGCCACGCGCGCAGGCGGCGACGATCGCCTCGTGCCGCTGCACCGACTTGCGGCCGGCCAGCGAGCCAAATTGCGCGAATTCGAGGCGCCGCACCAGGGGCATCACGCGCTCCAGCGCCCGCGCGATCTCGCGGTTGCCGGCGGCGTCGAGCAGCGCGGCGTGGAAGCGGTCGTCGGCCTGGATCGCCGCAAATACCGAGGTGGCGCCGGGCGCGGCGATGTGGCGCGCGAGGTCGGTGTTAGCCCGGCGCATGGCCGTGAGATGGCGCGCGGTGACGTGCGGCACGCCGAGCCGCGCGGCCAGCGCGTGCAGTACGGCGACCACCGGGAACGCCTCGCGGGCGGCTTGGGCATCGAGCGGTGTCACGCGGGTTGAGGCGCGCGGCGCGGTTGCCACCAGCCCCTCATCTTCGAGGCGCTGCAACGCCTCGCGCACCGGCGTGCGGCTGACGCCGAGCCGCGCGGCCAGTTCGTGGTCGCGCAGGCGCTCGCCCGGCGCGAGGTCGCCGCCGACGATGGCATCCTGCAGCGCTTGGTAGACCCGCTGGCGCAGCGAGGCGATGTCGAGCTTGTCGAGCGTGTTCATGTATATGATATATCAGATTTCACGGAGCAAGTCAAGTGAATGCACGCGCACGGAGCTTATTCTGTTAGCAGGCATGGCGTCACGAGCTGCCACAACAGGTCCTCGATGGCGCTCGCCGGCGTCGCCCCGCGGCCGATCAGCAGCCGTCGCCCATCGAGTGTAGTCGGGTCGCGCGGCGTGATGCCGGCGTAGCAGCGGCGCGGGGCTGCGTGGCGCAGTCTGGCCGCGGTGAGCGTCTCCCACTCACGGATCACATCGGCGTCGCTCAGCGCGAGGATCACGCCGCGCGCCTGGCCCACGTCGAGTCTGCGCCCGCCAAACAGCGAGATAGTCTCCTCAGCGATCACACGCGGCTCCTCCAGCTACGCGCCAGGCGGGTCGGGCAACGGATGGCAATTGATGGTGAGCGAACGCGTACGGTCAGGCGCTGCGATCGTCCCCATTGGAACATACGCACAAGTCATCGCGTCTTTACAGCGTGTCGCGATTGCGGGCGGCCATGCGTCACAATACCAGGAGCGATGGAGCGAGAGTGAGTGACCCCGCGGAGGGGAGTGGCATGCGAAGGACGGGAATCGGGCGGCTGGGGAGACGAGACGCATCGTCGAACGTGCCGCGCTCTTTGCGCCTCTGCGCGTTGTGCCTCGCGTTGCTGATGCTGCTGGTGGCCGCATGTACCAGCGCGACGAAGGTGCCGCCCAAGCCAACCGCCACGGCGACCCCCTCGCCCACGCCATCGCCGACCGCCACGGCGACCCTTGTCCCTGGTCCACGCCCCGTGTCACAGCCGCTCGGTGCGCCACCTTCCTCCTGCCCGGCGTCGCCACAGCCGCAGACGATGAGCTTTCCCAATGGCTTCGGCAGCTATGACAACGGCGTGCGCTTCTTCGGCAAAGACATCGTGTGGATACCACAGCCGTCGTTCCCGACAGTGGCACACCTTGAGCCGCATGGCTACACCCAGTGGCCGGCGCTCGCCATCGTCTGGGAGGTGGGGCCAGACGCCATGGACGCGGTGAGCGTGCGGGTGACGAACACGCAGACCGGCACCGTGCTATGGTGGATCCACGACGCTCCGCCCGATCTCTCCTCGCAGACACTCGTGCTGGACGCCGACACACCTGGCCCCGCGATGTATAACGGCGTACCAGAGAAGAGCTGGCAGGAATTCACGTCGTCGCTGCTGATCCCCCAGTCCGGCTGCTATGAAATGGACGCTACCTGGGACGGCGGCTCGTGGCAGATGGTCTTCGCCGCCGGCGCATAGACTTGCCCCCTGCGCGCGTGGTCTGGCGTGATCACCGCGCCAGCCACGACCAGCCGCCAACGAGTGACAGCGGGTGCCGCGCGAGGGCGATCACCTCAAAGCCCAGCACGCCGACGAACGGCCCGGCGATCAGCGGGACAAGCATGCCCAGCGCCACCAGCCGCGCCGGGCGAATGAAAAGGCAGACTAGCATCGCCAGCGCCTCGACGCCATAGATCGCGACGGCGAAGACGAAGAACCAACTGCCGATGTCCTGATGCGGGTCCGAGCAGCGGTAGCCGTCGGCCATCCCGGCCACAGGGCACGACGTGAAGCCGAAGAGCAGCATGAGGGCGATTGGGATCAGGCCCAGCGCAAGACCCAGCAGAAACCGCTGCCTGCCGCTTGCCATCCGTCTCGCCACCGGTTCCATGACCGCCATCGTCACCCCACCTCTCCCTCTCGCCGCCCCACCCCTCAATACGCCTCATGCCCACAGTCACTCCGCGGTCTCGCGCTCGCGCAGCAGCGGCACGACGCGGTCCCAGATCGCCGCGGCAACCTCGCTCTTGGGCAGCAGCGCGAGCTGCTCCACGCGGCCGCTCGCCTGGTAGAGCGTGACCTCGTTGGTGGCGGTGCCGAAGCCGCTGCCCGGCTTGCCGACGTCGTTCGCCACCAGCAGCGCCAGTCGCTTGCGCCGCAGCTTATCCGCCGCGTTCGCCGCCACGTCGGTCGTCTCTGCCGCGAAGCCGACTCGAATAGCCCCGGCTCCGCCTGCCTCCGATTCCGCCAGCTCAGCCAGGATGTCGGGGTTGCGCATCAACCGTAGCGTGAGCGAGCCGTCGCGGCCCTCCGCCGCCGACCCCTTCTTGATCTTCTCGGCTGCCGGTGCCTCAGGGCGGTAGTCGGCGACCGCCGCGGCCATCACCAGCACATCGGCCTCGCGCACCGCCTCGCGCACCGCCTCGCGCAGCTCCAACGCCGTTCCCACCCGGCGCACCTGAGCCATGCCATGCGGCAGGGGAGCCACCACCGCGCCAGCGATCAGCGTCACGTCGGCACCGCGGTCGCGTGCTTCTTCGGCCAGCGCGAAGCCCATGCGCCCGCTGGAGCGATTGCCGACGTAGCGCACCGGGTCGATCGGCTCCTGCGTGCCGCCGGCTGTCACCACCACGCGCTTGCCGGCCAGGTCGCCGCCCTGCCGTCCCAGCACGTGGCTGATCTCGGCGAGGATCACCGCCGTCTCGGGGAAGCGCCCGATGCCCACCTCGCCCGAGGCCAGGTGGCCCTCCTCCGGCGGGATGATCGTTGCGCCGCGCGCTTCGAGCAGCTTGAGGTTGGCCTGCGTCGCGGGATGCCGGTACATGTGGCTCTCCATCGCTGGGGCCAGCACCAGCGGCGCGGGACAGGCCAGCGCGACGGCAGTGAGCATGTCGTCGGCCAGGCCGTGGGCCAGTTTGGCGATGGTGTTGGCGGTCGCCGGCGCGACCAGCAACAGGTCGGCGCCCGCGCCCAGCTCGATGTGCCGTGCCGCCGCCTCGCCGGTCGGCTCCCACAGGCTCTCGTACACCGGACGATGGCTCAGCGACGCGAAGCTCAGCGGGCGCACGAACTCGCCCGCGCGCTCGGTGAGGATCACGTCCACCAGCGCGCCGGCCTGCTGCAGCTTGCTGGTGAGGTCGGCGGCCTTGTACGCCGCGATGCCGCCGCAGACCCCCAGCACGATCCGCTTGCCCTGTAGCATGCGCTTCTCCGCTCCGCCGGTCATCGTTGACACTCTGCTCGTATCGTACCCCGCGGCGGGTGCGAGGCGCTACGCACGAGCAAGCGCCGGCAAGGTCAAGCGATGCACGGTGAGCGAGAGCTGAATGGACCGGGCGGCATGCTCTTTAGGATTTGCCCCCTGTGATGTAGGATTGCGCCTTGTCCCAGGCCGCCGCGCCCGCCACAGCACGGCCTGCTAACGCTTCCGATGGCGCACGTTCGTGTTCTGCTGCTGGGCCGCCGCGACCTCCGCTCGCTGCTCAGCCGTCATCTCCAATCGGGGCAGCTGTCGTCCCTCCTTGCCTGGACGGCAGCTTATCACCACGATGCTTCAAGGCCCATCTCCTTAGTCGCTCCGGCACCTGACCGTGATGCCCATCCGCGCCGCCGCACGCGAGCCCTCGTCGCACTCACTTGTAGGTGTCGCGCTCTGTCGCTGCAACGCGCGGCAGCCTTCGTCACAATCGCTGGCGCTAGTGGGCGACGAGGATGCCCCGATGGACGCGGGGCCGCCGCGTGCCGAAGGCCCACAGGCCGAGAGCCCCCCGGCTACGAGGAGCAGGGCGAACACACTAGCGGACGCGATGCGCTTCAGTTTCCCCGTTGTTGCCTGCATACAGCCTGCTTCCCTTCGTTTTGCAGTCACGTTGCTCTCGCAACGGTCGCCACTCGACTGCCATCCACCCGCGGATGCCGTCTTGGGATCAAGTGTGCCTGCCACCCAGGACCCTCACCACCGACAATGCCCACAAGCACGCCTACAATCACGCGCACAAAGATCGGGGAATTCTTGTGTGTGCTATGATGGCGTTCAGTGCTCTGCGCCGCGGCGAGGCAACTCATCGAGGAGACATTCCCATGAGCACTGAGCAGTCTCCAAGCTTCGGGACGTTGCTCCGCCAGTATCGCCGGGCCGCAGGGTTGACTCAGGAGGAGTTGGCCGAGCGTGCCCGCTTGAGCCGCGGAGCGATTGACACCCTTGAGCGGGGCGCCCGGCGTACACCGCGCAAAGCGACCGTCGAGCTGTTGGCCGAGGCCCTTGCGCTCACAGCAAGTGAGCGTGCCCTGCTCGAAGCCACCGCGCGCCAGCACCGACCGCCGTCCCCATCCACGCCCTCTAACGCTCTCCCGGGCAGGCCCTCCGTTGCTGAGGCGGAGAGCGATGGGTATCCTGCGGTCGCGTTCTCGCCAGCCGTACAGGCGTCCCCGCCACCTCCCCCGTCGCTATCCGAAGGCGGCCCACCAGCGGGCTACGCGAAGCTGCCATCATTCAGGCAGTTAGTCCGCGCTGTGACGCATCTGCCCCTGCGGGCACATAACGGACCGCACATCGGCACAGCCAGAACGGTACTGGTGGCCGCCCTGCTTGCTGCCCTGGCCGGGGGAAGTCTCCTCTGGCCTTCCGGGCCAGGGGTAGGTGCGCTGTTTGGGCAACAGGCCCCGGCCCGCGGCGGGAAGCTCTGCATTGCCAGCGACTTCCCCACGACCGGCGGCTTGGCCGGTGAGGGCAAGCCGGCGCAGAATGCGGTGCAGCTTGCGGTGCTGCAGAACCTGAACCTGGGGGCCGGCTACACGCTAAGTTTTGTTGGCTACGACGATGCCTCAGAGTCGCTGGACTCTGACCTGGAGCGGGGTGCGCACAACGTGGCTGATATGGTGCATATCCCGTGCATCATGGGTATGGTAGGCCCCTTCTACAGCGTCGTGGCGCCGCCCGAGATGGCCGTCGCCGCGCCCGCCGGGCTGGCGATGATCAGTCCCTCCACCACAAACCCTGGCCTGACGCTGCGCCAGTATGTGGGGCCCGCTGGCTATCTCTTTTCTGGCTACAGCTTTGATCAGGTCCATCCGCCCGGCAAGAAGATCAGCTTCTTCCGGATCGCTCCCAATGATGTGCTCCAGGGCAAAGCGGATGCGGACTTCACTATCGGCCCGCTCCCCGCGGGGCTCAATGCGACACGCGCCTATGTCGTGAAAGACCCCCTCGAAGACTACGCTGATGAAGTAGCCAGCGGCTTTTCCGCAGAGTTCCTGGCGCAGGGCGGTGCGATTCTGGGGACTGAGAGCATACCGTTAGACAGCGGTGGCAACGTCCAGCCTGCGGGCCTCTCCAGGCTGGCCGCCAGGATTGTGGGAACCAGACCGCAGGCGGTATTCTATGCGGGCGATACACCTGACAGTGCCGTACTTCTGAAGGCACAGTTGGCCGAGGCCGGATACTTAGGTCCGTTTGTTGGCGATGACGGAATCGCGCTTGATCCCGACTTCCCAGGTCTTGTGAGTCAGCTAGCGGGCGGTACTTTCGCTACCATTCCCGCTCCCGACCTCTCGATGGTTACTACCGGGGCCGCGAAACTGTTCATTCTCTACTATCACGGTTGGTACCCAAACCAGGACCCGGACGGTTTTAGCGCCAATGCCTATGATGCCGCGATGATTCTCATCACCGCGATCAAGAATCTGATCAGGGCAGGCACTGCGGTCACGCGCGAGGCCGTCATCGATCAGGTTCAGCACATCCGCTATGCCGGCTTGACCGGCCAGATCGCCTTCGACAAATATGGCGACAACTCCCTTGCGGCACTCAGTCTCTACACCGTGAAGGATGGCAAGTGGGTCGTTGTGCGGCAGTTGCGAGCATGAGCCCGAGCCAACGCCGCCAGACACACGAAGCAATTCGTGCTCGTGCTCGGCTCGGTCAGCTAACCTGCCTACACACCTGGCGCACGAGCGCTAAGAGCCTGCGCCGCGCTTGTCTGGGTAACTGCGATCAGTCCTGAACCCGCCGACTGTGCGAAAGGGGGATGGCTGCGGCTCCGCGAGCGGTTGCGCCACGCTGCTCGGCACGCAACCGTCCCCATCCATTGGCGGCTAGTGTGGTCCACGCACAGGTGCAGGCCAGGTGGTGTAGCTTCCGGCGCCGCACCCCATGAGGCTGGTCATCGTGACATGCGCTGCTCCACCTGTGCCCGACCCCTGAGCCGCGGTCGAGGTCGTCCCGCGGTAGGCGACGAGACCGTAGATGGCTACCAGGACAAGAATCGCGGCGATCGAGACGCGGTTGAGCTTCACCATGAGCGCATGCACGAAATCGTGTTCCCTGATCGGCTCCATGGACACCTGCCTGCCCTTCTCGCGTGCCGGTGAGCCGGCTGCTATTGATCCTCGGCGGCCGGCACCGCCTGGGAGGGCTGTCCTCGTGGCTCAGGATGCCTGGGAACGGGTCTCGCGGACCACCGACAACTCGGACAATCGCTCCGACAACCACTCCGACAATTCCTCAGGTCGCGGCGCACGGATGAGATGGCGGGCGAACAAGGACGGTGCTATAATGCCGGGGCGTCTTCGTGTCATGTGGCTGGTGGAGCAAGTTGGGCAGGACTCAGCGACGAGGCGACTCAGGGACGGGCATTGCAGGTGGTATGGGTCTTGGGATCACAAACCCTGTAGCTGGCTGCCGAACTGTGTGCCGAGGGGAGACCCTCCATGGCTTCGCCGTCGTCCTCACGGTCGTCCTCGCTGACCTTCGCGGACCTCCTGCGGCACCACCGCACGGCCGCCGGACTCACACAAGAGGAGCTGGCTGAACGGGCCAACCTCAGTGTGGACGCTATCAGCACGTTAGAGCGCGGCACGCGGCGCAAGCCGCGGAAGGACACGGTCGCGCTCTTGGCCGACGCGCTCGCCCTGCCAGAAGAAGATCGTGCCGCCTTGGCCGCTGCCGCCCGCCGCATGTCCGCCGCGGCGCTAGTCGCCACACCCTCTGTAGCAGCCACGTCGGGCCTCGATGGGCACGTCCCCGCCCTCGTCGCCGCGTCTGACGCCACTCTCCCGCACGGCAGCGTCACCTTCCTCTTCGCCGACATCGAGGGTTCGGCGCGTCTGCTCCAGCAGCTCGGCGACGACCGCTACGCCGGCATGCTGGCTGAGGTGCAGATGCTCTTGCGGACCGTCTGGGCGGCGCATGCCGGCCACGACCTGGGCACGCAGGCGGATCACTTCTACGTCGTGTTCGCCGACGCCGAAGATGCGCTGGCGGCGGCCGCGGCGGCCCAGCGAGCACTGGCAACCACCCACTGGCCAGAGGGCGCGCAGGTGCGTCTGCGCATGGGAGTGCATAGTGGCGCCGCGCTGCTCACGGCCGGCCGCTATGTCGGGTGGGAGGTGCAGCGCGCGGCGCGCATTGCCACGGTGGGCCATGGCGGCCAGGTGGTGGTGTCCCAGGCGGTGGCTGAGCAGGTCGCCAAGTTTGGCTTCGCGCTCCCGCCGGGGACCGACCTGCGCGACCTGGGCACGCATCGGCTCCAGGATTTGCCGCACCGCGAGCCGGTGTACCAGCTCGTGCTGCCTGCTGGGCCGGGGCTGCCGGTCACCTATCCGCCCTTGCGCACGCTGGATGCCTGGCCGGCGCTGCGGGCCGACCTGACGGCCGTGGCGCTGGTGAGCGCGGGGCTGCTGGCCGTCGTCGGGCTGCCGCTGGCGCTGGTGGTGCCGGCCTTCCCGCGGGCGATCGGACTGGGGGCGGGTGGGCTGGCGGGCGCGGTGCTGCTCGGCGCGGTCCTGGTCCGGCCGCTGCGGTGGGCGCTGGCGAGCCAGTGGCGCATGGCGCGCAAGCCCTTCGCGACGGTCACCAGCACCCTGCTCGCGCTGGTGGTCGTCGTCACGACGCTCTTCCTCACCAAGCCGCCCCTCCTCATCGGGCCGGCGCACGCGGGCTACGACTTCTCCTACACCTATCACCAGCCGACGCACACCGGCGGCTCGGCCGTCATCGGGACAGGGCTCCCGATTCACTCGCTCATGCCGACCATTTTGACTGATTTGCCTGAACAAGTCTACCGCACCGTTTGGAATGCCTGCCTGGTGCAATTGCCCGACCTGAACCTGCCCAGCCTGGAAGACTTCAAGCCCGACCAATGCTCGCGCGTCCCGACGGTCGCCAATGGCGATGAGAGCCTGGATGGCCGGACGACGATCTTCCGCATTGACTCGCAGGCGGTCTGGTCCGATGAGGTGCCGGTTACGGCCGACGACTTCCGCTTCGCCTTCCACCTGATAACCGATCCCAACGTCAACGGCACGGTGTGGCCCTCTGGATCCCACCCCGTGTATCCGCCGTGGAGCTTGATGCTGCTCACCAAACTCGATGAGCGCACGGTCCGCATTGACTGGACCGAACCCTATGGCGACTTCCTCACCACGCTTTCCCAGTTGACTCCGCTGCCGCTGCATGTGTACGCACGCGGCCCGTACGCCGGCGTGTACGATCCGGCGACGGACGCCTACAACTCCGCGCTGGCCCAGCGGATGGCGGCCGAGGACAGCTTCAATCTCCATATCCCAGTGGACAACGGTCCGTTCACCGTGCAGCACGTGGACGGCTATCCCCTCCCGTACAAGGCGAACGACGTGTTCACGGCAAAGCGTTTAGTGCTCGCCCGGAACCCCCGCTTTTTCTCCAATTACTTCCACCACCCCGCTGCGCTGGGCCAGGTCACGTTCCAGTCCGGGTGGGCGATTGAGTGGTTCGCCCACCCGGAGCTAAGCCTGCTCGCCAGAGATGCGCTGATTTCCGCTTACCGACAAGGCACACTGACCGTGGACGACATGTTAGGAGCACTCGACTTGGGCCAGTTGGGAGACATTCCTACGGGCGAGGTGGTCACCAGCCCTGCGCCGCTCATCATCACCATGGGGTTCAACCAGCGCGACGAAGCACCGAGCGCGCGGGCCAACGGTGGCGTCTCCATCCTCGCTGACCCCACTGTGCGCAAGGCGCTCGTCGAAGCCTTCGACCGCTGCGGCGCGGTCAAAGCCGTGCTGGGCCTGCGCACCTGCACCGACGCGAACTTCCACACCGACGAGCACGCCGCACCGCCGTCACCGGACTATGATGCGAGCGTCTCCCTGCCCGCGTACAACCCCAGCGCCGCCGCCACCCTGCTGGAACGCGCCGGCTACCACGATGTGCATGGCGTCCGCCGGTATCACGACGGCACGACCCCACTTGCGCTCACGGTGTCGATCGTGTCGCCGGGCGCGGAGGCGTACAAGAGCCTATTCCAGCGACTGCGACAGGACTACGCCCGCAACCTGCACATCGCCGTGCAGATCAGGGAGGACGATGGCCCCATCAGCGTGGGCGTAACGGGGGCGTTTGACATCGCAATGTGGCAAGAGGACGTCGGCCCCGATCCAGTGGACAACCTGGGCGGCTGGATGTGGACCCACGCGTACATACCCAGCGCGCAGAACCCCAGTTTGCCAAATTTCCTGGGGCTGATCGATCCCTGGGTTGTGGCGCAGGATCGGCTCGGCACGCAAACCGTGGACGAAGCTCAGCGGCGCGAGGTCTACAAAGAGATGGTGCATCACGTCACCGAGCAGCTCGATTACCTGCCGCTGCTCATCAACGCCGACATCACGCTGGTCAAGCCAACGCTGTGCAACTTCAAAGAGTGGCCGGAGTATGGTGCCTATGTGTGGAACATGGCGGACTGGTACCTCACGCAGGGGTCCACCTGTCCGTAGGCAGGACAACGACCGAGCGCAAGGTGATATGACTTCTTGCGACTGAGTCAGGCGGGAGAGCTCACGCCGACCTCCGTCGCCTACGAGCCGAGCGTCTTCGCCTCGTCGAGTGCGGCGCGCAGGAAGGCCATCGTCGCGGCGGTCTCGGCCGCGCGGGCGTCACCGTGGTCCGCGCGGTGGGCCAGCGCCCAGGCGATAGGCGGCTGCCACTGTGGGTATTCGGCTGATGCCCAGGTAGCGGCGCGTGGCTTGGAGGCCAGCGTGCCGTGGCGCAGTGTATGGAGCGCGCGGCACAGGGTGAGGATCGAGAACGCCTGGTACTCGCGCTCGCGCAGCCACGCGCAGTCTGTCGCCCGCGGCGCCCACACGTCCCGCAGCTGCGAGCGGACGGCTCTGCGCAGCTCGTCGGGGGATACTGGCTCGATGAGCGCGGCGGGCGGCGGACCCCAGACGGCGATCCCCTGCTCGTGCAGGATGGAGTACTTGAGAATCCAGTTCTCATCGAACGGGGCAATCTGAAAGTCCCAAACCGTGCCGATTGTCGGGTGGCGCGCATGCGCCGGATCGTAGCGCCGCAGCGCCGCGCACGGGATGTACGCGCCTTCGAGGCGCTGCGCGTACGGCAGGCCGCTGGCTTCGAGGGTGTTATGCATCACCCGCAGACGCTCGACCGCACCCGGTGGCAGGTCGTCGCGCGTCGCCACGACGAAATCCACGTCGCTTGACGCGGGATCGAAGGCGCCCAGCGCGAGTGAGCCTTCGAGGTAGATTCCCACGAGCTGGTCACCCAGCGCCGCTCGTACGCCTGCCAGCAGCGCGCGGAGGATCGCGTTCACCTCGTCGTGCGCGGTCGGCCTGCGGTCGCTATCTGGTCCGCTCACTGCCAACTCCTCGACACATGAAACGGAGCCGGCGGATTGTTCATCCACCGGCCCCTGAAATCATCAGCCATTGAACCATCGCTACGCCGCCTTGACCAGCACGTAGTAGCCGGCGGGCGCGGGCGAGTCGTAGTAGCCCTCGAACGGACCATCCTGTGCGGCGGCGTCGCAGACGTGCAGATCGACCGAGAAGCCCCGGCGCAGCGCGAAGCGCACGCTGGCCGGCGCACGGTCGCTGACCTCGGCGACGATCGAGCGGGCGCCCTGCTCGCGGGCGAACTCCAGCGCGTCGTCGTAGAGCATGCCGCCGATGCCTTGCCGCTGCCAGCTGGCATCCACCACCACATCGAGCCGGAAGCGCCCGGCGGGCATCGTGGCGGAGTCGTGCAGCACTTCGGCGTAGCCGGCGATGCGCCTGTCACTATCGTAGGCCACCACCTGCAAATGGATGCGCCCCGATGCCGAGCCGGAGCGGAACTGCCGTAGCCGGCGCAGCGCCACCGGTTCGGGTCCGCTGGCTCGCAGTAGCTCGGCCAGCCGCGGATAGTCCGTTACCGGATTGACCGGAGAGAGATGAATCAACACGTTCTTGCCTCTCCTCTATGTCTCGCTACGCCGCACCGGTCGCCCCGTCCAGCAGCCACACCGCACTCGTTTCTATTCTCTCGCCGCACACCCTATCAGGAAGGAAATACGGTGCGAATGAACAGATTCCTCGACCTCCGCCGCCGGTCGTCGGGTGCGCATTGCACGCCCTTGAAATCCGACCCGCGGAGAGGCGAGCGGTGAGGCTAGCCGTTGCGTTTGAGCTTGCCCGTGCGCTTGGCGTAGCGTTCAGCGAGCGAAAAGATCCACAGCCCCAGCGGCACCGCCACGATGCCGCAGATAATCAGCGGCCACACATCGTCCCAGATAGTGACAACGCTCTTGCCCTGCATGATGCTCTGGCGCAGGCCGTCGAGCATGTAGTACGCGGGCGAGGCTTTGGCGGCGACCTGCATCCAGTTGGGCAGCACTGTGATCGGGTAGTACACGCCCGAGACCAGCAGCAGGATCGCCCGAATGATGTAGGCCATCTGCGAGCCGCGCTCAGTGAAGAGCATCGGCAGCACCGCCGAGACGATCCCCAGCCCGATCAGCGAGATGCTGCCGATCACCATCACCAGCAGCGCCGTGGGCCAGTTCGCCCCACCCAGGTCGAGGTGGAAGAACAGCCCCAGCACCACGAGCTGCAACACCGTCAGCACCAGCCCGTGCAGCAGCGCGAAGGCGCAGGTGCCGAACATGTGGACGAAGCGTGAGACCGGCGCCATGAAGGTGTACTCGATGGTGCCCTCCCAGCGCTCCATGGTGATGGTCTCGGTGACGCCGTCGAAGACCACGCTGACGTAGGTCCAGATCGCCGTGCCGATCGCCAGGTAGAGCACGGCAGTGTTGATTTGCTCCCGGGAGTACGTCTTGCCGAGCAGCGATGGCGCGCTGGCGGCGATGAACGTCACGCTGAGCGAGTTGACGATGTTGTACGTCAGCCAGACCAGCTCCCAGCCCCAGTAGCGCTTGGTCAGATACCAGTTGCGCTCGACGAAGGCATAGCCCTTGTTAGCCTGCGATCCCGCCGCGCGCAGTCTGGCCCGCACTCCGTTGAGTGCCGGTGCCTGTAACATCTCCCCTGCCTCCTCCCAATGTCTGTGCGCCCGAATAAGCCAGGCGATTGATGATTGCCGTGCCGCCGCGAGGTGTAGTGGCGAGGCCCGCCTCGCCCCTCGTCAGCCGGCGGATGCATCCGCGTATGTCCGCCGGCGGTTGAAACCGCGCCTGGAGGGCCTGCGGCCGCCAAACCCGCCTGCGCGGGTTAGCAACGGTGTGTATCCGTACGAGCGGGCGTCCACCGGGCGCTCCTACGGATCCTCTCCGCGCCTTCCGCGAGCCTCCGCGTCCTCCGTGGCCCCTAATTCTCGTCGTCTTCCGGCTCGTCGGCCTCCCAGTCGCGGCCGGTGTAGGCCATGAAGACCTCGGTCAGCGTGGCGGGACGCTCCAGCTCGAGCTGCTTGCCCACCGCACGCTTCAGCCCCTCGGCGGTATCCAGCGCCACGATGCGCCCGCCGTCGATCACGGCGATGCGGTCGCAGAGCGCCTCCGCCTCGTCCATGTCGTGCGTCGTCAGCAGGATCGTCGCGTCGTGGGTGTCGCGCAGCTCGCGCACGAACGTCTGCACATCCTGCTTCGAGCGCGGGTCGAGGCCAGTGGTCGGCTCGTCCAGCAGCAGCAGAATCGGCGAGCTGAGAAAGGCGCGCGCGATCGCCACTTTCTGCTGCATCCCGCGCGACATATTCTCCAGTGGCTGCGTCACGCGGTCGCCGCCGATGCCCAGTCGCCGCAGGATTGCCCGGATACGCGTGCGTGCCGAAGCCGCCGGGACGCCGTAGAGCCGCGCCGAATAGAGCAGGTTCTCCATCGGGCTAAGCTTACGGAAGAACGCCGCCTCGACACTCACTCGGTTGATGAGCCGCTGCACCATGCGCTCCTGCTTCACCACGTCGTAGCCGAAGACCCGCACCGCGCCCTCGTCGGGGATCAGCAGCGTCGAGATCAGCCGGATCAGCGTGGACTTGCCGGAGCCGTTGGAGCCGAGCACGCCCAGGATCTCGCGCCGGTGGATGGTCAG
Source organism: Ktedonobacterales bacterium (assembly GCA_036376595.1). Taxonomy (GTDB): domain Bacteria; phylum Chloroflexota; class Ktedonobacteria; order Ktedonobacterales; family JADMIN01; genus SMAG-U1939. The sequence goes on along the minus strand of DASVAA010000248.1, from coordinate 2,544 downwards.
CGAGACGTCGTCCACCGCACGGACCACCTTCTGCCTGGCCTTCGCCGCCTGCCGCCGCCAGGGCAGCAGACTGCCACCCCCTTTGGCGAAGCGCTTCGACACATGCTCCACGACCAGCGCGTCGTTGCGGTCCAGCGCGGCCAGCGCCTCCGGCGCGAGCATTTCGGCGGGGCGGCGGACGGGCATGGCTCCTTGGGATAATTCAGCCTCTGATGATGTCTTGAGGTCTTCGTTCAGGATCGCCACCGGCTGCTCCTCTCGTCGGCTTCTGGTGTGCCTCGGTGCCGCTTCACGTGCGGGCGCCGCCTGTCTGATGATGCGTTCTTCGTGGACAACAAAAAAGGATCATGGGCCGCGACGTTTGCCGCACAGCCCATGATCCTCGACGAGAGGGTCAACGCCTCAATTCAACGGGTGTCGTGCCAGTTGAAGGCTCTCCCCTCCGAGATGATGGGCGCAGCGCAGCCCGCAGTCCCGCCGCCGAACGGCGCGGCGGCGACGCGGACGCCCCAGACCCGCATGCGCATCCGCGTGCCGGCGCAGGGCATGGCGGGGGTAGGGACGATGAGGCCGCTGATGTAGCCGGTTGCCATCTTCCTCGCTCCTCGCTCGCTCGCGCCGCGCGGATTGTCGCGCTTGCAACGGGACATGGGTGTGCCGCGATGTCAGTCACACGCCACCGAGTATACCTGGACTTCTCCTCACCCGTCAAGCACAATGCATGAGCTTGCGGGCGGACCGATCAGAAATCTGTCCCTCGGTACAGGACAGAGAGTCTTTCGCGGGCCCACCTACCCCGCGTGCGACTCGCCCTCCGCTCCCGCCTCGGCGTGCAGCGCCCGCAGCGTGCGCAGCGCCTCCTCGATGTGCCCCTGGATGTTGAGCTGCGATGAGAAGCTGTGGCGAATGATGCCCTGCCGATCGAGGATGAACGTCTCGCGCCCCGGCAGCAGGCCCAGCGACGGACGTACGCGGTAGCGCTTGCGCACCTTGCCGCGCGGATCGCTCAGCAGTGTGAACGGCAGATGGTGGCGCTCGGCGAAGCCGCGGTGCGACGCCTCAGAGTCGGAGCTGATGCCCACCACCTCAGCGCCGGCATCGCGGAAGACCTCGTAGCTGTCGCGGAAGGCGCAGGCCTCGGCCGTGCAGCCGCGGGTATTGTCCTTGGGATAGAAGTAGAGCACGATCGCGCGCTCGCCAAGATGATCGGCCAGGTGATATGTGGCGCCGTCCTGCGTGCGCAGAGTGAAGTCCGGCGCGCGGTCACCCACGCCGAGTTGGCCGCGCCGCTTCCCATCGGTTGGCGCCCCCTGCCCGCTCTCGCGATTGGTCTCTGATGCTGCTTGCCCGGCCATGATGACATGCTCCTGCCCGAAATGGTGCCGATTCGCTTGAAGAGGATTTTCGCTCGCTCTTTCATATGCTTCTACGCGAATGGTAACGCCAGGATACGATACCTGGCTATGACGGCTACCCGCGCCTGCTCATCCCGTTTCTGGTCTACCAGAGCGCGGCGATCGGGGTTGGGCATTCCAAACCGCTGCCCAGCTCGGCGCGGCCGTTGCCCAGGGCGCGCATGCCGTAGGGCGGACAGACATCGCCGGCGCTGTAGGCTGGATAGACGGCGCTCACGGGGCGGTAGTCGCTCGCATCGTGCGGTCGCACCGCGAAGCCGCTTATAGTGACGGGGCCGAGGATGCTCTCGGCGCCGTGAGGCTGTGTGGCAGATGACTCGGCGTAGACGGCGGGACTGGTGGTACCGCTCTCGCCCGCGGACCAGGTGAAGCTGCCGATGTCCCGTCCGTCCAGTGTGGCGTTCCATATCGCCCGGCCGTCGGCGTCCTTCGCGGCACTCAGGGCATAGGTGTGCGCGGCGCCCGACACCGAGCCAAGCGGACCGTAGACGCACGGTCCTTTGGCGCCCGCGCGCGTGAAGGCGCAGTAGAACCAGCCAGCGGAGCTGGGCGCATAGCCAGGCACGTAGTAGCCCTCCTGGATGAAGCTGCCGCCGGCGAGATACGAGCCGACCCAATAGTAGCTGGTGGTGCCTGCGGCGACGTGCTGGGGCAGGCGCGTGCTGATCGTGGCGCGCATCGCGGTGGCGTGCGCATCGTCGGCCCCCGCCTGCAATCCCACCTGCCATAGCGCGTGCGGCTGCGCGGCGCCGCGCACGAGCGACGAGACCGCTTCACTCGTGAGCGCGTAGGTCTGGTGCGCGAGGAGTGCCCCGGCCGCTGGAACGGGCCAGACGAAGATCGCCAGCCACAGCACGCAGAAGATGGCAAGCCGCACGACGCCAGGACCACGAGAGCGCGGCGGACGCTGCTCTCGCCCAGGCAGGGAGGAGACCGCTGGCGTGGTCTGCCAGTGCGGCGGGAGCAGGCGCGTGTGCGACATCAGGGCGATCCTTCGACTGAATCGAGCCGTCGTACGACCGGGCAAACGCACGGCGCATGCCAACGGCGGCAGAACACACGTCCGCCCGCTTGATCCATCAGCCGATCTGTGCGTATAGTGAAGGCGTCAATAGCTTCGTCGCGAGGG
>DASVAA010000247.1:0-7881 GCA_036376595.1 Ktedonobacterales bacterium | reverse complement strand
GAGGGGCGACCCCTGTACGGCTCGACATAATGCAAGAGATAGCAGCCGGCAGACTCCAACTCGGCCAGGGTGATCGTGGTGGTGCTCCGCACCGGGATCGGTGGTAGCATGCGGGTGTTCCTTTCGGGGGACTTGGGCCGCATCCGTCCGGTTCTTGGCAGGGCTAGGCGGGTGCGGCCGACTCAACTCTTCACATCTCCTCACGTGCGCGAGCCGTCGCCTTCGGCCGGCGCGCTTCGCACGCCGCACGGTCGCGGCAGACGAGCTTCTTGCGGGCGAGCGTGCCCGTGCCGCGCTGCTGCATGCAGCCCTCGCCAGGTGTCAGCAGCGTCCAGCAGTCATAGCAGCGGCGCAGGTTGTCGCGCCCGTTGGGGAAGTGCGCGAGGGTGATAAGGGTGATACCGGCCTGGCGGGCGTCGTGCGCCCGGTTGCGCTCGCGCTCTTGCGCCGCCTGTTGCTGCCGAAGGGTCCGCATCTGTCGTCACCTCCTCCTCCGTCTTGCGGGGCGTCCGTGCCCCGCCCATCGACCGGTTGGCTACCACGCGCCTCCCGCCATCCACCAATCCCATGCAGTCGAGGCCTCGCCCGTGCTGTGGCGCTGGCGCTCGTAGTGCACGACCGCCCCCGCGTGCGCGCAGGCCACGCCGTATTTGCCGGCGGGGCAGGGGCAGATCACCCGCTGGTCGTCCTCACGCTCTGGTGCGTCGCCGCCATCCACCACACTCACCACATAGCCGTCGCCGCGGCGGTCGCGATTTGGCACCCGATACTGCCGCGCGCCGAGCCAGGTGTTCTCGCTCACCGGCCGTGCGGTGCCGACGAGGCCGCGGTCAAAGGCGAGCTCCAGCGCCCGCACGCGGAACTGGGCGCGGGCCTCGCGATACCGCTGCTGGATCGCCTCGGACGTCTCGGCTCTGGTCGCTGCCTTCGTGGCTGCTGCTGCACTCATGGCTGATACCTCCTTAACAGGTAAGCCAACTAACAACTACCTGTAAGCTAGTATATATCCATATGGCACGTTTTGTCAACAGCTATATGCCACATACCTATGGATTTCGTGGCATCTATCTGCTATACTCAGATCGGCACAGCGTATCGGCTTCATGCCGCGCGCGGCATGAAGCGCCAGCCAGAGGGGAGCGAATCGAGCCTATGGGCAGTCCTGGCGACTCGGAGTACATGACCGTGGCCGAAGCACGTGCGGTGCTGGGCGTCACGCCGCGCAAGATCGCAGACATGATCAAGCACGGCGCGCTGCCGTGGGAGCCGAATCCTTTTGACCGCCGCGGGAAGCTGATCAAGCGCGCGGATGTCGAAGCTCTCCGTGCTAAGCAGCCGCGCGACACAAAAATAGCGGCCTAGGTAAAGCTAGGCCGCGAAAGCACTGAGGCGGGCGGTTAAGGCGCCACGCATCAGGCCAATAAGCAGTGTAGCAGACCAGAGCGGAAGGGGAGACACAGCATGGCAGACACCGGGAACACGAACGCGAACGCGAAGCAGTCGCCATCCTTCACGGGGCAGGCCATCAAGTTTGCTTGCCCGTCGTGCGGGGAAGAGTTGTGGATGTTCATCCCGGCCGATCCGGATGGCGACATTGAGGTCGTACGCTCGCGTGACCTTCCGCGGGAGGATGAAGAGGACGACGTCCCCAGCGGCAGCACTGGTGACTCGTGAGCGGAGCCGGTTTTGTCGGTTTTGTCGGTGCAAGAGAGAGACGTTTCGGGGAGGCACAGCATGGCAGGCCAGGATGACGATAGTCGCGCGCTGGAGCGGCTCGTGGGCGAGCAGGCCGAGGAGCAGGTGCGCCGGGTGTGGCATGAGGGCCGTTGGTTCTTCAGCGTCGTGGATGTGGTCGCCGTGCTCACCGACAGCCCGGACCCTGGCGCCTACTGGCGCAAGCTGAAGCAGCGCCTACGGGACGACGAGGGTGCCAGTGAAGCCGTGACAAAATGTCACACCTTGAAGATGCGCGCCGCCGACGGCAAGCAGCGCCTGACCGACGCCGCCGACACCGAGACGCTCCTGCGTATCATTCAAAGCATCCCCAGTCCGCGCGCCGAGCCGTTCAAGCAGTGGCTCGCCCGCGTCGGCGCGCAGCGCCTGGAGGAGCTCGAGAACCCGGCGGTCGCGGCCGACTCGCTGCGCCTGGCCTATCGCAAGAAGGGCTATACCGAAGAGTGGATCGAGACGCGCCTGCGCAACATTATGACGCGCGACGAGGTGACCGCCGAGTGGCGGGTGCGCGGCGCCGAAGAGGGGCGCGAGTTTGCCATCCTGACCGACGTGCTGCACCGCGGCACCTTCGCGCTCTCCGTCCGAGAGCACCAGCAGATCAAGCACCTCCCCGCGCGGGCCAACCTGCGCGACAACATGACGACGCTGGAGCTGGCGCTCTCGACGCTCGCCGAGGCGACTTCTGCCGCGCTCCATCAGGCGCGCGACTCCTCCGGCTTCGTGGAGCTACAGCGCGACGCGGGCGAGGCAGGTGAGGTGGCCGGCGCCGCACGAACAGACATCGAGGCGCGCACCGGGCAGCCCGTGGTGAGCAGCCAGAACGCGAAGCACCTCACCGCGAGAGCGGAGCAGCCGCCCCTGTTGCTTGCGCCTGATGACGACGCCGGCGCAGGCGACTCGTGAGAGAGGGGGTTTTGTCGGTGGGTCGGTGGGTGAGCGAGGCGTTTTGGTGCCGGCGAGCGCATCGGGCGGGCGGGAGGGAGGGAGAGCGGTGATGGACCGAGGACGAGGGTACACGCCGAGGCGTACCCCTACCGACGGCTGCCGTACCCCTACGTGTACCCCTACCCGGCAGCGACGGTACGCGATAGCAGACGACGGTACACGACGCGAGCGCTGGAAACATGTAGGGTTAGACGATAACAGACGATGGCAAATTTCCGACTTCAGCGGTTTTGTAAACCGCAGGTTGTCGGTTCGAGTCCGACCGTCGGCTCCACTTCAATCCAGGCTTTGCGACCCTCGATACATCCCCAATCCGCGCGTTTGACCCTGACCCCAAATCTGGTGCAAATGCTCCTGCACTGAATCGTGCCCCGTGATAGGAGAGGGTGAGGCACCATGAGCAATCACATGAATCCTGACGACGAAGGTGATGATCAACGGGCGCTGGAGTTGCTTGCCGAGCAGGCCGAGGAGCGGGTGCGGCGCGCGTGGCATGAAGGCCGTTGGTGGTTCAGCGTGGTGGACGTGATTGCACTTTTGACCGAGAGCCCAACGCCCAACAAATATTGGACGGACATGAAGCGCCGCGTCACCGATGAAGGCTTTGCCCAACTTGCGGCAAATTGCCGCAAGTTCAAGGCGAAGGCTGTAGATGGGAGAATGCGGGAAACCGAGTTCGCCGACACGCAAACCATGCTCCGCATCTTGCAGAGCATCCCCAGCCCTAAAGCTGAGCCGTTCAAGCAGTGGCTGGCGAAGGTGGGGACCGAGCGCCTCCAGGAGATGGAGGATCCAGCGCTGGCTGCCGAGCGCATGCGCAAGGAGTACGCGCGTCTCGGCTATAGCGATGCCTGGATCAACGAGCGGCTGAAGAACATCCTTGTCCGCAATGCGCTGACCGACCAGTGGCGCGAGCGTGGCGCCGACGAGGCACGCGACTTCGCTCGGCTCACCGACACCCCGCATACGGGGACCTTCGACTTCACGACGGCAGAGCATCGCGCCGTCAAGCACATTGGCACGCGACAGAATCTGCGCGACAGCATGACCCCGATGGAACTGGTGCTGACCTCGCTGGCCGAAGTGACCGCGGCCGAGCTGCACCAGACCCGCGACGCCCAGGGCACATGGGAGCTGCAGCGCGACGCTGGCGAAGCCGGGGCGCTCGCCGGCAATGCTCGGCGTGAGGTCGAGGCCCTCACCGGCAAGCCCGTAGTGTCGCCCACCAACTACAAGCAGTTGCGCCAGGAACGCCAGCGCGAGCTCCAGCCGCCGCTGCTGGGCGAGCCAGAAGAAGGTGAGGGCGAAGCTACATGAGCGACGCCGCCAATGATGATGACGACTATCGCGACCTGCTGCCAGAGGGGACGCCTGAGCGGCTGACGATCCCCGTGACCTTCGACATGATGAAGGCGGCGCGCCTGCTCCGGCATCACTTGCCGCATGAGCAGTACGAGCGGCTCTTCGAGGCGATTGTGCAGCTCGCAAGCGATGAACTGGAGGTCGAGAGCACCCTCGCCCACGAGCCAGCAGACGAGACCGACTGCGCCGGTTCCGCCGCTGGCGACTCGTGAGCCAGGCCAGTTCTGTCAGTGGGTGAGACAGCCCTCTCGTAGTCCTCGGTAGCAGAAGGAGGTTCGAGCCATACCGTTGGCTCCCATCCTCTCCACGGTGCCAATGAAGCCTATCCAATGAACCAAGCGGCCGGTAGGAGCGGGTACACGCCTCACGATCCGGCCAAGCGCGCGACAATCGGCGCCATCGCCTCCATGTTGGCATCAGAAACGATATAGTAGGGCACCCCGAATTGCTCTCGGCGCTCCTCCATCTGATCGGCGATCTGCTCGGCCGAGCCAATGAAGATCGAGGGCATCGCCAGCACATCCTCCGGCCGAACGGTGTCCCACCCGTGTTGACGCGCGCACTCTGCAGCTCCCTGCCGGCGATCTGAGGTCAGGATCGGCGCAATCACCATGCTCAGCTCCACCCGATCGAAGCGTTCCCTGGCCGCCTGGCGAATCCACTCGATCTTCTCGGCCAGCGCCTCGGGCGAGCGCTTGAGCGGATCGTCGATCTCGGTGCCGCTCGAATAGTCGCCGTTCAGGAGGCCGATGGTGTCGGCTTCACGCGCCGCGAGCGCCAGCATGCGCCGCCCACTCGCCCCGATGAGGATCGGCGGGTGTGGCTGCTGAATCGGCTCGGGATAGCCACTGAGCTGGTCAATCCGATAGTAGTCGCCGGAGAATGTCAGCGGCCCGGCGGCGAAGAGTCCCTTGATGACGTGTAGTGCCTCTTCCAAACGGCTCACGCGCGTGCCGGGTGCGTCGAATGCCATGCCGGCCTGCTGATACTCAGCTTTGGCCCAGCCCGCGCCCAGACCCAGCTCGAAGCGTCCGTTCGAGAGCACGTCGAGCGTCGCGGCCGCCTTTGCCAGCATGACCGGATGGCGGTAATCGTTGTCGAGCACGAGGCTGCCAACGCGAAGCAACGTGGTGGCATCCGCCGCCGCCATGAGGGCGATCAGCGGCGCAAACTGGTCGCCGAACGGCTCTGGGATGAAGTGATCGCGAATCAAGAGCGTCGAGAAGCCCAACTCTTCGGCGCGCCGCGCTGTCGCACGCCACGCCTCGGCAGATGCCATGCGCTCACCAATCACACCGAAACGAAAGCGATGCGATCGCGACATGCGGTGCCTCCTCGTTGCGTTCAGCCTTCGGTACGGGCTGGGACGGCGCTCCAGGCGCTGCACGCCGCACACTCCCCGCACCTCTGCGATCAACACAGCGGATGGCGCGCTGGTTTCCTCGTGCGCATGGATGGGCACCCACGCGACGTGGTTCCCTCTGTGATACCGGCTGGCTGAATTACCGGCTGGAGCTTCTGTACCGTCCGAAGGCCGGTGCGGGCGGCGTGCAGGTGGACGAGCGCCGATGTGCACGACGCGGCGGGGGCACGATTGGCACGCCGGATGCTTGGGGGCCACGCAGGCATCACAGTCGTGAGGAACAACCCACATCGCATGCGAGGAGGATGACACGATGGCGCTGCTCGCGGACCTGACGGTGGATGTCACGCTCAACGATTTCGTCGTATTCCTGATCCTCGGCGGGCTGGCGGGGCTGGCAACCGGCTACCTGATGAAGAGCAAAGGCGCGGGGGTGCTGCTCGATTTGCTGGCCGGCTTGCTGGGCGGCCTCATCGGGGGCTACCTGCTGGTGCCGGTCTTCAGCGTGCAGCGCTACGGGCTAACGGGCGCCGCGCTGCTGGCGATCGCCGGCGGCGTGCTAGCGGCGGTTATCGCGCACTTCGCCGTGATGATGCGCCATAAGGCCAAGGCCTCATAGCGCCCGGAAGCACGCTCATCCCAAGACTGGCGAGCCGCCGACCTGTCCTTTGTGGGTCCGCGGCTCATTGCTTCAAGTCTGCGCTTGGGGAGTCAGTCCAGGCTGGGGCTCGTCGAGCGCGGGCGCTGGAGCGACCGTCGTCTGCGGGACCTCTGGCGGGGTAGGCTCCCAGCCTCGCAGCCGGCGCCGCAGCGCCAGCAGCTCGCGGAAGGCCTTGACGATCACGCGCGGATTCGCGCCGGTCGCGCTGCCATGCCGGCGCGGCAGGTGGCGCACGGGCACCTGCTCGATCGCGACCCCCATCCGCCGCAGCTTGACGAGCAGCTCGGTGTTGACCATCGCCCCCTCGGAGGTCACGCCACACGTGCACACCAGGGGCGCCGGGAAGAGCTTGAAGGCGCAGTCAATATCGCGGATGCCGCGCAGCCCCAGGCCAACCCGCACCACTTGCTTCCAGCCCCAGGCGTTGAGCTTGCGCAGCAGGTTGTCTTGCCGCCGCTCGCGATAGCCCACCACCACCGTGCCCGGCCGCTCGCGCTCGACGCGCAGCAGCGTGGCGAGGTCCTCGATGTCAAACTGGCCGTCGCCGTCCATGAAGAAGATCAGATCGCCGCGCGCGGCCGCGAAGCCGCTGATCAGCGTCGCGCCGTAGCCGCGATTGGTTGGATGATGGCAGGCCACGACCCGCGCATCGCCTGCGGCCAGCTCGTCGGCAATTGCCCCGGTGCGGTCGCTGCTGCCGTCATCCACCACAATGACCTCGGCATTCGGGCAGAGCCGCTCGGATGTTTGCAGGCACGCGCGCACCGTCTCGGCGATCACCGCCTCCTCATTGAAGGCCGGCAGGACGATCGACACGCGCTGCGTCGTGATCGGCGTCTCCATGCCGTCCGCCTGGTCCGCGTGATCCTCGATCATTGCGCCTCCCATCCCGCCGGGCAGCAGTGGCGCTGAACTTTCCGCCAGCGCGGGCATGCCGGCGCGCGCCATCCCTTCGCCCGCCGCACCGTCGCCCGCCAGCGCAACCCCGGCGCGGCTCGCCATCATCTGCTCGCGCAGCGACCACGCCAGCATCGCCAGCAGCAGCGCCACGTCGAGCGCCGAGAGCACGGCGAAGACCTGCGGATGGGTCTTTAGGAAGTGGCGCCCGATGCCCCAGTTGTAGGGGATCTTCGAGTCCGAGAAGACAGGATCGATCACCACCAGCACGGCGTTGAGCGTCACGGCGAGCGTCACCAGGCCGTAGAAGAGCCAGTAGCGCCGGTCGTAGATCGCCGCCAGCAGCAGCAGCGCCACCGCCGGCAAGAGATAGCGCTCGTGCTGCAGTGGGGTCAGCATGAAGAACGCGGTCGCAATCAGTCCGCCCGCGAAGAAGAGCTGGCCCGGCGAGCGCAGGCGCCACACGCCCGCCAGCGCCACCACGAGCGCCATGAAGAACAGCCCCCAGCCGAGGATGTTGGGCGAGAGCGGACCGAGGTAAGGTGCGGTGTAGGGCAGCTTCTGGACGCCCAGCAGCCACCACAGGTTGAAGGCGCTGACGCTGGTGTAGGGTACGGCACGCTCCCACGCGGCAAGATCGTGCTGGAAGGCCAGCAGCTCGAAGTGCGGCGGCAGCAGGTAGGGCAGGCAGGCGACGAACCCGACGGCGGCCATGGCGATCACCGCCCGCAGCGCCTCGCGCCGACCGTGCCAGCGCCACAGGTAGACCAGCAGCAGTGGCGCGAAGACCACCGGCTGCGGCTTGATCAGCACCGCCAGCGCAAAGAGCACGCCCGAGGCGACGCCGTGACCCTTCCAGGCGGCGAGCAGCGCCAGTACCACCAGCACGATGAAGATCGTGTCGATCTGGCCCCACAGC
>DASVAA010000246.1:0-44210 GCA_036376595.1 Ktedonobacterales bacterium | reverse complement strand
TTCGCCAAGCTCGGCGCGCGCCGCCGCACCGTCGCCGCGCTGGCGCGGATGGGCATCGAGGAGCCGACGCTCATCCAGGCGCGGGCCATCCCGCCGCTGCTGGCTGGCCGCGATGTGATCGGCCAGTCGCGCACCGGCTCCGGCAAGACCATTGCCTTTGGGCTGCCGCTGGTCGAGCGGCTCGATCCGCGCCGGCGCCAGGTGCAGGCGCTGGTGCTCGTGCCAACGCGCGAGCTTGCCAGCCAGGTCGCGGATGTGCTCGCCGCGCTGGACGGCGGCCGTGGCCTGCGCATCGCTCAGCTCATCGGCGGGCGCGCGCTCGGACCGCAGCGCGACGCGCTCCGTGCGGGCGCGCAGATCGCCGTCGGCGCCCCCGGCCGCGTGCTCGACCACCTGCGCCAGGGCAATCTCGACCTGAGCGCGCTGCACTACCTCGTGCTGGACGAGGCCGATCAAATGCTCGATGCCGGCTTCGCGCCCGACGTCGAGCGCATCCTCGCGCAGACGCCACCCAGCCGGCAGACGGCGCTCTTCACCGCGACGCTGCCCGACTGGACGACCAAGCTCGCCCAGCGCTTCCTGCGCGAGCCGGTGCGCGTGGATGCCGGCTCGCCGGAGAGCCGCCCCGCGCCGGCCATCGAGCAGACGGTCTACCTCGTGCCGCAGGGCCAGCGCCTCGCCGCGCTAACCGCGCTGCTGGACCGCCGCCGCGAGGCCGCCGGCACCACACTCGTCTTCGGCCGCACCAAGCACGGCGTCAAGAAGCTCGCCCGCCAGCTCGAAGCGCGTGGCTATCCCATCGCGGCGCTGCAAGGCAACATGAGCCAGTCGGCGCGCGACCAGGTGATCGCCGACTTCCGAGCGGGCAATGTGCCGATGCTGATCGCGACCAACGTGGCGGCGCGCGGGCTAGATGTGCGCACCATCGAGCAGGTGATCAATTACGAGCTACCCGAATCCGCCGAGCTGTTCACCCACCGCGTCGGGCGCACCGGGCGCATGGACGAGGAGGGCGAGGCGATCACGCTCGTGACGCCCGACGATCTGGATGCCTGGAAGAAGATCCAGCGCGGCCTTGGCAGCCAGCTCAGGCCGCGCCCCTGGCCTCACCGCGAGATGCCGCTGCCTGAGGCGCCCGCGCCGGTCCCCGCGTCGATCCAGGCATCCTCCCCAACATCGGCCGCGGTTGCCCCGACTGCCGAGGCTCGCCGCGATGATCGTGATGGACGCAACAGGCGTGGCGAACGTGGTAGCCGGGGGCGCGGCAGCCGCGATGGGCGCGATGGCGGCAACGGGCGCACGGGCGCCAACCGGCGCGATGGTCGAAATGTCACGTCAAGGGCATAAGTTGTGATAGAAGCGGCAGGCGGTGGTCTGTAGCACCGCGGGTAATCCCATTGCGCCAGCGCATACGGATGCGCCAATACCACCTCAGGCCAAGTCGTTGGAACAACCACAACGCCAGCCATCGAGGATTAGCCGCGGGATTTCAGCCCGTCTGCTGCGCATACCACAACGTCTGCCCGTGCACTGGTGTAAGGATTCGCTGGCATTTGGTAGAAGGGCGCGGCAGCCAGGGACGCGATGGTCGTGCTGGGCGTGACGGGCGGGACATGTCCCGCCCCTACAGTCCATCGGCGGTGAATTCCTCTGCGTCGTCCGCGCGTCCTCTGCGGTTCCTCTCTCTCCCTCCTCTGCGTCGTCCGCGCATCCTCCGCGGTCTCCGCGTTCACCGAACCCCCTCAGGCGAGTCCATACACTGGAAGCGCCGCGCCGCTGATGAGACTCGCGTCGTCGGAGGCGAGAAAGAGCAGCACGCGCGCCACCTCTTCGGCCTTCGGCCAGCGGCTGAAGTCGGCTTTGGGCATGCTGGTGCGGTTGGCGGGCGTATCCACGATGCTGGGCAGCACGGCGTTGACGGTGATGTGCGCGTCGCGCAGCTCCTCGGCCTGCACCTCGGCCAGCGCGATCACCGCATTCTTGGCGACGGCGTAGGCGGAGGCGTTGCGGCGGCCGGCCCGCGCCCCACGCGACGAGAAGTGGATGATGCGCCCCCAGCTCTGCTGCATCATCGGCCGCGAGGCGAACTTGGCGAGCAGGAAGGCCGTGCGCAGATTGAGGTCGAGCATGTGGTCCCAGGTCGCGGTCTCCAGCGCGTTGACCGGTTGGCCCGCCGCCCAGCCGCCGACCAGATTCACCAGGATGTCGAGCCGGTGGTGACCCTCGACCACCGACCAGACCAGCGCTTCGACCGCCGCCTCATCGCTGGCGTCGGCCGCCGCGAAGTGCAGCCGCCCGGTCTCGGCGTCGCTCAGCCCGCGGCGCAGCGCCTCCCAGGCGTCGGGGTGTGGCTCGCTGGCCGAGACCACCACCGTCGCCCCGGTGCCCACGAACGCCCGCGCCACCGCCTGCCCGATGCCGCCCAGCCCACCTGGAATCAGCGCCACGCGCCCCGTGAAATCGTAGGTGTTGCTCTCCGATGCCGCCACTGCGTCCCTCACCTTCTACTCCACGCGCTCCATGATCTCCAGAGGACGCATGCCATGCGCCCCTATGGTTGGTCCTCCTCGGACCGCGCCGGGCGTCCGCCGGACGCCCCTACGGATGGTCCGGCTCCCCCTACCAGCGCCAGGTGTAGCGGCGAGGCCCGCCTCGCCTCTGCCTCTGCCACCCCCTCGCCCCGCAGGGCGAGGAGGCTGGGGGGTGAGGACTCTTACGGCTCTTCGGGTGCCGGCATCGGCTCCGGTTCGGGCGTCGCACCGGCCTCGTCCTCGAAATCGTCGTCGTCGCGGCGCGGCAGCGCGGCCGCCTCGTCTTCGGGCACGCCGCGCACAAAGACCACCACCGCCGTGCTGTTGTCGTGTCCGCCCGATGTATTAGCCGCCGCCACGAGCTGCTGCGCCGTCTCCGCGGGCGTTGCCCCTCCGGCGAGGATCTGCCCGATGGCTTGCGCGTCCAACTCGTCCCACAGACCATCCGAGCAGATCAGCAGGCGGTCGCCCGGCGCCAGCGTCAGGCTCAGCAGATCGGGGCCTAGCTCGTCCTCCTGGCCCAACGAACGGTAGAGCATGCTGCGCGGCACGAACACGTCGGGATCGCTCAGCAGCGGATGATCGAGCGCTTGCAGTCGCGCCAGCACTGAGTGGTCCTCGGTGAGTTGCGCCAGCACGTCACCGCGCAGCAGGTAGGCGCGGCTATCCCCGATGTGCGCCAGCACCGCGTCGGCACCGCGCGCTGCCACCACCGTGAGCGTCGTGCCGGATGGCCGGCCGATGGCCGCCACGATCTCGCGCACGCGCCGGTTCGCCTCGTCTACGGCTGCCACCAGCGCCTGCTCAAGGGTTGCCTCCGGCTGCGCTTCGTCGGGCGCGGGGCCAAGCTGCGCGGGGGCCAAGACAGTCGGCAGCGTGAAGGCGCGCGCCAACTCGGCCGGCACCACGCGCGCCGCGATGCGACTTGCCACTTCGCCGTGCGCCTCGCCGCCCATGCCATCGGCCACCACGAAGACGCCAAACGGCGTGCCGGCCATTTGATCGTCGTAGAGGTCAAAGATCGTCGCGGCGCAGGCGTCCTGATTCTGCGAGCGCACCAGCCCGACGGTCGTCGCGCAGCCTACCGCAAACGCCACGCGACCCGTGCCCAACTCATCGGGCGGGGGAACCGGCAGGGCGTGGGCGGCGTTCTCCAGCGCCACGCCGCAGGCCGCGCCCAGCTCGCCGGCGGTGGTGAATGCGCCGGCATCACCGTAGGCCACAATGCGGCGCAGGTTCTCGCGCGTGATGTCTTCCTGCTCCGGCTCCGTCCCGGCGATGCCAGCCAGCAGCCCCAGGGCGCTCGCCAGCGCGTTGGCGTCGCGCGCGTACTGCTGCTCGGCATCCTCCGCACCGGCCACCGAGCGCGCGTGCTCCATCCCACCGAGGAAGGCGCGGGATTGCAGCACGATGATCGTCTCGCCGCCGACGCTGCCGTGCGCCACCGCGGCGCGGTGCAGATAGTTGAGCGCGTCGGCCAGCCCGGCGCCCGCGCGCAGCGCGTCCACCACGTCGATCATCCCGGTGACGGAGGCCGGCGGCTGCGGCGTGCCGTCGTCGGCGAGCAGCGTGCCCGCTACCAGCAGCTCGCGCCCCTTGGGCCGCAGCACCATGCTCGGCGCCAGCAGCCGCGGGTGCCGCAGGCGCAGCGCCGCCACGTGCTCGGCATCGGCGAAGGCGCCCGGTCCGCGCTCGATCAGCAGTACCCGCTCGCCGGCCGTCCCATCCTCGCGCCGCTCGTGAGCAAGGTAGACGCGCTGGTCCGGCGTCTGGCTCAGCAGCGACTCGATCTCGAAGAACTCGACCCGCTTTCCCGGTGCCAACGGCTCCGGCGCGAGCGACGCACCGGCGTCCGCTCCCGCACTCGCGCTCGCGTCCGGCTCGCCCGCGGATGAAGGCGGCGCGTTGCCGTTGGGCGGCTCCTCAGTGGCCGCTTTGTGTGTCATCTGCTCCGCGGCTGGCGGCGCGGGCGCCTCGTGCGCCTGCGCCGGCTCTTGCGTCGCCTGCCCGCTGGCGGATCGTCCCTGATCTTCGCCGCGCGTGTTGCGCTGCTCGTCGCCGTGCTCCACAACTGCCCCCCAAAAGGACTCACAAATGCTCTTCGCGGATCGTCGCCGTGCCGAAATGCTCTCCCCGTTATACCACTTCATACCCCGGCGTGTACCTCGACCGGCATAGAAGTAGCCATCATCGCAGTTGGCGACGTGGCGAGCTGGACGCCCAGCGCGAGCGCGCCATACACTGGGAGGGTGCGGCGCCGCGCGGAATGGGGCCGCGGATTCAGGGGGATTCGTCAGCGCACGCTATGGACATCGCCGACTTCGATTACACGCTGCCGCCGGAGCGCATCGCGCAGACGCCGGTCGAGCCGCGCGATAGCTCGTGTCTGCTGGTGCTGCACCGCGATACGGGCGTCACAGAGCATCGCGTCTTCCGCGAGCTTGGGGAGTATCTGCACCCCGGCGACCTGCTCGTCGCCAATCAGAGCCGCGTGCTGCCCGCGCGCCTGCGCGGTGTGAAGGAAGACAGCGGCGGAGGGGTCGAGCTGCTGCTGCTGGCCGTGCGCGCTGACCTGGGGCCAGACACCTGGGAGGCGCTGGTGCGGCCGGGGAGGCGTGTGCGCGCGGGGCAGCGGCTGATCTTTGGCGCCGGCGAGCTGGTGGCGGAGGTGCTGGGCCGCACGGAGGCTGGCGGGCGCGTGGTGCGCCTGCTGCCGCGCAAGGGCACGCTCGCTGCGGCGTTGGAGCGCCTGGGCAGCATGCCGCTGCCGCCCTACATCCATACGCCGCTGGCCGACCGCGAGCGCTACCAGACGGTCTACGCGCGCGAGCCGGGATCGGCGGCGGCGCCCACCGCGGGGCTGCACTTCACGCCGGAGCTGCTGGCGCGGCTGGAGGCGCAGGGCGTCGAGACGGCGTTTGTCACGCTGCATATTGGGCTGGATACCTTCCGCCCGGTGAGCGAGGCGACGCTGGAGCAGCACACGATACACAGCGAAGAGATCGAATTGGACGAGGCAGCGGCCGCGCGCATCAATGCTGCACGCGCACGGGACGGGCGGATCGTCGCCGTCGGCACCACCGCCGTGCGCACGCTGGAGAGCGCCGCGACAATAGCCGAGGAGCGCCGCGCGGCGGGCGAGGCCACTGCCGACGAGGTCGTCGTACCCTACCGCGGCCGCACGTCGCTCTACATCCTGCCCGGCTATCGCTTCCGCGCGGTGGACGCGCTGATCACCAACTTCCACCTGCCGCGCTCGACGCTGATCGCGATGGTGAGCGCCTTCTCCGGCCGCGAGCGGACGCTGGCGGCCTACGCCGAGGCGGTCGAGCGGCAGTATCGTTTCTACAGCTTCGGCGACGCGATGCTCATCCTCTAGCCGGCCGCGTCGAGCGTGATATTGCCGGCGTCCACGCGCACCGTCACCGTGCCCTGCGGAGTTTCGCCGAGTACGCCGGAGGCCGTCTGCTGGGCGTAGCGCCGCGTGACCGTGACCGCTGGGAAGCCCACTACGTCAATCGAGCCGGCATGGGTGCGCGCGTCGAAGTGGGCGGCGGTCGCGCGCGGCAGCCGCAGGCGTGCGTTGCCAGCGTTGAGGCCGACATCCAGCGTGGCGTGTGGGGCGAGCGCCGCGGCAATGGTGAGGTTGCCGGCGTTGCCCTCCAGCTCGGAGCGCTCCTCCAGCCGGCCGCCACGTAGATCGAGGTTGCCGGCGTTGACCTTGGCCTTCACTGGTCCCTGAAAGCCGTCGATCTCCGCGTTGCCGGCGTTCAGGCGAAGATCAACTCGCGCCAGTGGCGGCGCCGTCACCTCGATGTCGGCAGTGAGTGAGCCGCCGAGCGACAGGCGGCGGCGCAGCTCCGCCTCGATGCTGATCGTCTCGCCGCGCTGGGCCACCTCCACGCGAATCTGCTCCAGATCGCCCTCGCTGGCGCGTCCGCGAGCCTTCCTGGTAACCCGCACCAGCACTCGCCCTGGCTGCCCGGCGCTCAGACGCACATCACCGGCGAAGTCACGCACCACCAGGTGCGGCGTGCCCTGTACGCTGAACTCAAACATCTCGGTCTTGCTGACCTCCATCGCGACATCCTCCTGCGGCGGGCCACGCGGCCTGTAGTTCACATACTATCCAGTCGGTATACGAAAGATACCAGCACGGCGCGGCGGTGTCAAGTGATCTCGTGTTCCCTCCGCTTGTACATGCCGCGAGGTATTGCTATACTCGTGGCGCGAGCTGGACCCTCCAGGGGCTGAGGAAGCCATCCGCGATCCATCGCGCGATCGGAGGCATCACGTGATGATGGACTCAAACGCTATCATTGGGCAGGTCCAATCAGGAGCCGCTCCCGCGAACTGGCAGGTGCTCCGCGCCCGTCGGGGCTTCTTCGTCCAGGGCGCCATCGGGGGTATTGTGCTCGCGGTCTTCGCCGCCGCCGCCGCGGTCTATCTGTTCGCGACCGGAACGGTCGTTGGCTATGGCCTCAACGACCAGACCCCGAATGGCGTCCTGACGTTCTGGTTCATTGCCGATATGGTCGTCCTCGCGGCCATTGTTGTCATCGGCATCGTCTTCTGTATCAACCGCCTCGTCACGCTCGGTTCCACGGAGAGCCAGTTGCTCGTCCTCATGCCGCAGGGTTTCGTCATGCGTCTGGGAAGCTCCGCGAAGGCGACGAGACGTGTCTCGTATCAGCAGATTGCCACAATGGTACCGACGGTACGAAGAGGCAATGTCTCGCTCGTGATGCAGACACGCGATGGGCGCAAGGTAACGCTCCCGTTGGACGGCCGCTTCGGCAAGCCGAGGCCGCTCGCGCAACAGATCCAGGGCATGCATGCTGCCTACATGGCCGCGACCGTCAACGCGCGCCCCGGCAGCTAGTGGGCAGGCAGAAGGCATGGCTCGTCGCAGGCAACCTCGATTCACTGCTCGACGCCATCCAGCAGCGCGCCACGGCCGCCGAATTCGGTTTCGACAAGCAGCCGCTGGTGTACCATCGTCGTGCCGAGGGGCACCATCCACCGCGGCCGCTGAACTCGTGGCGCAGGGGACGCAGCACGGATGAATCGCGGTCCAGGCAAGCGAGTGCATGTGGGTAGACGGGTGGGGCGCGCACTCATTCATGGAGTTGCGGGTGTGAAGCTCACGGGTGGGAATCTACCGGACAGCCGTAATGCCCGGATGCTCCGCTACTCGTCGCTCGCCCCCGCCGTCTGGCCATAGTGCCGCCGCAGCTTGCGCTGCCACTCGGCACCGCCTGCCTCCGCCGCTGCGCCGCTGGCATCGTCGCTGCTCCAGCGCACATCTCCGCTGTGCCCTCTGCCACTCGCGGGCATTCGGGGGCGCGCGGGCGGCCGCCAGGATGGATGCTCCAGGTGCTCCAGCGCGACCTGCGCCGCCTGACGCACGTCCTGCACGCTATCCTCCAGGAGGGGGCGCAGCAGCAGAATCGCCGAGCGATCGCCCAGGCGGCCAATCGTGCGCGCGGCGGCGGATCGCTCCTCGGCCGCGGGCGCGTTGAGGAAGATCCGCAAATCCTCGGCCAGCGCGCGCAGGTCGAGGTCGGCGATCAGGCGCATTACCCGCGCGCGCTGTGGCGGATGGCGCACGGCGATCAGGGCGGCGCGCAGGTCGCGCTCTTGGGCCGCCACATCCGCCTCGATGCCCGCCTCTGCGATGGCGAGGGCGGCAGGCTTGGGGCGCGAGCCTTCGAGATACGGCGCGATCCACGCGGCGGCGCCCGGCTCAGGCTCGTCGGCGGCGACGTGCTGCAGCGCCATCATCGCTGGATAGTTGGCGGTGAGCCAGCCATACAGGGCGTAGGTCATCTCGGCGTCGCGCGCGGCGTAGGCCACCATTGCCGTGGTCAGCGGGCGGCGTGCCCAGTCGGCGCGCTGGAAGCTCTTATCGAGCCGCACGTTCGCGGCGCGCTGCAGCATGCGCTGCAATCCGGACTCGTGCTGACCGAAGAGCGAGCGGCTGACCGCTTCGATGTCGAGCGTGTTGCGCGCCACCAGGTCACGCGTCGCCAGCACACGCGAATCAGCCCCGATGCCATGGAAGACCTTGAGGATCGCGGGATTGGCGAGGATCGCGCGCAATGGCGAGAGATCGGCGAGGCGCAGGGCATCCACCACGTACGAGGCGCGGTACTCGTCGTCGAAGGCGAGCTGCAAGACCGCCAGCCGGTGCGGCGGCTCGTTCTGCGCTCGCACGCGCGGCTGGGCGAACTCGGCGTCGAGCGCCACGACGTGGGCGTGCTCCAGCTCGCGCGCCAAGGCCGCCAGGTCCGCCGCCCGCTCGACCACAATGCGGCGCCGCCAGGAAGGTGCGACGATCGGCGGCGCCTGTGGTCCCGTGTACCCAGCCGTGTCTATGTGTCGAACGCTGGCGGATTGTGCGCCGCCGTCGCGCCGCGGCGGGCGGGCCGCTGCGTTTGCTGGCGCGCCCGCGTCCGTCGCTCGCGGTTTCGCGTGGGCTGTCGCCTGAGCGCTGGCTCGTCTTGCAGCGCCAAAGCGTGTGCGCTGTCCGCTTTTGGGTGCGTGCGCATCGTCCGTCTCGCGCGCTGCGTTGGGCGGCTTGCCGCGGTTCGCCTTCGCCATCGGTACTCTCCGAGCGGCCGCTCCCTCGGCGGCTCGCATTCGCTGCCCGCCACCCCCACCGGGATTGCCGATGTGAGCGGCGCGTCCATCATACCTACGTATGATACGCGGCGCGGTCGCACGCGGCAAAATATCGGCCTTCAACCGACGGAAGGGATAGCCCGGATGCGCCATCGGCCTATCCCTCGCAATACCAGTGGGTCGCCTGAAGCGTTACATCCAAAGGGGGGACTGCGGCCGCCGCCGGTTGACAGGCGGCCAGCACCCTGTTACACTCGCTCAGCATTGGGGTATCGGCGCGCGCTCGCCATGGCGCATGCCCACGTGGACCGCCAGCCCGAAACGCAGCCGATTCGGCATCATTCCAACTGAGCCTACACCTACATCACCATCGTCACCCGCAAGAAGGAGGCGCCGCGTTCATGGCACGTTCCCTGATCGCCAACTTGCCTGGGAGAGTGGGGACGCTCGCCGGCCGGCGCCGCGGCGTCCGCCTCACGCTGACGCTCCCGTTTGTCGTGCCACTGCTGTTGCTGCTGGCGCTAGCGGGCACCGCCTACGCCGCACCGACTGGGACGGCGCAGGCCCTGATGCCCCTCTCGATCTGCCAGGCCAACCCCGGCAAGTGCATCGCCGTCAATCCTGGCTACGGCTCGACCGGCACCAACGTTACCGTGACGGGCAACAGTCTGCCCCCCGGCCACATCATCGTCATCGGCTATAGCTCCGGCGATTGTAGCTCGGGGATCACCAAGATCACCTCCGCTACCGCCACGGTGGATAGCAGCGGCAACGTCACGATCGTCTTCCAGTGGCCCAGCACCGGCGCCGGCCACTACGCCGTCTGTGCCATTGATACCACCTCCGGCACCACCCTCGAAGCCCCCGGCGGCTTTACCGTCCATGCGCCGGCCATCACGCTGAACAGCCCGGTCTTTGCCAGCCAGCAAGTGACCGTCAGCGGCAAAGACTATGAGCCGACAGCCACCGCCGGGGCACAGGTCGAGATCCTCTACGGCGCGTCCGGCAGCAGCGGCTGCACGACGAGCGTGGGGATGGCGACGGTCGGCAGCGATGGGACGTTCTCGGCGACCTTCAGCGCGCCGTTTGAGTCGCAGGATACGCAACTCGTGGTCGCGGCGGTCCAGCCGGAGCATGCCTGTGCCTCACCTAACCTGAAGGCGACGGCGAATCTGGCGGTGCTGCGCGCGCGGCATCCGACAATCAGCGTCCCGGGCAGCGTCAACTCCGGCCAGAGCGTGCAGGTGACGGGCACCGACTTCCTGCCGGCGTCGGTGGCCGGCGACGGCACGGTGCAAATCCTCTACGGCGCGCAAGGCTCCGACGGCTGCACCACCGCGCTTGGCACGGCCACGGTCAACAACGACGGCACCTTCACAGCCACGGTCAAGATGCCCACCGAGAGCGCCAAGACGGTGATCACGCTGACGGGCATCGAGCCGCAAGGGTCCTGCACCTCGGCGCTGCTCAAGGCGCAGACCACTGTCACCATTAATCCGCTCTCGCCACCGGCTCCGCCGCCGCTGGGGCCGGGTGCGGTGGTCTTCTGCCTCGCAGGACTGCTGCTGCTGCTCTTGCTCCTGCTGCTCCTGTTGCTCTTCATGCGCCGCCGCAACAAGCAACAGCCGGCGACGATCCAGGAGCAGGACGACGTAGTCGTCAACGCGAACCAGGGTGGTGGCGGCCAGGCGCAGGTGCAGCGCCAGATCTACGCCCAGGATCCGCGCACTGGCCAGCGCACGCCAATTGCCGAGGAGGTCTACACCTCGCACGACGACCTGGTGGATGATCCTTCCGATAGCGGCGGCGGGTACTGAGCTCCCATCGCCCGATAATCCGCTTTTACAAAGCGCTCCGCCAGCCTGACGGGCTGGCGGAGCGCTCTCATTCCGAGCGCTGGACAATCGAGCACGGGGACGCTATCATAGGCGTATTCTACGGTTACTCTATCCAGGAAGGGTTTGTGGTCATGGGCTGCATCCGGCTACGGCAGATCTGAGCGGAGCCCGTCGAGGGAATCACTGCTCGGGTTGAGCGCGCTTGCCATACCACCGCGCGCCGCCCGCCGTAGCGTGCCAGAGCGTCCTTTCAAGATCGGGCTTCGCACAGAGTCGCATGAGCCTTCGGGCTGTGCGGCTTTTTTGTGTGCCTGCCGCCCGCCTCTCACCTTGAAAGGAACGCAGCATGTCAGCATCATCTCGCCCAGGCATCCTCCTCTCGCAGAACTTCCTGAGGCACCCCGCGCTCGCTGCGTCGCTGCTCGATGCGTGCGACTTGCGCGCGGGCGATGTCGTCTACGAGATCGGTCCCGGCAAGGGCATCCTGACGCAGCAGCTCGCGCTGCGCTGCCAGTGGGTCGTCGCCGTCGAGAAGGACCCGCGGCTTGCCGATCGGCTTCGCGGGCGCTTCGCGGCTGTGCCCCTGGTGACGATTCACCAGGGCGACTTCCTGGAGTACCCCCTGCCCCACGGGCCGTATAAAGTGGTCGCCAACATCCCCTTCAACATCACCGCCGCGATCGTGAACAAGCTGGCGGCG
This sequence comes from Ktedonobacterales bacterium, assembly GCA_036376595.1. Lineage (GTDB taxonomy): Bacteria > Chloroflexota > Ktedonobacteria > Ktedonobacterales > JADMIN01 > SMAG-U1939. Next base: position 32,517 of record DASVAA010000246.1, on the reverse strand, counting down.
GCAGAGTGCCCGCCGGTGGACGCCTACCTGACGATGCAGCGCGAGGCCGCCGGCGTGCTGCTGGGCGAGCCGCACGAATCGTTGCGCTCGGTGCTGCTCAAGCCGTGGTACGACATGGAGATCGTGCATCGCTTTCGCCGCACGGACTTCATCCCCGCGCCGCGCGTTGACGTGGTGATGCTGCGCCTGCGCAAGCGCGGCCCGCCGCTGATAGGGCGCGCAGACAGACAGTGCTTCCGTGACTTTGTCGTGCATCTGTTCACCACTCGGCATGCCGTGCCCGGCTCAGCGCTCAAGGATGTCTTCTCCCGACGGCAGCTCAGACGCATAAGCGTCGAGCTCGGACTTGATTTTGACAGGCTCCCAACCCTGACATCCATCCCCTTCGACCACTGGCTCCGGCTCTTCGCCTACTTCAAGACGGTCAGCGACGATCGCGCGCTGCGCATGATCGCGGGCAGCGAGGAACGGCTTCTCCACCAGCAACAGCGGCTCCACAAGATCCACCGAACGCAGGTAGGTGGGCAGCCATGACGATGATCGGCGGCGCGGGGCCACTCAGGAAGATTTCTGGACCGCGCCGCGCATACGACCGGTGCATGCTGAGACGAATAGGCAGTCAATAGGAGCTACAATAATGCTGCGCGCTTGGCTTCACGCACGAGAGGACGCTGTGCCAGCGATTCTTCTTCCGCGGCCACTTGTGGGACGAGCACTACTTCGGCCTGCTCGCCGATGAGTGGCGCCGCGGGCTACCCCCGCCGGATGCCTGACTACATCAACGAAAACACCGGCTCGCCGCGCAGGAACGAAAGGCACTCGCTCGCCACGAAGCGCGGCACGCGCTCGCGCAGCCAGTCGCGCTGGGCCGCGTTAGGCAGCATGTACACGTAGGCACCGAGGCGGCTGAGCAGCGCACAGGCGTCGAGCGCAAGCCCGGCGTCGGACGGCGGCGAGCGCAGCGCGGCGTAGGCGGCGAGCGCCGTGTTACGGTGCGTTGGGTCGAGCGCGAGCAGGGCCGTGGCAAGGTCGAAGGCGAAGAAGCCGAAGCCGCAGAGCGAAAAGTCAATCGCGCGCAACTCGTCGTTGTGGAGGAGCAGATTGCCGGCGTGCAGGTCGGCGTGAATCAGGCCCCACGACGCGGGACTCACCACGAGCGACTCGACGGCTGCCAGAATCGCGTCCGCCGTGCGCCGCAGCGTATCCAGCTCTTCCAGAGAGACGATGCCGCGCGCCGCGAAGTCTGGGAGATGTGAGAGCTGGTCGCGGTAGTAGGCGAGGTCGTACGCGGGGCGTGCGAAGCCCTCCGGCGGCGTCCAGTGCGCGGCGTGATCGTGCAGGCGGGCGACGAGCGTACCGAGCGCAGTCGCGTGCTCGTCGGCGTCGGGCGCGTCGCGGCGGAAGGGCTGCCCATCGAGCCAGCGCAACAGGCTGGCGGGGATGGAATCGTCATCGGAAGCGACATGTGACACCGACTCGCCGCTGAGGCTGCGCACCGGCGCCTGCACGGCGAGCGGCGTATCGCGGGCTATCGCCTCAAGCCAGGCGCACTCGCTGGCGATTACATCCGGCCGCTGGCGCATCCCCACGAACGCCGCCGAGACCGGGCGATGCAGGCGCAGCAGATACGCGGAGCCATTGCGCGGATCCGCCACTCGGAAGGTCAGGTTCTCGTTGTGGCCGAGGTAGGCGAGCGCAGCGTCCGTTAGCCCGTATGCTTCCAGGGCGCGAGTAGCCCACGACATGTAGACGGGATTTACCGTCATTGCGGCTCGTCCGCCGTCGCCGTGCCTGCGCGCTGCCAGCCGTTCGCGGCGAAGATCGCCAGCGTCTGCTGGTCGCCCGGTATGTAGGTGACCATCGAGTAGCTGGAGTCGCCGCTGAAGACCGTGGCGCTGGTGCGCAGGGTCAATGATCCCAGCCGCGAGTGGCGCATCTGGAAGACGAAGCTCGGTGCCACCACCATCCCCGCCTCGGCCGAGTCGCTGATGCGGCGGAAGTCGGGCAGCGCGCGCAGCGCGCGCCACAGCGCGCGGTATTCGGGCAGGTAGGTGTAGCTGCGCGTCGCGTGCTTGAAGTCCGCCAGCAGCCGCCGCGCCAGCGCCTCCCACGGTCGAAAGCGCGTGCGGTACTGCGCATCGAAGACCACCGAGAGCAGGTTGGCGCCGTGGTCGAGCAGCGCGGGTGCGTCGATCTCAAAGAGTTGCGTCGCCGGGTCGTTCCACGCGGCGACGTGCCAGAGGCGGTCGAGGCTGTGCGCCGGGAAAGCGGTATTGCGCACCAGCAGCGCCGCCAGCTCGCGCTGATCCAGCAAATCCAGTCCCTCGGCCTCGTCTTCGATGAGCTGGCCGGTCAGGCGTGTGAAGGCGTCTGCGAGCAGGCGGCGGTCGTCGCCATGGAGCTCCAGCGCACGCAGCAGCATGCGCGCAACCCGCGGCGAGGGAGCGCTGCGCTGGCCCGTCTCGAGGTGATAGACGTAGGTGCGCGAGAGGCGCGCGGCGTGGGCCAGTTGCCCCTGCGAGAGCCCGCGGCGGACGCGAAACGCGGCCACCAGCTCGCCGAACGCGAGGTCTCCGCTCGCGCCGGCCTGCGGCTGTGGTGCGCGCTCGCCCGGTGTATGCAGTTGAACCATCGCGAGCTACCCCCGAAGGTAAGCTGCCCTGTCTGACCCGGACCGCATATGCGGTGTAGTGGCGAGACCCGCCTCGCCCGGTGTTGTTAGCTAGAGTGTAGCACATCGCGCAAAACACGTTAGCTGGCTACTACGCAAGCTGCTCGCGACCTGCTTATAATCCGGCCATAGGCAGCCGTTCCCACCGCTCGACGAGGAGGGTGTCATGGCCGACCCATCGCAGAACGTCCCCACGGATGGCGCCGCCGCGGCGACGCGGGATGATGCCGCCAACGGCCGTCCATGGCTGGCCCACTACTCGCCCTCTGTGCCGCGCACCGTGGCCGTCCCCGACGCGCCGCTGACCTGGCTGCTGGACGAGGCGAGCCGGCGCTTCGGCGCCAACGTCGCCGTCGAGTACTATGGCGCCAAGCTGACCTACGTGCAGCTCGCAGCGCTGGCGAACCGCTTCGCGCGTGCGCTCATCCGCCTCGGCGTGGGGCGCGGCGACCGCGTCTCGATCTGCCTGCCCAACGTGCCACAGTTCCCAATCGCGTTCTTCGGCGTGCTCAAAGCGGGCGCCGTCGCGGTGCCCACGAACCCGCTCTACACCGAGCCGGAGCTGGAGCACCAGCTCTCCGATGCGGGCGTGAAGGTGGCGATCACGCTGGAGCAGCTCTATCCGACGCTTGCCGCGGTGCGCCAAAACACCCCCGTCGAGCACGTGATTCTCACCAGCCCCGCCGACTACCTGCCGCCGGCACTTGGCGCGCTCTTCCGCCTCAAGGAAGCCGTCGAGCGAAGGCGTGTAGGGGTGTCCGGTGGACGCCCTCCGTCCGGTGGACGCCCGCCGCGCAACGCCGCTGGCTTCCACGACTTCAAGGCCCAGCTCGGCACCGCACACGACCGCCAGGACGACGAGCTGTTCGAGCTGTTCGAGCTGCCGGCGCCCGCCGCGCCCGACGAGGTGGCCGTGCTGCAATACACCGGCGGCACCACCGGACTCGCCAAGGGCGCGATGCTCACGCACCGCAACCTGCTGGCGAACGCGATGCAGACGTGGGCCTGGAGCGAGCAATCGTCCGCCGAGCCGCACACGTCACTCTGCGTCGCGCCGTTCTTCCACGTCTACGGCCTCACCGTCGGCATGAACATGACGATGCACGCCGGTGCGCGCATGGTGCTGCTGCCACGCTTCACCGTCAAGGATACGCTGAAGGCCATCGCGCGCTACAAGCCCGATCTCTTCCCCGGCGTGCCGACGATGTACCTGGCGCTGGCGCGTGAGGCGGAGAAGCGCAAAACCGACATGCGCTCGGTCAAGGTCTGCATCAGCGGGTCTGCCCCGCTTCCGCTGGATGTGCAGCGGCGTTTCGAGGCGGTCTCGCCGGCGCGCGTGGTCGAGGGCTACGGGCTGACCGAGGCCTCGCCGGTGACGCACTGCAACCCGGTCTTCGGCGACCGCCGCATCGGCACCATCGGCCTGCCGATGCCCAGCACCGACGCCGCGATCGTCAATCCCGATACGGGCGAGTTCCTGCCGCCGGGCGGCCACGGCGAGATCGTCGTGCGCGGCCCCCAGGTGATGGCCGGCTACTGGAACAAGCCCGACGAGACGGCCAAGGTGCTGCGCGACGGCTGGCTGCGCACCGGTGACCTGGGCTACATGAGCGACGACGGCTATTTCACCATCGAGGACCGCGCCAAGGACCTGATCATCGCCGGGGGCTACAATGTCTTCCCGCGCGAGGTGGATGAGGTGCTCTACGCGCACCCCAAGGTGCTGGAGGCCGCGGCGGTGGGCGTGCCCGACGAGTACCGCGGCGAGACGGTGCGTGCCTACATCGTGGTCAAGCCTGGCGAGCACCTGACCGCCGAGGAGCTGGATGCTTTCGCCAAAGAGCGGCTGGCGCCGTACAAGGTGCCCAAGCAGTACGAGTTCCGCGATTCCCTGCCCAAGACGCTGGTGGGCAAGGTACTCCGGCGCAAACTGCGCGAGGAATACATCGCCGCGCACCCACCGCAGAGCGGGGCGCAGGCACCACAAACAAAGGGTTGAGGCAGCGAGAGCCCGCACATCCCGACTCACGGGATGAGGGGGCAAGCGAGTATCAGTAGTGGCGAGGCCCGCCTCGCCCCCACGGGGGATTGAGCAGATCGCGCCGGCGATGAGAACGGCTGAGAATCAGGAGAGACACACACATGGCGACCGAGGCGACCAAGACCGAGACGGCGGCGGCATTCCTGACGACGCCCGTGACGGAGGAGCGATTCCTCACGCCGGAGCGGCTCGACGACGAGCTGCGCCAGGTGCAGGAGGCGGCGGCGACCTTCATCGCGCGCGAGGTGCTGCCCAAAACGGAGCAGATCCGCCACCAGGAGCCGGGGCTGATGCCCTCGCTGGTCAAGCTGGCCGGCGAGCAGGGGCTGCTGGGCATTGACGTGCCCGAGGAGTACGGCGGCATTGACCTCGGTTTGGTCGCCAGCTCGCTCGTCGGCGGCGAGATGCGCGAGGCGTCGTTCGCCGTCGCGATGGGCGCGCACACCACCATCGGCACGCTGCCGATCGTCTTCTACGGCACCGACGAGCAGAAGCGCGACTACCTGCCGCGACTGGCCTCCGGCGAGCTGATCGGCGCCTACGCGCTGACCGAGCCGGGCGTCGGCTCCGATGCGATGGCGATCAAGACGCGCGCGACGCTCTCTGAGGACGGCCAGTACTACATCCTCAACGGCGCCAAGCAGTGGATCTCGAACGCCGGCTTCGCCGATGTCTTCACCGTCTTCGCCAAGATTGATGACGAGAAGCACACGGCATTCATCGTCGAGGCAGCATGGCCGGGCATCTCAACCGGCGCCGAGGAAAAGAAGGTCGGCATTAAGGGATCGTCCACGCGCACGGTCTACTTCGATAATGTCAAGGTGCCGGTGGGCAACGTGCTGGGCGAGATCGGCAAGGGCTACAAGATCGCCTTCAACATCCTCAACATCGGGCGGCTCAAGCTGGGCATGGGCGCCTCGGGCGGAGCGAAGGCGGCGCTGAACATGGCGGCGCAGTACGCAGGCGAGCGCAAGGCGTTCGGGCACTTTCTACACGACTTCGGCCTGATCAAGAAGAAGCTGGCGCACATGGCGGCCGATGTCTACGCCGCCGAGACGCTGGCCCTGCGCACTGCGGGCGACGTGGAGGACGTGCGCAAGGCGGCCGGCGACGATCGCATGGCGCAGCTCAAGGCCATCGAGGAGTACGCCATCGAGTGCTCGATCGCCAAGGTCTACGGCTCCGAGGCGCTGGGCCGCAGCACCGACGAGGGGGTACAGATCTTCGGCGGCTACGGCTTCATGGACGAGTACCCCATTTCGTGGGCCTGGCGCGACGCGCGCATCAACCGCATCTTCGAGGGCACCAACGAGGTCAACCGGCTGGTCGCCGCCGGCACGCTCTTTTCTCGCGCGATGCAGGGCCGGATCGACGTCATGTCGAGCTTCCCGCAGGTCGAGGCGCAGGTCAGCTCCGGCCAGGCGCCCGACTTCGCCACCGCCGACGTGCCTGAGGGCCTGCGCGAGAGCGTCAACCTGCTGGAGCGCGCCAAGCGTGCCGCAATCTATGCCTCACTCAAGGGCGGCATGAAGTTCGCGGCGACGATGCGCGACGAGGAGGAGTTCCTGGACTACGTCGCGAACCAGCTCATCACGCTCTTCGCGATGGATAGCGCCGTGGCCCGCGCGCTCGACGCCGCCCGCACGGCAAACCCCGACGCCCACACGCACGCGCTGCTGGCGCAGCTCGCCGTGCTGCGGCTGCTGCCTGAAACCCACGCGGCGCTGGAGGGTGCGCTGACGATGGCCTTCGACGGCGCCGAGCGCGCGGCGGAGATCGCCAAGGTGCGCCGCTATCTGGGCGAGCCGCAAGCCGAGATCGTCCCGCTGCAGCGCGAGCTGGCGGGCATCGTGGCCGAGAAGGGTGGCTACCCGCTGAAGTAGGGAGTCCTCACCCCCGACCCCTCTCCTCTGCGGAGGCGAGGGGAGGGCAGAGGGAGCGGGGAACGCGGAGTCCGCGGAGACTCGCGGAGGACGCGGAGGAGCAGAAAGCAACCGCAGAAGGCGCTGAGGGACGCAAAGGGGACGCGACGGAGGGCAAGATTCGATTCGGGCGAGCAGGCGGTCTGAAGAACCGCGGGTAATCCTGGTCTACGCAGTATGCATTGGCGGGACATGCGCCTCGATCTGGGATTAGCCGCGGGGCCTTCAGCCCGCGAAGCCCACCCCAGTCGAATGCTGCCTTCCGAAGGTCTGCGCTGAACCGCTGTAGGGGCGGGACATGTCCCGCCCACTCGCGCAGGGGATCGCCTGGAACGATCCCGCCTGGGAGGGAGGCGCACGTGATCGATGTCGCGGGGATGAATCGCCTGCTGGACGAGGCCGTGCCCTTCAGCCGGGCCGTCGGCGCGCGGGTCGTCCTGATGGAGCCGGAGCGCGCCGAGGCGCTACTGCCGGCCTCGCCGGAGCGGCTCAACCACGTCGGGACGGTCCACGCGGTGGCACAGTTCGGCGTCGGCGAGGTCGCGGCCGGCGCGCTGATCCTACGCTCGTTCGGCGCGCTGCAAGCGCAAGGCTATGCGCCGGTGGTAGCCGAGACGGTCATCCGCTACAAACAGCCGGCGCGCGGCGACCTGCGCTCGATCGCCGAGTTGCCGCTGCCCGAGCAGGAGCGCATCCGCCAGCAGATCGCGACCGACGGCAAAGCGCGCTTCACGATCCCGGTGCGCATCGTGGATGACGCCGGCAACGTCGTGACCGAGCTGGAGGTCAACTGGGCACTGATCAAGGTGGCCGGTGGCTGAAGGGCTGGCGGATGAATCCGCGCCTAAGCGCCTGCGGCGACCAAGCCCGCCTGCGCGGGCTGGAGATGCAGGCAAACACTGAGTAACTTTGCCGCCTAGGGAGTGTTCCGATGCCGGATGACCTGTACTCGCTGGGCAAGACGGTGCTGGCCGCGCAGCCGTTCAGCGTCTTTATGGGCGCTGAGTTGATCACCTTCGTGCCGGGCGAGGTCGAGATGGTGCTGCCACTCCGGCTGGAGTTCACGCAGCATCACGGCGTCGTCCACGGCGGTGTGATCAGTTATCTGGCCGACAGTGCCATCACCTTCGCCGGCGGCTCCGTGCTCGGTCCGGACGTGCTGACCGCGGAGTATAAGATCAACTATGTCAAGCCCGGCCAGGGCGATAGGCTGATCGCGCGCGGCAGCGTCATCGCCGCCGGCGGTCGGCAGGCGGTCTGCCGCTGCGACGTCTTCGCTGTGCGCGACGGACGCGAGTATCTGTGCGCCACCGCGCAGGGCACCATCGTGAAACGCGCGGAGCAAGGCTAGTTGCTGGTCGATCCCTAGCCCGCGCAGGCGGGCTTTGTGGCCAACGGCCCTTAGGCGCGGATTTATCCGCCGGCCCTCTCGCCGAACGACGACGACACGAATAGGAGAACAACCCACCATGCCAGAGGCAGTGATTGTCAGCGCCGTGCGCACCCCCATCGGGCGCGCGGGCAAGGGCGCGCTCAAGACGGTGCGCGCGGATGACCTGGCGGCGACGGCGGTGCGCGGTGCGGTCGAGCGCGTGCCAAACTTCGATCCGGCGCTACTGGAGGACGTGATCATCGGCTGCGCCTTCCCGGAGGGCGAGCAGGGCATGAACCTGGCGCGCATCGTCACGGCGCTCGCTGGCCTGCCGGTGGACGCCGGCGGCACGACCGTCAACCGCTTCTGCGCCAGCAGTCTGCAAGCCTTCAACATGGCGGCGCAGGCGCTGATGCTTGGCCAGGGCGACGTCTTCATTGCGGGCGGCGTGGAGAGCATGTCGCGCGTGCCGATGGGCGGCTTCAACCCCAGCTTCAACCCCAAGCTGATCAACAATCCCGAAGGCATCGAGGTCTGCGGCATGCCCGGCAAGATGACCACCGCCTTCGGCCAGTCCTACATCCCGATGGGCATGACCGCCGAGAACCTGGCGAAGCAGTATGGCATCAGCCGCGCGGAGCAGGACCAGTTCGCGCTGCGCAGCCACCAGAAGGCGCTGGCGGCGATCGACGGCGGCATCTTCGCACGCGAGATCGTCCCCGTCGCGCTGCCGGAGGGTGGCAGCTTCACCACCGACGAAGGCCCGCGCCACGACACCTCGCTGGAGAAGCTGGCTGCGCTGGAGCCGGCGTTCATCGCCGGTGGGTCGGTCACTGCCGGCAACAGCAGCCCGCTCAACGACGGCGCCAGCGCCACCGTGCTGATGTCACGCGAGAAGGCGCAGGAGCTGGGGATCCCGGCCAAGGCGCGTGTGGTCTCGATGGCCGTGGCCGGCGTGGCGCCTGAGGTGATGGGCATTGGGCCGGTCAAAGCGGTGCATAAGGCGCTGGCCCGTGCGGGACTCAAGCTTTCCGACATTGACGTGATTGAGCTGAACGAGGCCTTCGCCGCACAGTCGCTGGCCGTGATCCGCGAGCTGGGCATTGACGAGGCCAAGCTCAATCCGCACGGCGGGGCGATCGCGCTGGGCCATCCGCTCGGCTGCACCGGCGCGCGGCTGATCGCCACGCTGGTCAACGACCTGGAGACGGTCGGTGGGCGCCTGGGCATGGCGACGCTCTGCGTGGGCGGCGGCCAGGGCGTGGCGACGATCATCGAGCGGCTGTAGGAGATCACCATGCCATACAACATCCAACGGGCGGCGGTGATCGGCGCCGGCATCATGGGCGCCGGGATTGCCGCGCTGCTCGCCAATGTGGGCATCCCCGTCACACTGCTCGACGTGGTGCCCAACGACGCCAAGGAGAGCACCGACCGCGCGGCGCGCAATCGGCTGGCGCAGACCGGGATCGAGCGCGCGCTCAAGGCCAAGCCAGCCTCCGCCTTCTTCACGCCCAAGAACGCGCAGCTCGTCACCATCGGCAACACCGAGGACGACCTGGCGCGGGTCGGCGAGGCGGACTGGATCGTCGAGGCGGTCTTCGAGCAGCTCGACGTCAAGCGTGACCTCTACGCGCGTCTGGAGCCGCTGCGGAAATCCGGCAGCATCATCTCGTCCAACACGTCGGGGCTGCCGGCGAACCTGCTGCTGGAGGGCCGCTCCGAGGACTTCCGCCGCAACTTCCTGGTGACGCACTTCTTCAATCCGGTGCGCTTCCTCAAGTTGCTGGAGCTAGTCCCCGGCCCCGACACCAACACCGAGCTGATGCGGTTCATGGGAGAGTTTGGCACCCAGCGGCTGGGCAAGGGCGTCGTCTACTGCAAGGACCGCCCCAACTTCATCGGCAACCGCATCGGCATCTACGGCACGATGGTGACCCTCAAGCGCATGCTGGACGAGGGCTACAGCATCGAAGAGGTGGACGCGATCTTCGGCCCGGCGATGGGCCGCCCAAAGTCAGCGATGTTCCGCACGATTGACCTTGCCGGCATTGACACCACGCTGCACGTCGCCGACAACCTCTACGAGAACCTGCCCGACGACCCCCAGCGCGAGCTGTTCCGCATGCCGCAGTTCGTGCGCGAGATGGTGGCCCGCGGCTGGACCGGCAACAAGGCCAGGCAGGGCTTCTACAAGAAGGTCAAAACCGAGGGCGGCAAGGATCAGTATTTGGTGATCGACCCGGCGACGCTGGAGTACCGGCCGCAGGGCGAGACCAAGTTCGCCTCGCTGGAAGCCGCCAAGAGGCTGGACGATCCCTTCGCGCGCATCAAGACGGTGCTGGCCGGCGACGACCGCGCGGCAAAGCTCGCCTGGGAGCTGACCGCCGATACGTTCCTCTACACCGCCGCGATCGCCGACGAGATCGCCAACGACATCGTGCAGATCGACCACGCCATGCGCTGGGGCTTCAACTTCGACGCCGGCCCCTTCGAGACCTGGGATGCGCTGGGCGTGGCCGAGACGGTCGAGCGCATGCGCGCAGAGGGCCGCGCGATCCCGCCGCTGGTGGAGCGTGTGCTGGCAAGCGGCGGCAGCTTCTACACTGGTCAGGGGTCAGATCGGCGCTACTTCGATTTCACCAGCGGCGCGCAAAAGCCCGTGCCTCCGTCTGGTCCGCGCCTCACGGTGGCCGAGCGGCGCGCGGCGGGCAAGGTGGTGAAGGAGAACGGCAGCGCCTCGCTGATTGACCTGGGCGACGAGGTGCTGGGCATCGAGTTCCACAGCAAGATGAACGCGGTGGACGAGGACCTGACCGCCATGTTGCGCGCCGGCATCGAGGAGGCGCGGGCCAACTGGCGCGCGGTGGTGATCGGCTCAGACGGGCCAAACTTCTCCGCCGGTGCCAACGTCTTCACGGTGCTGCTGGGCGCGAAGACGGGCCAGTGGGAGCTGGTGGACCAGGGCATCAGCGCCTTGCAGCAGGCCAACCAGCTTCTCAAGTACAGCCCGGTGCCGGTGGTGGCGGCGACGGTCGGCTACACGCTCGGCGGCGGCTGCGAGATCGCGATGCACGCCCAGCACCTGCGCGCGGCGGCCGAGACGTACATCGGTCTGGTTGAGGTCGGCCTGGGGCTGGTGCCGGCGGGCGGCGGCCTCAAAGAGATGCTCGCGCGCTGGCAGAAGGGCGTCGAGGGAGGTCCATTTGCGCCCTCGCGCCACGTCTTCGAGATCGTGGCCGTGGCGACGGTCGCCGGCAGCGCGCCGGATGCGGTGCGGTACCGCTTCCTGCGCAAGACCGACGCGGTGACGCTCGACCGCGACCGGCTGTTAGCCGATGCGAAGGCCGACGCGCTGGCGCTGGCCGAGAAGAAGGCGCGCGGCGAGTGGAGGCCGCCGGAGCCGGCGACCTTCCGGTTGCCGGGTGCGGGCGGGCGGCTGGTGCTGGAGCAGCAGGCGGAGAACCTGCGGCTGGCGGGAAAGGTCAGCGAGCACGACGTGGCGGTGGCGAGTCAGCTCGCGCGCGTGCTCACCGGCGGCGACCACTCCCCGCTCGACGTGCTGACCGAGCAGGACGTGCTCGACCTGGAGCGCGAGGCCTTCCTACACCTGCTGGGCACGTCCAAGACCCAGGAGCGCATCGAGGTCTTCCTGCGCACCGGTAAGGCGCCGCGGAATTAGGGAGTCCTCACCCCTCGGCCCTCTCTCCCAGAGGGGAGAGAGGGGATGCGATGTAAATTGTGAGCGCACGACAGGTGAGTTTGAGCCTTGAAACGCTCTACGTACGGGACGTGGGAGGATTGTTTGGAGTGACCGGCGCAGTAGGCGATCTAGACGCGCCAGAAGCTGCACTGTCATTGTTCTCAGCGGCCGCTGGCGCAAGTCCAATTGCCTCACGGGCAAGCGCGGCTTCGGGCACCTAGCTCTTGGGCTTGGGCGGCACGTTGGACGCCGTGTTTGGCCGCACCAGCATCGGTCCGCCGCGCTCGGCACGTGGCCGGCGCGAGCGCGGCCTGTTAGCCGTGGCGGATGCCTCTTCCGCACCCGCCGCGCTGGCAGCGGCATCCTTCTCGCTGGAGTCGTTGTGTACTGCTTGCTGCTCCTGTGCCCGACGTTGCACTTCCTCTGCCTGCGCCGCCTGCTCACGGATCGCCTTCCACATTCCGCGCAGACCACCGCCACCTGAAGGCGCGAGCAACCCCGCATCGCCAACAAATGAGGCGCCGCCGACAAAGGGAGCAGCAGAGCGAACAGGCGCTATTGGTGCGGGCGGAGCTGGTGCTGTTTGGGCAGGGCGGATCCCAAGAGTGTCGAGAAGTATTGCGACTCCCGATTTGTATTGCGCGTCGCGGGCGTCAATGTACTGTGTCGAGCCCCAGCCAAGCGGCACGCAGTCCGGCCAAGAGTTGCCCTCGGCCCACAGTGGGATCACCCGCCGACCGAGGCTACGCGCGAGATTGATCTCGTCGTAGACGAAAGGCGAGCGCGCGCCGGTCGGTGAGGCGACATAGATCACTACGTTGGCCTGCTCGATGCCTTCGCGGATCGCGAGCTGCCAGTTCGGGGCGCCCGGCTGCAGGCGCTCGTGGTCGATCCAGATGTCCGCGCCGGCACCTTGCAGCGCGGTCCTGAGACGCGCGACGAAGGCGGCATCCTCGTGCGAGTAGCTGATGAAGACGCGCACGGCACTAGGCATGACGACACTCCGCTGGTCGGCTGAGAGGTACGATTGGATGAGTCGCCGGCTGGCGGGCAAAGTGTAGCACAGGTGGATGCGCCATTCAAGCGGGCACGTCCAGGCGTCCGCCGGACGCCCCTACGCGGTTCTGTGCATCCATACGGTTCCCTTGCCCAACGCTCGCTGCCTCCGCGTTGGCCAGGCCTTGCCCTTCGCGTCATAATCGGCAATGTGGGCCGGAGAAGCTTGGACGGATTCGCCCAACGATGACGCTCAGAGCAGCGCGCAGAGCGGAGGGATCGCATGGACTTGGGACGCCTGGGCATCTGGAGCGGGCAATTTTGGGGCGATCACGCCGCGTCTCTTGCAGCGGCGGCCGAGCTTGAGCGGATGGGCTACGGCGTGCTGTGGTTCCCCAACCGGCGCGAGACGTTCGCGCTCGCCCGCAAGCTGCTGGACGCAACACAGCATGTCGTCATCGCGCCAGGCATCGCCAGCATCTGGATGCACCCCGCCGAGCAGGTGGCGCAGGTCACGCACGCGCTGGAGCAGGCGCACCCCGGTCGCTTCCTGCTGGGGCTTGGCGTCAGCCATGAGCACCTGGTCGATCACAACGCACCCGGCCGCTACGACCGACCTGTGGCGCACATGCTGGCCTACCTCGACGAGCTAGATCGTGCACCCACGCCGGTGCCACCCGAGAACCGCGTGCTCGCCGCGCTGGGGCCACGCATGCTCGCCATCGCCCGCGACCGCAGCGCAGGCGCTCACCCATATCTGGTTACGCCCGCCCACACGCGCCGCGCCCGCGACATCCTCGGCGAGGGACCGATCCTGGCGCCGGAGCAAGCCGTCGTGCTCGAAACCGATCCGGCAGTGGCTCGGCGCATCGCCCGCGAGCATCTCGCCCGCTATCTACAAGCGCCCAACTACGTCAACAACTGGCTGCGGCTCGGCTTCACGAAGGACGATATCGAGCACGGCGGCAGCGACCGGCTGGTAGACGCGCTCGTCGCCTGGGGGAGCGTTGATGCGGTGCGCGAGCGCCTCGAAGAGCACTTTCGCGCCGGGGCAAGCCACGTCTGCATTCAGGTGCTGACCGTGAATCCGGCGGAGTTGCCGATGGAGCAGTGGCGCGAGTTGGCGCCTGCGGCGAAGCCGTAGACAACGTCTATACCGGCTCGTCCGGTCCGGCCAGTCCCTCCTGCAGCGCCTCGTCGGCGGCGAATTGCTCATCCTGGTCCGCTTCGAGGTCGCTTTCCAGTCGCTCGTTGGAGGGCGTTTGGCCCGTGCCGGTCGCGTAGGCCTTGTCTGCCGCCGACTCGCCGGAGCCTTCCAGGTTCGGCCAGTCGCCGCGGGCCATCTCCTCCGCCGTGGGCTGGTCGCTCGGCGGGCGTACGCTGCCCTGCTGACCAGGGGCCCGCGTATTCTGGTTTTGCTCGTCGCGTTCCTCGCTCATGTCAGCTTCCCTCCTGCTCGTCCAGCCGGGCGTGCAGCTCGGCAATCTTGGCGCGCAGTTGCTCCAGGCTAGTGATGCCCAGCTCCTCCATCTCTTCTTCGAGGCTCTCCAGCCGCTCCAGGCGCGTCAGCTCGTCGTACTCCAGCGGATCGAGCGGCTCGCCGCCCGGTGCGCGCTCGTCGCCGTCCATCTCGTCGTCGTCGTTGGGCATCCCACGCGCTCCCTTCGTATCTGCCTGCCGTCTGTCTCCAACACAATCCGTGCCGCTACCCAGTCATGCGCTCACCAGAAAGGTCGTCGAAGGGTCGAGCGTGCTCCAGCCTGGCGCGCTGTAGGCTCCGCCGGCAATCAGCGTCGCGCTGCCGAACCTACCCGACGCGTAGCTGGCGGTGTAGAGGCCGTCGGGGCTGCCGCTGGGGAGCCGTAGCGGCGCTCCCTGCCACGTATCGCCGACCGCCCCCGCGACGACGATCTGGCTGCCGTCGGGACTCCACGGGCTGTTTGCCGCCGGACGCCAGTCCACCGGCGGAGTCGTCGGATTCGCCGGCGCCGAGGCGAAATGCAGCACAGTGTGTACCACGCGCTTCGACACGTCCACGAGCTGCCAGCCCGCGGCATCGTGGACCAGCAGCGCATGGCCGTCGGGCGCCCACCACGGCAGCGCGTAGGGGTCCGTCTCGGACCACGAGAAGGTCGGCGCGCTCGCCCCGACAGGCCACAGCTCGAAATCGGACGGCGTGCGCACCAGCAGCATACTGCCATCGGGCGAGAAAGTCGCATCGAGCAGTTGCGGCACGCGCAGCAGCACGCGAGACTGACCGCCCGCTGCGCTCACGGCCATCAGCGCGACCCCTGCCCTGGTGGGCGCGGCCACCGGGTAGATCACCTCGTTTGTGTGCGGGCGCCACAGTAGGTGCGCGGGCCGGCCGCTATCGGGCAGTGTCAGCAGCGCGCCCGACGCGACGATCGTGCCGGATGAGCCGGGCTTCCCGACACGCAGGTCGCCCTGTGGGTCGATCGCGGCGACGCGCGAGCCATCAGGCGCGATGGCGGGAATGCTGGCATCGTCGAGCAGCGGCTTGCGCGCGATGCCGAAGACCTGATCCACCTGCGACACGACGTACTGCGGCGCGTTGACGCTCGCCCCCGTCTCGCGGTAGACCACGCGGTTGCCGTTGGCATCCCACCAGGCATCGCTGCGCAGCCCGCCGCCGGGAGGCGAGATCTGGAGCGGCACGCCGCCGCTCACGCTGGCAACGCTGAGGTTGGCGGGCAGATCGGGCGCGCTGTGGACACTCTGCGGCGCCGTCGGCGGCACCGTGCCCTGGGTGATGGTGCGGTAGACTACCTCGTGGTGATCCGGCGACCAGGCGTAGCCCACCACACCGCCGCTGATCAGCCGCGTGTGGCTGCCGTCGGACCACGCGAGCCATAGCACCCCGCCGCGCAGGTAGGCGATGGTATCGGAGCCGGAGTGCAGCGGCCCGCAGCCGGCGAGCAGCAGCGCGAGCGACATGCAGAGCGCCGCCAGCAGCGCGCAGAGCGCCGATCCGGCGGCACGAGAACGAGACATCGGCGAGGGCAACCTGATCATGGCCGCATTCTACTGGGCCAGGCGCCCGTTGCGCAACCACGGGCGCCGATTCTATCGGGACCATCCATTCCATGATTTGCTCTGGTCCCAGTCCGCGCAGGCGGGTTTCGCGGCCGATAGGCCCTCCAGGCGCCGTTTCAACCGCCGGCTGCTTACCGGCGCTTGGCGGCGAGGCGGCTCACCAGCAGCACCACGCTAGCCGCCGCGAGGAACAAGCCGGTGTCAACCGCCCCGCCGTAGGCGATGCTTGGCGTGAGCCACGGCGACGGCAGGCCGTCCAGGAAGAAGAAGCTCAGGCCCAGCAGCCCCGCGCCAGCCGCCGCAACCGGGGCCAGCCAGTCGAGCAGCCGCACCACGAAGCCGAACGCGGCCTTCCACCTGCCGGCCAGATAGCGTCGCGCCAGCGGACGCAGCAGCGCGACCAATCCCGCCGCGATCAACCCGATGCCGGCCAGCGTCTCGCCCCATTCGATCAGATAGCCAAACGGGACCGCGTTGGGCAGCACCAGGGCGCGCAGCAGCGCGGCGAAGAAGCCCGGCAGTTGGCCGCCGCTGAGGGTTTGCGCCAACAGTCCGTGCAGCGCGGCGGGGAATCCGCCGAACAGCAGCTTGTCTGCGCCCGAGACCAGCCATTCGTAGCCCACGAGCAGCTCCAGCCCCGCCAGCGCGAAGTTGGGTGCGGCGGCTGGTACCGCCGCCGCTTGCGGTGCTACCACGAGTGCTGCTGCCGTCGCCGCACGCCGCTCCCCCCTGCGGCTACGATGCGGGTGCGGCAGTTGGGGCACGCGACGCCGTTGGCGTCTCGTGTTGCGCTCGGTTTGTGGCCGCGTCTGAGGTGGCGTCCGCGGGTTGATGTTAACGGCCATCTTGTGGCCCCTCCCTTCGCGGAGCGTCGCTCGATGCCCAATCAGCGGGGATTCGATGCGCTCCGCACCCAGTACCGTAGGCCATCACTGGCGGACCGGGATCAGGAGTGGGCCGTATCTTTGGCGCGTCTGTCATAGGGTGTCTTGCCGTACGGTGCATGCCGTAGGCGGTGCGACGGTCGCTCGGCGCACTTGCCCCGCGGCGGCGGACTCGCTATACTCAACCCGCGTGCCTGCGTCAGCCGCGTGTATGATCCGCGTGGCGCTGGTGCCACCTCGTCCAGCCGGCCACGACTTCGCCGGTGGTCGCGAGCCGATATGCCATTTGGGAAGATCAGGAAGAGTGGAAGGTTTTGCATGCGCGTATTGGTGACCGGCGGCGCCGGCTACATAGGCAGTGTGATCGTCGAGGAGCTGGTGAAGGCTGGGCATACGCCGGTGGTCTATGACTCGCTGGTGAAGGGGCGCCGCGGCGCGCTGGCGCCAGACGTGCCGCTGGTGGAGGGCGACGTGCGCGAGACGAAGCACGTGCGCCGGGTGCTAGATGAGCACCGGATCGACGCCGTGATCCACATGGGCGCGCTGATCGAGGTCGGCCTCTCGGTCACGCTGCCGCACACGTTCTTCGAGAACAACGTCGGCGGCAGCCTGAGCGTGCTGCGCGCGATGATCGATGCCGGCGTCAAGAAATACGTCTTCAGCTCCACCGCGGCGCTCTATGGCGACCCTGAGCGGCTGCCGATTACCGAGGATGAACCGGCCCGGCCGACCAACCCCTACGGCGAGTCGAAGTTGATGGTCGAGCAGATGCTGCGCTGGGACGCTCCCGCGCATGGCATCACCGCCACCAGCCTGCGCTACTTCAACGCCGCCGGCGCCACCGACCGCAATGGCGAGATGCACGAGCCGGAGACGCATCTGATCCCGCTCGTGCTCGCGTCGGCCGCGGCCAGTCGGCCGGTCAAGATCTTCGGCACCGATTACCCCACGCGCGACGGCACCCCGGTGCGCGACTACGTCCACGTCGTGGACCTGGCGCAGGCGCACCTGCTGGCGCTGCACCGCGACGAGCCGGGGCTGCGCATCTACAACGTGGGCAACGGCAATGGCTACTCGGTGCGCGAGGTGATCGCGACGGCGCGCGAGGTCACGGGGCTGCCACTGCCGGTGGAAGAGCTGCCGCGCCGCGAGGGCGACCAGATCGCCACTGTCGCCAGCTCCGAGCGCATCCGCCGTGAACTGGGCTGGGAGCCGCGACACGCCGATCTGCACGACATCCTGGGCAGCGCGTGGCGCTGGCGCCAGACCCACCCCCACGGCTACGAAGAGTAGGGTTAGCGGCGGACGCGCACGCGCTCGTAGCAGTCGCTGCAATAGACAGGCTTGTCGTTGCGCGGCAAAAAGGGCACCTGGTCCTCGCGGCCGCACTCGGCGCAGACGATGGTGTGCATCTCGCGTGGCCCGCGGTCAGCCATGCCTTGTCCCTGGCGCCTGCGCTGGCGGCAATCGGGGCAGCGGCCTGGCTCGTTGAGCAGGCCCTTCTGCTGGTAGAACTCCTGCTCGCCGGCGGTGAATACGAACGCCTGGCCACACTCGCGACACTGCAAGGTCTTGTCTTCGTACATGATGCTTGCCGGACCTCCGCTCTCCGATGCTCCTGGCCTGGTCCGCCGCGTGTGTCGCCGGTTCGCGCGCATCGAACGCGCTCCGTCACCCCTGGACACGTCCCGTGGCAGCCGGGTGGCATAAACCAAGGCAAGGATACACGAAGCGGGCCTGGTTGGCAAGCACTCCGCGGAAAACTCACCACTGGGATACAATAAAGAGATGCGATAGGCGCGCGGGCCGGCGATTTGTAGGGGCGTCCGGTGGACGCCCCTACATGCGAGGAGCGAGAGACGGTGCGGCAGGCAACGACGGATACGGGGAAAAGCAACCGCGTGGCGGATGAGCGGGCATTGAGCTTTGAGATCGTGGCGCGCGACGCGACCACCAGCGCGCGGGCGGGTGTGGTGAGTACGCCGCACGGCGCGATTGCGACGCCGGTCTTCATGCCGGTGGGCACGCATGCGACGGTGAAAGCCGTGGCGCCCGACGACCTGGAAGCGATGGGCGCGCAGATCGTGCTCTCCAACACCTATCACCTGCTGCTGCGCCCCGGGCCGGAGCTGGTGGCCGAGTTCGGCGGGCTGCACGGCTTCATGCGCTGGAGCCGGCCGATCCTGACCGATAGCGGCGGCTTCCAGGTCTTCAGCCTGGGCAACCTGCGCGAGCTGAGCGAGGAGGGCGTGCGCTTCCGCTCCCATCTGGACGGCTCCGAGCTGCTGATGACGCCCGAAAGCGTGATGCACATCGAGGCGCAGCTTGGCGCTGACATCATCCTGCCACTGGACGTCTGCCCGCCCTACCCGTACCCGCCGGAGGAGGTGCGCGCCGCCACCGAGCGCACGCATCGCTGGGCCGAGCGCGCGCTAGCGGCCAAGGTGCGGCCCGACCAGGCGCTCTTTGGCATTCCGCAGGGCGGCATGGAACCGGAGCAGCGGGCGGCGAGCGCGCGCTTCGTCGGCGCGCTGCCCTTCGATGGCTTCTCGATCGGCGGCCTCTCGGTTGGCGAGCCGAAAGACGTGATGTGGCGTGCGTTGGAGGCAGCGGTGCCGGAGCTGCCGGACGCGAAGCCGCGCCACCTGCTGGGCGTCGGCTCGCCGGACGATCTGCTGGAGGGCGTCGCGCGCGGCATAGACATGTTCGATTGTGTATTGCCGACGCGCACTGCCCGCACCGGCGGCCTCTACACGCCGTCGGGTCGCGTCAACATCCGCGCGGCGCGCTGGCGGGCCGTGCGGGCGCCAGTGGACGAGACGTGTGACTGCTACGCCTGCCGCACCTTCAGCGCCGGCTATATGCACCACCTGATCCGCGCCGAGGACGACGAGAGCCGCGGCGAGCTGCTCTACTACCGCCTCGCTAGCATCCACAACCTGCGCTTCCTGATCCGCCTGATGGAGGGCGCGCGGGAAGCGATTATCAACGGCACCTTCCCCGAATACCGCGCGCGCTTCCAGGCTGGCTTCACCCCGCCCGACCGCCGCGTCGCTGAGGAGCAGCGGCGCAAGCGGATGGGGCAATAGGGGGTATGGGCGCCGGCGCTGGTCAACGGGAACCCACGATGGCATGCTATACTCAGCGAGGATCGTTGCGCGAGCGTACGACGGGCATACGCATCGGATGCCAAGCCGGAAGAGAGCCAGATCTATGAGCAAGATGCCAGCAGGGAGTCCTATTGAGGAGGTCGTCGCATTTTTCGCGCGCGGACCGTCACGGGACGAGATCGCGACTTTCCATCTCTCCCACGCAGCCCAAGATCACATCCGTGATCTGCTGCAGAAGAACTCCGCAGGGACGCTCACGCGCGAGGAGTCCAACGAGCTGGACAAAATCGTGGCGCTCAACGACATCATCTCGCTGATCCGCGTGCGCATCCAGTCATCCACCTCAAGCTCGGGCGGCAGTCCTACCTCGCTGTCGCTACGCTTCGGCATGTGAGGTATGAGCGCGACGTACATCCCTGCGCGGCTGCGCCGTGCCGTCATCTCGCGAGCCTTGCAATGCTGTGAGAATTGCTGGACGCCGGATGACGCTCCGCTGGTGGCGCACGAAGTCGATCATGTGATCGCTGAGCGCCACAAGGGGAAGACCGAGCTGGCAAATCTGGCATACGCATGCTTCAGGTGCAACCGTTTGAAAGGCTCCGATCTGTCGTCCATTGACCCGCAGACCGGAACTATCACGCGCCTGTACAACCCGCGGACTGATCGCTGGATCGAACACTTCCGACTGCTCACGGATGCGGCTATCGTGGCGCAGTCCGCCATTGGCCGCACGACACTCGATTTCCTGGACATGAATGACCCAGAATTGCGTGGGCTGCGAGGCGTCTTGATGCAGCAGGGTCGTTACGCCCCTCCCTCATGAGCGCTACACACGTCTGGACATCAAGAAAAGGGCGGACAGCGCCGTCCGCCCCATCCAATCCTATTTATTGCCCGCTCGCCAGTCTCATGCGTTCTGGAAGCGCAGCGCGACCTTGCCCAGCCGGATCTCGTCGCCATCTTTCACGGGGGCCGGCGTCTTGGCGGTCAGCTTCTGGCGGTTGAGGAAGGTCGAGTTGGTGCTGTTCTCGTCCTCCAGCGACCACTGGCCGCCGGTGTTGAGCAGCTTGGCGTGCATGCGCGAGACGCCGCCTTCCTCGCCGCCGTGTTCGGTCAGGTCGAGGTCGGGGTAGATGTCGCTGAGCGGGTCTTCGCGGCCGATCAGCACTTCAGGCTTGTCGGGCACCTCGAAGACGAAGTTGTCGGAGACGACGACGAGCTTCGCGCCGGAAGCGGCGGCGGTCCCAGCGCCAGTGCCCGCATCCGCGGCGGCCGACGGGGCCGAGGCGACGGCGACGGCGGGCTGCGCGGCGCTGGACGTATCGAGCCGCTCGCCGCACTCGTCGCAGAAGGCCGAGCCTTCCGGGTTCTCATGTCCCTGTGAGCAGCGCATGTGGTGTGTATCCTCTCTCTTCCCGCGCATGCGGGTCTACGTTATCTCTAGTATGCCATGTCGCGCGCGCACTGGCTAGCTTTGGTGTATGATCGGCGTCATACCGAGGGCAAGGCTCCTCACCCTTCCGGGTGGAGTGAGATGTGCCTTGCCCCTCCACTGCCTGCGCAGGAGTGTCCACATTGCGCCTCGCCGCGGACTACTCGATCACTTGCGTCAGCTTGCGCGTCTTGTTGCCGATTGACTTTACGTCCTCCTTGGATAGCGCGCCACCCGCCGCGGCCTGATCGAGCAGGCGCTGCGTCTCGGGATCGAGCATGCGCGTGACGTTGGCATGCAGCCGCGTCGTCACTTTGCCGGTCTTCTTGTACTCGTCGAGCACCTTGGTGACGAGGCGGTGCGCGTTCGACTTCTCGACGAAGTTCATCACCGTGGGATTGTCGGCGTCGGCGGTTACGTTCTCGTTGACGAACGTCACGACCGCGTCGCTGCGCAGCCGCTCGGTCCCCTGGCCGGGCACGTCGTAGCTCAACTCGGCCTGCGCTACGCGGAAGGTGCCCACCGGCTTCGGCTCGACCATCAGCTCAAAGAGCACCGCCTGCGGCGTGTTGCGCTCGATGTCGCCCAGCGGCAGCACCGTCTGGCGGTCGGCGAGCGCCTGCTGCGCCTGCTCACTGATCAACGGCAGCACGCGCACCGCACGCTTGAGTGTGACCCCTGCCGGCAGCCGCAGGGTAAGCTGCGCGCCGCGCACGCTCACCGACGCCGCGCTCTGGAAGAGCCTTTGGAAAATGGCGAGGGCGTCTTCGGGCCGGCGGATGAAGTCGGCGGGCACGCCGCTGCTGCGCTGGCCGATGTTATCGAGCAGGTCCTCGTCCCAGTCGGCGCCGATGCCCAGCGGATAGATACCGATGCCCGCGGCGCCGGCATCGTCGGCGATGCGGCGGCAGCGATCGGCGTCGCCGTAGGTCACGCCGTCGGTCAGCAGGATCATGCGGTTGACACTGCCGGGCGTGGCGTTCTTGCGCAGCTCGGTGAGACCGACGCTCATCCCCAGGCTCATCGCCGTGCCGCCGCCGTCCTTGATAGCGTCCACCGCCGCGCCCAGCGCCATTTTGTCGGAGGCGGGCTGCGCTGGAACGATCACCCGCACGTTATCATCAAAGATCACCACCGAGACGATGTCGCGCGGGTCCATGTTCTTGATGACCAGCTTGACCGCTTCTTTGACCGCCGCTAGCTTGGCACCCTTCATCGAGCCGGAGTGGTCCAGCACCAGTGAGAGGTTCAGCGGCATGCGCGCGGCGGAGACGGCGGCGCTGGGCCGCGCCTCGACCAGCACGTAGGCGACCTGCGTGCCGCCGGTCGCGGTCACACGCTCGCGTCCGACCTGGCAGGTGAGCGAAACTTCTCCAGACATAGCGGCTGCGGCTCCTCTTCTCGATCTGTTCGTGTCACGTCCGGCACGCGGCGTGGAAATCGCTGATCCAGGCTGAATCCGTGCCCGGCGCGGGCACATCTAAGGCACGTACGAATGCGTGACTTGACGGGTTGTACGCCTCTGCGCCCCCCAAAGGCCACCGATCAGTCACGCACCTCGACGACGATCGCCGAGATGTTGTCCTCGCCGCCGTGCGCGTTGGCGGCGCGCACCAGAGCGTCGGCTGCCTCCTGCGGATGCGGTGTCTCAGCCAGGATGTGCGCCAGCTCGTCGTCGCGCACCATCTCCCACAGGCCATCCGAGCAGAGCAGCAGCCGCATGCCCGGCCGTAGCCGCTGCTCGAAGACATCTACCGCGACCCGCCGCTCGTCACCCAGACTGCGCAGAATCTGGTTGCGCTGTGGATGGGTGTAGCGGTCCTCCGGGGCGATGATGCCGTCGGCGACCAGGTTCTCCACCAGCGAGTGGTCGATCGTCAGGCGCCGCAGCGTGCCGTCGCTGGAGACGTAGCCGCGGCTGTCGCCGACATTGGCGACGTACGCCGCCTCATCCCAGACCAGCGCCGCGGCGAGCGTCGAGCCGCTATCGGCGCCAGTGCTCTTATTGGCCGCCAGCAGCGCGGCGTTGGCGGCGCTGGCGGCGGCCAGCAGCGCCTCATGCAGTGCATCGGGCGAGGGGTCGAGCTCGCCTTCGGTCAGCGGCAGCGCCAGCGCGCGTAACAGCGACTGCGTGAAGACGCGCACCACCGCCTGGCTGGCCTCCTGACCGTTGGCGTGGCCGCCCAGCCCGTCGGCGACGATGTAGATGCCTAGCGTGTGGCGGCGCGAATCGGAATCCAGACTGAGCGTCGTCACGCCAAGGCTGTCTTCGTTGCGTCCGGAGTGGCGCGAGATGCCGATATCGCAGGCCGCACCCACGACGAGATACGCGCCAGCGGGGAAGGCCGGCAGCTCGGCGGGCCGCGGCGCCACGCGGTAGACGCGCCCGGCCTCGAAGAATGTGACGGCGCCCGGCTCCGTGCTAGTCAGCGGGCTGGTCTTCTCGTCGTCGGGCGCGGCCAGACGACGCTCGGTCATCACGTACTCGCGGGCCAGCAGATCGGCACCGCAGTGCTCGCAGAACGCTTCACTCGCGTCCGCGCTCCCCGGCTCGGCCCCGCACGACCAGCAGCGCTCGTAGCCGCGGCGGTCGGTGACGAGATAGGTGTTCTCGGCGCCTGGCGCCTCGTCTGTGGCGGCGGTGACACGCTCGATACGGTAGCGTCCGCCGGCCAGAGCGCCGGGGTCAAGCGGCCAGGAGGGAGACGTGGCATCGGGGGCGGGCGGCGTTTCGCCAGGCGGGGCGACTTGCGCCGCATCAGGGGCTTGCGCCACAGCCGGCGGCTCGGCATCGGGCGCGGTGGATTCCACGACAGGCTCCGCGACAGCCGGGACGACCTCCTCGGCGATGGACTCAGGGGGAGACGCGGGAGACGCGGGAGACGCGGGGGACGCTACGGGAGCGTCGCGCACCGCACTCTCCGCCGTCGCCTCACCCTCGTGGGCGCTCGTCCGCGCAGCCGCGTCGATCTGCGCGAGCGGCGGCATGGCGGGCACGGGATTGGTCGTCAGGTCCTCGGGTGCATCCACAGCGTCGGTCGGGCCATCCGCGGCACGGGCCGCGTCCGCCAGGCCATCGTTGTCCGCCTCTTCCGCCTCTTCCGCATCGTAGCGCAGCGGACGCGGAGGGCGTTTCACCTGGCTGGCGTCGCCCTCCTGCTCGGCGGAGAAGTGCTCTACGGCGAGGGCGGGCTGCGGCGTGGCGCCGGCGGGCGCGGATTCGGGCTGTGTTGTTCCGCAGCGATTGCAGAAGCGCGCGCCGGGGCGCAGCTCGGCCCCACATTGAACGCAGTTCATGGTCAATTACCTCCTGATGCCCGGTGCCCGATCCGCGGCGCCCCTGGCCGTTGGGCTATGGCTGCCGTCGTGTGTTGTCGCTGGCGCCGGCCGCCGCGATCAATTACGCGCGATCCCGCTCGCGGGTGACGGCCGTGGCCGTTGCGCACGTGCCCTCACGATGCGGCCTGTGGTGGGTAAGCCGTCGCGGAGCCAGCAGCCGCGCGGGCCGCATGTAGCTCGGCGAGCAGCGTCGCCGGCTCAGAGTCGCCCGGCAGCGTGGTGGCGGCACGGTGCAGCAGGTCCTCCGCGCGCGCCCAATCGGCGCGGGCGATGGCGACACGCGTCATGGCGATCAGCGTGCGACCGTCGTCGGGCCGTAGCGCCAGCGCCGCCTCAAGCTCGCCCTCCGCCTGGGCAAGCTGCCCCAAAGCAAGACAGATAGTGCCGAGCTGGTAGCAGGCGTTGGCGTCGTGCGGGTCGAGTTGCCGCGCGCGGGTGAGCGCGACGACGGCGCGGGTCAGGTCGCCGCTCTCGCGCGCCGCCTCGCCCTCCAGCGTGAAGGCCTCGGCGGTCGGGCGCTGCTGTCCCGCCCGTGCGAACGCATCGGCGGCCTCAGTTGGGCGGGCGAGCGCACGCAGCGTGCGGCCGTGCAGCAGCGAGAGGTCGTAATCCGCGGTGCCCTGGCGCGCGGCTGCCTCGCAGTGTCGCAGCGCCACACTGAGGCGTCCCGTGGCATAGGCCTCATGGGCGAGTTGCGCGGTCATCGCCGCCGAAGCGGCTGGGTTTGCCGGCACCGCCGGTCCGCCCGGCAGCACGGGCGCCTGCGACGGCACGCTCGTGGCGATAGCGATAGGCGGGACGGCTCCCGAGACGAGTGGCGCGCCGTCCTGCGCGCAGAAGCGGGCGCCTGGCCGGTTGCGGTAGCCGCAGGTGGGGCAGTACGCGCCGGCTGGCACCTGTGGCGACGAGGCGGCTGGCGAGGCGGCTGGCGTTGGAGTGGGCGTCGTGCCGGCGGGTGCGGGCCGTGATGGTGCCGGCCTCGCCGCCGGGGCGGGGGCGCGGCCGTCGGACGACGAGCGCGCGGGCGACGAGCGGATCACCGGCGCGGGGCGTTTGGTGACGGGCGCGCGGCTGACCTGCGTGGCGGGCGCGGAAAACGGCTGCGACGGTGCGGGCAGCGCGGCTCGCGCACGGACGAGCGCCTCCTTGAGTGCAATGGTGGACTGGAAGCGGCGCTTGGGGTCGAGCGCCATGCAGCGGATCACGGCGGCCTCGGTGGCGGCGCTCAGCGAGGGCACACGGCGGCGCAGGGCACCGGGGGCGGGCGTCTCCAGCGGCGCCGGCTCGACGTTGGTCAGCAGGTGATAGAGCGTGGCGCCCAGGCTGTAGATGTCGGAGCGCGGGTCGGTCTGCGTCTGGCCCAGGTGCTCGGGCGAGGCGTAGGTCATCGTGCCGAGATTCTCGGTGTTGGTCTGCTTTCCCGGCTTGTACGTGCGCGCGATGCCCAGATCGATCAGCCGCGCGTCGCCGGATGGCGTCACCATGATGTTGCCGGGCTTGAGGTCGCGCACGATGATCGGCGGCTTCTGGCGATGCAGGTAGGTCAGCGCGTCGCAGATGCCAATCGCCCAGCCGAGCACGTCGCGCTCCGGCAGTGGGGCGTGCGCCGCTTCGAGCCGCTCGTCCAGCGTGCCGCCGGGGATGTACTCCATGACGAAGTAGCGCTTGCCGCCCTCGTCAAAGCTCTCCACAAACGCGGGCAGCCGTGGATGGCGCAGCCGGCGCATGAGCGCAATCTCGGCGGCGAAGCGCGCCCGCGCTTGCTCCAGCTCGTCTTGCGGCAGCGTCCCGTCGTCGAGCAGCTCTTTGAGCGCGTAGACGGTGCCAGGCCGGAGCAGATCCTCGATCTCGTAGACGCTGCCCATGCCGCCCTCGCCCAGACGGCGCAGCACGCGGTAGCGCCCGCGGACGACGGCTCCCATTGCCAGGCCCATAGCGCGCCGGTCCCTAGGCTTCGGCGACGCGCACGATCACGGCGGTGATGTTGTCCTCGCCGCCGTTCTCGTTGGCACGCTCGATCAGCACCTCGCCGGCCTGCGCGGGGTCCTCCACCTCGGAGAGAATGCTGGCGATCTGCTCGTCGCGCACCATCTCCCACAGGCCGTCGCAGCACAACAGCAGCGCATCGCCGGGCTGGAGTCGCTCCACGAAGACATCCACGTCCACCTCAGCGCGCGTGGCGCCGCCGAGCGAGCGGTAGATGAGGTTGCGGTGTGGATGGTCGTAGACGTCGTCGCGCTCGATCTGGCCCGCCTCGACAAGCCGCTCGACCAGCGAGTGGTCGGTGGTGATGCGCGTGATCTGCTTGTCACGCAGCAGGTAGGTGCGGCTGTCGCCGACATTGGCGATGAAGGCCTGGTCGCCGATCACCAGCGCGGCGGTGACGGTCGAGCCGAGTCCCTTGGCTTCGGGGTGCTCCTTGCCATACTCGACGATCTTGTCGCTGGACTCTTCGATGGCGTCGCGCAGCTTATCGGTGTAGTGCTCGACCACCAGTGACTCGGTGAGCGCGCGCGTCTCGTTGGGGTGGCGCGCGCCGTTGGTGCCCTGCTCGCCGGCCGCCTCAGCGCTCTCCGCCTTGGCCCCGCCCTTCTTCTTCTTGAGGCGCACCGTGGGCTGGCTACTGGCCGGAGCAAGCAGTGGCATGAGGGCGGCGCTGATGGTATCCACGGCGATCTTCGCGGCGACCTCGCCCGCGTGATAGCCGCCCATGCCATCGGCGACCACGAAGATGCCGCCGGTGTGGTCGTCGTCGCTGACGACATGCGTATAGCAGGCGTCTTCGTTCTGCTCGCGCTGCTTGCCGACGTCGGTCTTACAGGCAGCCGTGAGGTGCAGCGGCATGCCGCCCTCCCTCTCCCTCGGTGATGCTACGCGGCCGGCAGGGCCAGCCGCGGAAGAACATTGATGGTAGACCGTGGACCTCGTTCGCGAGGTGTGTGGGTTTGCCGGCACTATACCACCGGCGCGGGACCGGCGCAACGGGCATGAACCGAAGCGGCGCGGACTGGATCGCCGGGTAGACGACGAGGCAGAGACGGTGTCTCGTCCCTGCCTCGTGTACGTTGCGATGGGCCTGTGGGTTACTCGGTCCGCGGAGCCGTCGCGGACGCCGCGGCAACCGGAGCGGCGGCGGCGACTGCCGCCGGCTCCAGTGGATGCACGCTGACGCGCTTCTTGTCGCTGCGCTCCCACTCGAACTTCACGCGGCCGTCGGTGGTCGCGAACAGCGTGTGGTCACGGCCCAGCCCGACGTTGGTGCCGGGGTTGATGCGCGTGCCGCGCTGGCGCACGATGATCGTGCCGGAGCGTACGAACTGGCCGTCGTAACGCTTGACGCCGAGCATCTTGGGCTTGCTGTCGCGGCCGTTGCGCGTGCTGCCCATGCCCTTCTTATGAGCCATGGCTGACGATCCTTACTAGATGCGCGCGGACAAGGCGTGCCTCACCCCTACGCGCTTACGACGATTGCTTGCGCGACTTCTTCGGCTTTGGGGTCTCTGAGAGATCCTCCGCCGGGATCGAGGCGTCGCCGTCCACCTGCTCGATCTCCTCGCTCGCCTCTTCGGCGCCGGCGGTGTCGCCAACCGCCTCGTCGTAGGCCAGCGTGTCAATCGCCGCGGCAAGGCGGCGCTCGTAGCGGCCGGCGGCGCGCTTCGCCTGGCGTTCGAGCCGGGCGCGCTCCTCCTCGCTCACCAGGCTGTGGCCCTCGGCTTGAATGTCGGTGATCGTCAGGTAGGTGTAGTCCTGGCGGTGGCCCTTGGTGCGGCGGTAGCGCTTCTTGGACTTGTACTTGAAGACGATGATCTTGGGTCCGCGCCCCTCACGGGCGACGGTGCCGACGACCTTGGCGCCGGGGACGATCGGGGTGCCGACAAGGGTATTGCCATCGGCGGAGACGAGCAGAACGCGATCGAGGGCGACCGACGTTCCCGGCTCGGCTGCCAGCAGCTCCACCTCGACGGTCTGTCCGGGGCTGACGCGGTACTGCTTGCCCCCCGTCTCGATCACTGCGTACATGGGAAGACGTAACTCCTATGCGCCACTCGCCCGCCACGACATATCCCAGCTCGGCTACATGCGCTCTCCGCACGCGAGTGTGCCTGGATGAGCGAGGTATCGAGCCGCGGGGGAGGGGCGCAAGAACGGCAAGATCACGCCGTGATCTGCGCAAACACAGCCTAAGAAGCATATCATTGGCGCCGCTATGTGTCAAGCGCGGCGGGCCGGTATTTTCCGGTGGCGGCGCCTTGACGGCGGCGCGGGGCGTGGTGTATGCTGAGGGCGTTCGCTTAGGTGGGTAGCTCAATTGGCAGAGCAGCGGTCTCCAAAACCGCAGGTTGCAGGTTCGATTCCTGTCCCACCTGCCCCCACAAGCCCTGAAATGAAGCACCTTTGAACACATTCGTTCAAAGGTGCTTTCTTGTTGTCTGCGGCAATTGATGCCAACCTTGATGCCAACCGGCGCGGAGTTCTGCCACCTCGTCTATCAGGATGCCGCGTCCGGGTCGCCTGTCGAGCCGAACGCAGAGCATCCTGGCCATCAGTGCGCCGTGAGCGTGGCCGAACGCACCCCGCTTGCCGAGCAGTGACAACACTTCGGTGTATCCTCGTCCTGTTATGGAGATACGGTGCGGGAAGCGTCTGAGCACGGCGTGTATGCTGCTACGTGCTACAATGCGCCAGCAGGGGGCACGAGGGGTAAGCAGGGGTCGTCGAGCATGGCATAGCCCACCAACTGGAGTGCCTGAGCATTGCCGTCTCGCCCGGCGAGACAGGGCATTCATGCGGAGGAGGCATGCGGAGGAGGAAGGCCACTGATGCAGCTTGAGATTCCCGCTGATCTTGGGATCACCGAGGAGCAGGCGCGCCTCGATTTCGCGGTCGGGCTCTATTCTTCCCGCTCGGCCAGCCTCGCACGTGCAGCACGACTTGCTGGTCGCAGCCGTCTCGAGTTCCAGCGCATCCTGGCCGAGCGGGGTATTCCGCTCGCCTACGACGCGACTGACCTGGACGAGGACATTGCCACGCTCAAACAGCTAGGGCAGATGTGAGCGGCGGCCAAGCCAACGCGCACAGTGAGGCCGTGATCATGTTGGTGGTGAGCGACACCAGCCCGATTACGAATCTGGCGGCCGTCGGACGTCTGGATCTGCTCCAGACGCTCTACGGCCAGATCGCGCTTCCCGAAGAAGTGCGAGACGAACTCGTGTACGGTGGATCTGGGAACAACCCGGGAGCGCACGAAGTGCTCACGGCCGGGTGGTTTGTGGTCATGCCGGTCGACGCGCAACGGCGCGACCAGCTGGCCGGCATGTATCACGCGCTCGACATCGGGGAGGCGGCGGCGCTGGCGCTCGCCCAGGCGCGAGGCGCCGATCTGATCCTTTTGGACGACAGAGCCGCTCGTGACGCGGCTCGCGCGCTAGGTCTCAGCCACATTGGTGTTGTTGGCGTCTTGCTGGCAGCGAAAACGCGTGGCCTCATCTCGCTGGTCAAGCCTATCTTGGATGATCTGCGCGCTACCGCCGGCTTCTATCTCGCCGAGGCCGTGTACCAAGCCGCGCTGCGCACCGCTGGCGAGTGAGGGGTCCGCCGTCTGCCTCCGATACGTCCCGGCGCGGTTGGCTGCGCAGAGAGCGGCCTATCTCACGACTGCATTCATGAATCAACGGCCCCACCTCGCGCGCCTTGTCACGCTTGCCAGGTCACCGCACGCCGAGGTCGAGTTCGATGTGGACATTGCCGTGCGTAGAGTCACACAGCCCCTGCGCTCACCCGCCTCTCACGCTTCACATGCCGAGCGCGGCGTCGATCGCGGCGGCCGCCTGATCCTGCATGTCGGGCAGCACGTGACTGTAGAGGTCGAGGGTGATGCTGATCGAGGCGTGGCCCAGCCGCTCGCTGACGATCTTGGGGTTGATGCCCTGCGCGAGCATCAGCGTCGCCGCCGTGTGGCGCAGGTCATGGAAGCGGATGCGCGGCAGTCCTGCCCGCTTGAGGAGCGGCAGGAAGTGGTAGTGCAGCAGATTCATGCCGTCCATCGGCTTGCCAACGGCGTTGGGGAATACCAGGTCGCGGTCCTCCCAGGCCGCGCCGAGCTCGAGCCGCTCCGCCACCTGGCGCGCCCGGTGCTGGCGCAGCGATTCCACCGCGAGCTCCCCCAGCTTGATGCGCCGCTGCGATTGCTTGGTCTTCGGGGCGCCAAGGAAGTAGCCCCGATCCCTGGTGTACTGGAGGGTGGCACGCACCTGGAGCGCGCCGTTCGCCAGATCCACATCGCGCCAGCGCAGCGCGAGCAGCTCGCCCTGGCGCATGCCCGTCGTGACGGCGAGCACATAGAGCGCCTCCAGGCGCTCGCCGCGGACGGCGTCCAACAGTTGGCGAGCCTGCGCGCGATCCAGCACCCGTAGCTCGCGCTCGGCCATCCGCGGCGCGTCAACGAGCGTGCAGACGTTGCGCGGCACCAATCCCAAACGCTCAGCACGGGTGAGGGCTTTATGCAGCACGGCGTGCAGGTGGTGGACCGTCGTCGGCGACAGCCCTTCCCCGAGCTTGACGCTATAGAGGGCCTGGACCTGCTGCGCGCTGAGGCGTGCGAGCGGCGACTTGCCAAGCGTCGGCAGCGCATGGAGGGTCATGAGATCACGGTAGCGCTTCCACGTGCTCGGCCGGACGGTCGGTCGAATCGCCTCGAGCCAACTGGCGACATACTGCGCGACCGTCTGGCGCTCCTCGAAGACGGGCAGACCACGGTCGCGGTCACGCAGCGCGGCGTTCAGCTTGGCCGCCGCCTCAGCGCGGGTCGCGCCGTAGAACGCCTTGCGCCGGCCGTCTATACTGATGCGCGCCTGCCAGCGGCCATCCGCGAGCTGCGTGATGCTGCCCTCGTTGTTGCCGCGCTTCACCGTCCTGCGAGCCTTCGGCTTCTGCGTGCTGTCCATGGGTAGTGATGCTCCTCTTCTCGACTGGGTTCGCCATGACCGTATTGCCGACGCTTGCCGTACGGGCGCACCAGGCCAGCCACCAGCCGCGGGCCCCACTTCGGCAGGTAGGGGAGCGTGGCTGGGGACGCCTCGCCTCACCCGCATGCGCGCCGTGACGCCGGCGTGCCCGGCACAACCCTCGGCGTTGGCCTTTCCGGGGCAACTGCTTGGCTAGCTGCTCGGCAAGTTTACCGCAGGTAGTGTGTCGTTGTCACGTCGAGCCGGTTGTGGCCGAGCGCCTCCGATACCTGCCGTACCGCCGCTGGGTCCACCGCGCCTTTCGCGAGACGCGTCCTCACCTGCGAAGGGAGGGGACGACCACCGCTCGCCCGCCGATACGTCTCTTGAGCGAAGCGACGCCGGACGGCGTGGATGTCGAGATGCGAGGGAATGCGGCTGAAGAGGCGTTCCTCCGGCGCCCGGCCGGCGATGAGCGCACGCACTGCATCGGCATGTTCCTCGAGTACTGGCACGGTACGCCACTTGCCGCCCTTGCCCTTCACGGCAACGCGCAGCCGTCCCTCCGCGTCATCGTAGACATCGCGCACATGGATGTGGGTCACCTCGGAGCGGCGCAGGCCGGTGGCGTTGAGGAAAGTGAGCAGTTCGCTCCAGTGCGCTGGATCGAACGTGGCATCGCGCGTGGCTGGTCGGCGGGAACGCGTGATGTCAGTTCGCCGACGTGGCGGCAGGTTGACGCTCGCGGCGAGGTTGCGCTGGCCGAAGAAGAGCCGGAAGGCCGACCGCTCCGTCTTGAGCGTCCAAGCACTCTTGCCCGCCGCCAGTCCGTCGGCGAGGTAGCGTGACACGAGCTCCTCGGCCTGTGCGTCGAGGTCATCGAGGGAGCGGAACCCCTGGCTCTGCGTGGTGGCGGACCACTTCACGAGACGCAGCACGATCGCCTGATAGCTCTTGCGCGTGCGGAAGGCATGGATACGTCCGTCTGAGACGGACCAATTCCGTTCGCCGGCCGCCCGGGCGGCGACCTTTGCTGCGTGGCGGCTCTC
>DASVAA010000245.1:0-30032 GCA_036376595.1 Ktedonobacterales bacterium | reverse complement strand
TCCGTTCGCTAGACTCAAACGGCGGCGTATCCCAGCCGTCCTCCTTGGCGGCCTGCGCTCATGCGAGTGGCTGCGACTCTGACCGCAAGATCCTGGCCTTATGGTGAGCCGCGTTGGCGCATCGCGCTGACAACGCGTCGCATGTCTGCACATGATCGGGGGTATCAACGCACCTCAGCGAGGTGAAGGGCCGGGGTGGGCACGCGGACGCAGCGCGCACGCGCACGCGGAGTATCGCGGCAGAAGTGCGGTGAACCCCATTCACGCGGCGTGACTTACAAGTCAGTCGGTGCCTCACCCACTGGAGAGGCGGAAGTCCGTTCGCGGCGGCCATCGCCATACTCTATGACGGCGCGGACATGCCCTCTACTTCGCTCTTCTCGCCCCTGACTTCGGTGTGCGCGATCACCCATCGAGAAAGGCCAGCACGTCGCGGTTGTACTCGTCGGCGCGCTCGATGATCGGCACGTGGCCCGTGGCGGGGTAGCGGATCAGCCGCGCGCCGGGGACGTGCGCCGCCAGATACTCGCCGTTGGCCGGCGGCACGAGGGGGTCCACCGCGCCGTGGATCACCAGCGTCGGCGCGGTGATGGTGCCGAGTCGCGCGCTGGCGTCGTGGGTCAGGCAGGCGTTGAGCTGGCGGAGGTACGCAGCGGCGGGCTGGGGCCGGTAGCGTGCGACCTGGGCGATATGCTCCCACTCGTCGGGGTGCGCGGCGCAGTAGCCGGGGGCCATGATGGCGGCGTAGGTGCGCTTGGCGATGGTGCCCGGCTCGGGCCGCAGCCAGCGCGGGACGAAGCGCGGCATGCCCAGCATCATCCGCATGCGCCACCCCGGCTGCACATGGGTGCTGCCGCCGGCCGAGGTGGAGGTGAGCACGAGCTTTGAGACCAGCTCAGGGTGCCGCAGCGCCAACTCCAGCGCGATGAAGCCGCCCATTGAGATGCCCACCACCACCGCGCGCTCGACCCCCAGCGCCCGCAGCAGCGTCGCCGCGTCGTCGGTCTGGTCCGCCGTGCGATAGGGCGCCTCGACCAGATCGCTGTCGCCGATGTCGCGGTTATCCATCGCGATCGTGCGGTAGCGGGCGCCGAAGACCGGGAGTTGCTTGTACCACCCCAGCCGTTTGGCGGCCAGCCCGCTGATCAGCAGTACCGTGCCGGCGGGCGATGCAGGCGCGACCACGTCATAGGCGATCTTGCGGCCGTTGACGGCGACGTACGACGGTGTGGGCACCTGCATGATCGTCATCTCCCCTTCACGCGCGGGCAGGCGGGCGAGGCAGACCTCGCCGCTACAGACATCTCGCTGGTGAGCGGGCGAGCCATGGCTCGCCCCAACCGTCTCTCCCCTTACTCGTGCTCGCTTTTGATGGCCGCGCCCTGCGCCACGCCGGCTGGCGTCTGGGGCGGCGCTGGCGCCACGACCACGTCATAGGGCTGGGGGTCGAAGTGGCGCGTGCGGCGGCGATACTCGAAGGTGAAGCCGGGCCACAGCGTGGCGTTGCGGCCCCCGGCGTCCAGATACCAGCTCGCGCAGCCGGAGGTCCAGACAGTGCCGCGCATGCGGCGCTGCATCTCGGCGTTGAACGCGGCCTGGGCCTCAGCGCGCACCTCGACGGCGCGCAGGTCGCTGCGCCGCATCGCCCGCAGGCAGTCCAGGATGTAGTTGAGTTGGGACTCGATCATGTAGACCATTGAATTGTGGCCCAGCCCGGTGTTGGGGCCGATCATCATGAAGAGATTGGGGAAGCCGGCGACGGTGGTGCCAAGGTAGGCGCGCGGCCCGGTGGCCCATCGCTCGGCGAGTGAGACACCGCCGCGCCCGCGCAGCCGCCGCGCGAAGTCGGTATCGGTGACGTTGAAGCCGGTGGCGCAGATCAGGGCGTCAATCTCGCGCTCGGCGCCGTCGGCGGTCACGATGCGGTCCGCTCGCACCTCACGGATGGCCTCCGTTACCAGCTCGACATTGGGCTGGCAGAGCGCCGGATAGAAGTCGTCGGAGATCAGCACGCGCTTGCAGCCCATGGTGTAGTGTGGCGCAAGCCGTTCGCGCAGCTCAGGGTCCGGCACCTGACGCGCGAGGTGCCGCCCGGCGATCCGTGCGCCGCTGGCGACTAGGCCGCGGCGGTAGACCAGGGCCAACGCGAACAGCTCGTGCTGCCAGTAGATGCGGGCGCGCGGCAGGCGCTGCGCCAGTGGGAACAGCCTGTAGAGCGTGCGCTGCCAGGCGGGGATTGGGTGGTCCAGCCGCGGGACGACCCACGGCGGGGTGCGCTGGAAGAGATAGAGCTGGGCGACTTTGGGCTGAATCTGGGGCACAAGCTGGATCGCCGAGGCGCCGGTGCCGATCACGGCGACGCGCTTGCCGCTCAGGTCCACGTCGCGGTCCCAGGCGGCAGTGTGCATGGTTGTGCCCGCGAAGCGCTCGATGCCGGGGATGTTGGGTAGTCGGGCTTCGCTGAGCGGCCCGTTGCCGACGATCAGCACGTCGCAGGTGTAGGCGCCGCGTGAGGTGCGCAGATGCCAGCAGGCGCCGGCGTCGTCCCAGGTGGCTTCGAGCAGCTCAGTGTTCCAGCGGATGTGCGGCGCGACGCCGAAGCGCTCGGCACAGCGGCGCAGGTAGGCCCAGATTTCGGACTGAGAGGGATAGGCGCGGCTCCAGTCGGGGTTGAGCGCGAAGGAGAAGCTGTAGAGGTGTGAGGGGATGTCGCAGGCGCAGCCGGGATAGGTGTTGTCGCGCCAGGTGCCGCCCACGTCGTTCGCGCGCTCCAGCACGACGAAATCGTCCTCGCCGCGCTGTTTGAGCCGGATCGCCATCCCCAGGCCGGAGAAGCCAGTGCCGACGATCGCGGCGTATACGTGACGGGGCGAATCCTCGGCGCTGTCGTCGTTGTCCATCGCGGGCGCCTCCGTACTCCCTCGTGTCGTGCCGCGCTGGATCACCTGTCCCATGATCCGCCCCTTCCAGACTCTTTATCCATACCGATCTGGGATACACGGAGCGTGCTCGGCGGCGGTGCCGCCTTCCCGAAGTATAGCATGCCGGGTGGTGCGGCAAGCGTAGCTGGCAAACGAGTTCGCGCCTTGCGGCCGCGAGAGCAGAGAGCAGCCGGCGGTTGAAACCGCGCCTAGAGGGCCAGTCCGCCTGCGTGGACTGGGACGGAAGAAGAACACGGCGTGAGCGTCTCGGTGGGCTATACTGTGCGGCATGGATGGCATCTTTGTGATCGACAAGGCCGCTGGGATGACCTCGCACGACGTGGTGGCGCGCGTGCGGCGGCTGCTGCGGCAGAAGCGCGTGGGCCACGCCGGTACGCTCGATCCGCTGGCGACCGGCGTGCTGCCGGTGCTGGTGGGCCAGGCGACGCGCGTGGCCGAGTACCTCAGCGAGAGCGGCAAGGCGTACCGCGCGACGATCCGCTTCGGCGTCGAGACCGATACCTACGACGCCGAGGGGGCGGTGGTGGACGAGCGGCCCGTGGCGCTGACGCTGCCGCAGATCGAGGCCGTGCTGCCGGCATTCCTGGGCGAGCAGATGCAGGTGCCGCCGCGCTACTCGGCCATCAAGCGCGGGGGGCAGCCGCTCTACAAGCTGGCGCGGGCAGGTGAGGACATTACGCCGGAGCCGCGGCCGGTGGTGCTCTCGGCGCTGCGGCCGGTGGCCTGGGAGCCGCCGGACCTGGTGCTGGATGTCGAGTGCAGCAAAGGCACCTACATCCGCTCGCTGGCGCACGACGTGGGCGCGCGCCTGGGGACCGGCGCGCACCTCGCCGCGCTGCGCCGCACGCGCAGCGGTCCCTTCACGCTCGACCAGGCCGTCACGCTGGAACGGCTCGACGCGGCGCTGGCGGATGGCTCCTGGCCTACGGTGCTGTATCCTCCTGACAGAGCGCTACAGGACCGCCGCGCGGCAACGCTCGACGCCGCGCAGGCCGCCGCGTTGCGCAACGGGCAGCCGCTGCGCCTCGCCGCCGAATCGCTGGCGCCCGCTGGGCGTCCACCGGACGCCCCTGCGAACCCCACCGAGGGCGAGCTGCTGCGCGCCTATGACGCGGATGGGCGCTTCCTCGGCCTGGCGCGCTGGGATGCGGCAGCCGGCGTGTGGCGGCCGCACAAGGTACTCGCCGCAGCGTCAACTCCTCAGCGTGACGAGGACACGAATTAGCGGTTGAATGGGTCTGCGGGCGACTGAACCGTTGGGGCATCGTTGTCCTCCGGCGACCAGGGTTGCTGCCGGCCGGGCAGCGTCGCCGCATCGTCAGGGTACGCGCTGGGTGGATAACCTCCTGGTGTGACGGGAGCTCCTGGCTGTGTCGTCGCACTGTAGGAACCGTAGGCTCCCGGAGGCGCGGGCGGACCACCGGAGCCAGACGGATTCTGGCGGTTGCGGCTCAGCAGGAAGATCACCAGGCCCGCGATTGCCAGCAGCAGCACCACAACGAGGATGCCAATCACCACCAACAGGGCATTATTGCCGCCACCAGAGCCATTGGAGCTGCCACTGGATGTGGTATTCGGCGCGGCGGTCGCGGTGGGGGCGCTGGTCGCGGTCGCCGTCGGCCTGGGCGTAGCCGTTGGCGCCAGATTGACGACGACGTGCGGACCCGTATCGATCAGATCGAGCACGCTGGAGGCGTTGTGGGCGCTGGCGATGTAGCCGCCAGCCGCCGCGGAGGCTGGGATGTTCAGCGTGACCGAGAACGAGCCATCGCCGGCTGAGGTCGCCATCGTCGAGGCGAGCGGCGCGCCGCCGCAATCCGCACAGGGGCCAATGTAGACGAAGATTTGTCCCTGCGCTGGGAGCCAGTTGTGGCCCGTCAGGGTGATGGCGTCGCCGGGATGGACGCTCGTGTTGGAGAGCGCCAGCGACGGCGGCTGCGCCGCGAGCACCGAGAAGGGACCGTCGTCGGTATTGAAGAGTGGGGTGCCATCGCTCGCGCGATAGGCGCAGATGCTCCATTGTCCGCTGCTTGCCGCCGCGGGCCAGACGAAGCCGAAGTCGAATTTGCCGGAGCTGTCAGGGGTGGCGGTCCCGCTGAGCGGTACCTTGGGATTCGCGAGCTGGCAGAACTGGGTATCGCTGGCGGTGACATCGCCCCGCACGACCTGAAACGTGAGAGTCTGGCTTGCCGCGGCGACAAAGCCCTCGCCATGCACCAGCGCATGCTCGCCAACTGGTCCCTCTGGGAAGCCGTTGTTCTGGCCGGGATAGATCATGCTGCTGTCCCAGTGGATACAGCCGTTGAGACAGCCCCCGGCGGCTTGGGCCGCGGGTGTGGTGGCGACACCAGCCACCGCGAAGGGCAGGCCCATCGCGAGCAGCACGGCGCCGAGGGCAAGCCAGGGCATGAATGCGCGGGAACTCCGTCGCATCGTTTCCTCTCCTCGTTCCGGCCCGGCGGGTACGGCTGCAAGGGCGTGCAGGACGTGGCGTGGCGTTCTGCCTCAGGCATCCAAGGCGCAGGGCGCAGGGCACAGTATAGCGACCCGGCGGATGGCAGGCAACAGCTATTTTGCGCAGGGTGGGCACTGTCTGCGCGCCGCGCACTATGGCGTGGGCGAGGGAGTCGGCGACGGTGTGGGGGATGGTGTTGGGGATGGCGTCGGCGAGGGAGTCGGGGACGGCGTTGGAGAGGCAGTTGGAGATGGAGATGGTGTTGGCGATGGTGTTGGCGATGGTGTTGGCGACGGCGTGGCCGCCGGTGTTCGCGTCGCGCGCGGCGTAGGACGTGGGGTCGGGGGTGGTGCCTTTGTCGTGGTTGGCACTGGGCGGAGCGTTGCGGTTGTGGATGCGGTTGGCTGCAGCGAGGGGATCGGCGTTGAACGCGGGGAGAAGGTCGGCGTTGGCTGTGCGGCGCCCACCGAGCCGCCCAGGCCCACAAAGTCACCGCCATACAGCGCCAGGAGCAGCGCGCCGAGCAGCACCAGCGCCGCGGCCACGCCGCCGCCGAGCCGAAGCCGGCGATCGGGTGCCTGCGCGCGGGGAGCTAGTGCATGCACAGGCCTCTCGTCGTCCTGCCACTCGGTTGGAACGGGCGGGTGCGTTTCGCGGGTTGCCGCGGGAGGCGAAGTCCGCGCCGGCTGGTGGGCGGGTGCGGCATCGGGGTCTGCCGGAGGCGCTGGCGTGGCGGCGGTGACAGCAGAGGTCGCGCCGCGCTCTGGCGGGGTGGGATTGCCAGCGGGGAGCACGGATGACTGCGGCAGCGGCTCATCCTGTGCCATCGGCATCGGGCCGCCGGCGCCCTCGGCGGCGGCTGGCGCGATCGCCTCGGCAATCGGGGTGAAGGAGGGCAGCGGCTCCGTCATCGCGACGGGCATCGCGGGGGGCGCGGCCCCCAGCACGACGAGCAGATGCAGCGCCACCTCGAAGGGCACATCATCGAGCTGGGCGACGAGGTGATCGCCTGCGATGACCTGCACGGCGGCCGCTTTCAACCCGGCGGCGACGTGAGCGCCGGCAAGCTCGTGGCGCGCGAGTGTCCAGACCACCGCGCGGTTGCATTCAAGGGTGATGCCGCGCGCATCGGCGACGATCCGCGAGTGCCGCTCATCGCCGAGATCGATCTCCACCGGTCTCGCGATGTGCCCACTGCTCGCATCTGGCTCCAGTTCTGGCTCCGGCTCCGGCGCATAGCCCAGCAGGTCGAAGAGCAGGAAGCCATCGCGCGGCGCGATCCCCTCGACGGCGAAGCGGCGGCCGTCGCGCAGGTGGAGATAGACGGTCGCGACGTGATCGGCGGGGTCGTAGGCGCAGCCCGCACCGGCGATCTGCGACTGCCACACCGCCCACGCGCCCGCGCCGCGCCACACCACACGCGATTCGCTTACGAGCAGGCTGCCGTCGCGGCAGGCCAGCTCGAACGGCTGCCCCTTCATCACTCACGTCCCCCACTCCGCATGCCGGTGTCCACCTGTGTGCCGGCTCACACCCTGGGCAAGCCAATTCTACGCGCTATGGCAAGCGTCTGTATACGCATCCTGAGATACACCAAAGGAACGGGGCTTTCAACGAGCGTACGGGCGCTGCCGATCAGGCGTCTCCAGTGAAGTGAGCCGCGCTCGTGGCTGGCGATGATGCCGGCGATGCCTCGCCGGGCGACGAGGCGGGGGTGGTGCCTGGGGTCGCGATCGGGCTGGATTGCGGCGGCGGCGAGGGCGATGGAGCCGGCGTGGGGGACGGTACCGGCGTGGGCGACGAGATCGGCGTGGGCGATGGAGATGGCGATGAGGAAGGCGCCGGGGTCGCCGTTGGGATCGGCGATGGCGTCGCCGTGGGCAGCGGCGATGGGGTTGGTGTGGGGCGCGGGGACGCGGTCGGCGTGGGCAGGTTCGTGGCCGTCGCGCGTGGCGCGGCCTGAATGTTGGGGTGCGGCACGAACGGAGAGCCGCCCAGGGCCGCGAAGTTGCCGCCAAGCGCGGCCAGCACCAGGGCGACGAGCAGCACGATGGCCGTGATCGCGCCGCAGCCGAGGCTGAGCTGGCGGTCGCGCGCCGCCTGCAGTGCGCGCTCGATGCCCGAGAAACGCTGCGAGCGTTCGCCCGGCCACTCTTGATACGGCGTGGGATCATCAGCTCCCGGCCCGCCTGGAGGCCAGCGCGGTGCGGCCGGCGGCAGCGGCGGCATCTCGGCGCGGCGGCCGTTGGGCTGGGGCATACGTGCGCCGCCGGGACGGATCACCGGCAGCGGCTGCGTCGGTTCGTCCGACGCATCTGGTGCGCTCCAGTCGTCCCTTGGGCGCATTCCGTCGTCCATGCGGTCGTGTCTCCTCCGCGCCTTGGGCGCGCTCCGCGTCGTGCAGGCGCTCCTCTGGAGGTCTCGTCGTATGCATCTCTCAGGCCACGGCTCAGCCGCGCGTGAGGGCCGATTGACTTCGCCACGCGGCGACGCTAGGATGGGCGGGCGAGCGAAGACGCGCGGGAGAAGACGCGCGGGAGAAGACGCGCGGGCGAAGACGCGCGGGCGATGACGAGCTGGCGATGACGAGCTGGCGATGACGAGCTGGCGAACGCGTTCTACGCAGTGGGGGAGGGTGCGCAGATGGCACGGGCACCGTATGCGGCCGGGCTGGCCGATGCACTGGATCAGACGATTGCGGATCTCGAACGAGAGGCGGGAGGGGATGTCGCCGTACCCGCGGCGCGTGGCAGCGCGTCTCCGCAACAGCGCTCGACTGGCGTGCCGGCACCATCGGCCGCACCACCCGCTCCGACTCCCGGCACGGCGCCAGCGCCCGTCCCGGCAGCACCGCCGCGGCAGGCGGAGGGGGCAGCGGGCACACCACCCGCGGGGACATATGGGAGTGCGGCAGGGGCGGTTTCGCCCTCGCTGCCCGACATCCCCTACCCGTCCGCGGCGCCCCCGCCGGCTCAGGCACCCTATGCGCCGGCCGCCGCCCCGCCGACCGACGTGATTGCCGGCAACCTCAGCACGCAGATTCGCCGCCTGGAGGAGCTGCGTCGCTGGGTGCGCGACGATCCCGCCTTCGGCCAGCTGGTGGATAACATGATCGGCCGCCAGGTGCAGGCGGCGGAGAAGCGCCAGCGCGTCTACACCGCTGTCTTCAGCATTGCCTCGCTAGCCGTGGGCTGGCTGCTGCCGGTGCTGGTGCCGGCCACGAATTTGATGGGGCTGCTGGGCAAGTGATGTCAGGCCCGTGGGGGCGTGGCGAGAAAGCGCCGTAGCGCGGCGATCAGGCGCCCCATGATGGCGATCGCGCCCTCGACGTCGCCGCCGAGCATCAGGCCGTGATCGGCGCCCTCGAAGACCAGCGCCTCGCCGCCGGTTGCCCGGCGCAATTCGTCGAGCAGCGCCGGATCGTAGAACGGATCAGCCGTGCCGATGGCGAAAAGCGATGGCAGCGGATGTTGAATGATGGCCGCGCGCAGCTCGGTGTTGGTCAGCAGCGGTGTGAGCGAGACGCACTGGGTACACTGCGCCGAGGCCTGAGGAAGGAGGTCGGTCATCGCCAGCGTGCAGATCGATTTGCCGACCAGTGTGAGGCGCCGGTACACGCTCTGCGCCTGGCCGGCGGCGTAGGCGGCGGTGGTGTCCGCGGCCAGCCAGCGGCGGCGCTCCTGGCTGGTGGCGCGCTGGTAGGCCGGCTCGCGGTCGAGGTCATAGTTGACCAGGAGCACGTCGGCGCCAAGGTCGAGCAGCAGGTTGGTCGGGTAGAACAGCAGCGGCATGGCGGCGGTATAGCCCATGCCCGGCAGCACCAGCGCCAGCCAGTCGGCCGTGCCGTCCTGGCG
This sequence comes from Ktedonobacterales bacterium, assembly GCA_036376595.1. Classification (GTDB taxonomy): domain Bacteria; phylum Chloroflexota; class Ktedonobacteria; order Ktedonobacterales; family JADMIN01; genus SMAG-U1939. The sequence goes on along the minus strand of DASVAA010000245.1, from coordinate 20,781 downwards.
GAAGAAGCGGTTGGCGAGGGACCGCCCGTTGTAGCCGGCGATCTCCAGCGACACGATGGTGTGCATGCGCATCCCTTCCGTTCTTCCATGACCTCTCTATCCTGATCGCGTGAGACGCAAGACGCGAGACGCGAGATGTGAGATGTGAGGCGCTGTGATCGGGGCTATTGGCGCCCTGGCATGGTATAGCGGTGGACTACCACGCGCGCCGCGTCGCCGTCGGGGGGCCACTCGCGCTCATAGAGCGTAGATTCGTCGTGCCAGCCGGCATCCTGCGCCGCCGCGACGAAGGCCAGCGAGACCTTGCGCCCTGGCTCGGCCAGCCAGAAGTCGCCGCCCGGCACCAGCAGCAGCGGCACCAGCGCCAGCAGCGGCGCGATGTTCTCTGGCTCGTAGAGCACGTCGGCGGCGAGCAGTGCATCGAATTGGCCGGCGGCCAGGCACACGGCGCGTCCCGCCTCGCCGCGCCAGTCGAGCAGCAGCGTGCGCGGTGCGCGACCGGCGTTGCGCAGCGTGTTGTAGCGTGCGAAGAGCAGCGCCTCAGCGTAGCAGTCCGCCGCCCAGAGGTCCGCGCCACGGGTCAGCGCCGCGATGGCCGTCACGCCCAGCCCGCAGCCCAACTCCAGCACGCGCCGACCGCGCAGGGATGGATGGCATCCGCCCTCGTGCCGCTTCAGCAGCGCCGCGGCCAGTGCCAGGCCACTCGGCCAGAGCAGCGCCCAGTAGGGCATATGCACGCCCCACGCGATCGCCAGGCGCGCCTCCGCAGCCGCCGCGGCGTCCGTTGTTTGCGGTTTGCCTGCGCCTGCACGCCTCCGGCCGATCGTCGCGGCGAAGCGGTCCAACGAGTCGTCGGGGTGGGCCGGCAGGGTGATGGCATAGGCTTGCGCGGCGCCGGGGACCGCGATTTCCTCGTCGCTCAGCATATACAGCCGGCGCATGCGCACCCGCAGGCGGGCCAGCGCGCGCGCGACGTGTGGCGGCGGCTGCGCAACATCGGAATGGGCGTGATCGCTCATGTCGTGGATTATACGCCCTTTCGCGCTGGGGTATACTGCGCGTGCGTGACGCGGTGCGACGAGAAGGGCAGGGTGAGACGAGCATGCCATCATTCGACCTGGCGGACAAGACGGCGCTGGTGACGGGCGGATCGCGCGGCATCGGGCTGGCGATCGGCGAGGCGCTGGCTGGCGCGGGAGCGCACGTGGTGCTGGCCGCGCGGCATGGCGACGAGGTGGAGGCAGCCGCAGCGCGGCTGCGCGAGGCGGGGTTACAGGCCATCGGCGTCGTGGCTAACGTCAGCCGCGCCGAGGACTGCGCGACGCTGATCGCGGCCACTGAGGCGGCGTTTGGGCCGGTGGAGATCCTGGTCAACAACGCAGCGACCAACGTCCATTTCGGGCCGGTGCTTGACGCCGACGACGGCATGTGGCTCAAGATGGTCGAGACCAATCTGCTCAGCGCCGTGCGTCTCTGCCGCCTGGTGGTGCCGGGGATGCGCGAGCGTCAGGCGGGCAAGATCATCAACATGGCCTCGGTCGCCGGCATCCAGCCAGGGGTCGGGCAGGGCGTCTACGGCGCGCTGAAGGCGGCGCTGATCCAGCTTACGCGGTCGCTGGCACAGGAGCTGGGGTATGCCAACATCCAGGTCAACGCCATCGCGCCGGGGCTGGTGAAGACGCGCTTCGCGCAGGTGCTGCACGAGACACCGCAGATCCGCCAGGCCGTGGAGCGCGCGACGCCGATGGGGCGCATTGCCGAACCGGACGAGATTGCGGGCGCGGCGCTCTACCTCGCCTCGCCCGCCAGTGGCTTCATGACCGGCCAGGTGCTGGTGGTGGACGGCGGCATGACGCTGGGAGGCTCCTTCGCCCCAAGCGAGTGAGGGGTGACGGAGAACGCGGCGGCACGCGGAGGAGGGGAGAACAGAGAGAACGCGGAGGACGCGAAGGATACGCGAAGGTCGCGAAGATCAGAGTGAGTTCCAGAGAGGGAAGCGAATCGCTCTGCGTCCCTCTGCTCTCTCTTGCTCCGCGTCCTCCGCGAAATCCGCGTTCCCGTAGCCCTCTACGCGGTCGCGTCGGGCGTCTGTGAGGGCGTGTTGTCGGTGTGGTTGCCGCTGAAGAAACCCTTGATACGCTCGCCAAGTCTCTCCTGCTGCGGCTGCTGATCGACTTGCGCCTGCTGATCAGTCGCGGCCTGTTGTTGGTCCGCCTGATCGCGTGCCACCGGCGTGCTAGGGCCGTCCGAATGGGTGGCAGCGGATGTGTCTGGCGCGCTAGCTGCCGCGACGGTGTGCTGGCGCAGGGCGTCGAGCTGACCTTGCAGGTGATTGCGCTCGGCCAGGACGTTGTAGTTCTGTTCGCGAAGCTGCTCGTTGCGGTCCTGCTGGTCGCGGGCCTGATCTTCGAGCTGCCTCATGCGGCGCTCGCGGTCGCGCGCGATGTGGTTGGAGGCTGCGCGGGCGGGCGTGACCAGCAAGAATGCCAGCAGCGCGCCGACCACAAAGGCGACGATGGCGACGATCACGACCGTGTTGATGTCAACCAGCGTGGCACCAAGCACGACGGTGTCAACGGAGAACATGATGGCGGCTCCTTCCTCTCCCGCCCGCGGACGTGCCATACTGCCTGAAGGCGATGGCCGCCGCCCGACGGGCATATGAGGGAGCGGGGAGTGCATATTTCATGCCTGAGGCTGTGCCGGCCAGGCGTGGGAGCTGGGCGACTCAGCCGGCACGCTGCCTGCGGGACATCTGTGCGAGGGCAATGTCGGAGGTGCCTGACGGTGGGAGAGCGGGAGCGATGGAGGGTGCGCATGCGTGAAGACGATCTGTTGGATTCGGGCGAGCTGCTCGACGAAGATACCGGTGAGTTCGCGGCGGTGAACGCGGCGCTGCGCACGGCACTCAGCCGCCAGCTCGCGGTCGCCGTGCTGCCCCCGCCGGAGGGCGATCCCGCTTGCGACGATCTCTGCACGCGGCTGGCTGCGTACCCGGAGGTGCGCGTGCTGGTCGAGGCGCCAGGTCCGCATCCCACCTACCTGACGCTCAAAGCGCTGCTGCAAACGGTGGCGCAGGCCGATGCCGATGCGCTGTTGGTCTGGACCAACGGCGAGGCGCTGGCCGCGCGTCCAAGCGATGGCACGCCCGCGCAGGCGGCGACGAGCTGGCCGCGGCTGGTGCTGGGCGCGGCCGAGGATGTGAATCTGCTGGATTACTGCTTCACGGCGCCGATCGGGCCAGGGGTGACACGCGAGGCGGCGCGGCGTGCGGGTTACGAGGATGGCTTCACCGCCGAGACGTCGATCACACGGCTGGTGCGGGCGCTGGCACGCGAGGCGCAGGCCCGCGAGCAGCGACGCCACCAGGGCAGCAGCCCGCCGTGCTATCTCTGAGGGCTGGGGGATTCGGGGAACGCAGAGGACGCGGAGGTTCGCGGAGGGCGCGGAGAAGGAGAGAGGAAGGAGAGTCGTCGTGGAGGAAGCGGGGGAGAAGTGGAAGGCGAGCAGGAGAACGATCTTTGCTGCGGTAAGATCGAGGGCGAGGGACGGCGGAAGGCGGAGAGCATATGGATCGGGATGAGCCACCTGTGGCGCTTTCGCACTTCCAGGCGGCGCCGCTGCTCGCGGCGCGTGCGGCCGGCGCATCGCATGCCGTCACCTCGCCCAACCTGGGCCTCTCGACGGTCGAGGTGGCGCTGGTGCCGGAGGGGGTGCGCTTTCCGGGCGGTGAGATGGTGGCGTGGGCGGAGCTGGAGCGCATCCGCAAGGCGGAGAACCAGTGTTTTGCCATCGAGCAGGGCGAGCGCGAGGTGCGGCCGATCCGCGTCTTTTCGGAGACGACCAACTGGCTCCGCAGCCTGATGCCCACCGTCGGCGCGCCGACGATGCTGGTGGCGGGCTTCCCGATGCACCGCATCAAGGGCGTGGACCCGTGGGAAGATACGCTGCGCAAGGTGGCCGCCGCCGGTCCCATCGCGGGCCACGTGCTCGATACGGCGACCGGCCTGGGCTACACCGCCATCGCCGCGGCGCGCACGGCGGACGCGGTGACGACCATTGAGCTGGACCCCGCCGGCCTTGAGGTCGCGCGCGAGAACCCCTGGTCGCGCGAGCTTTTCTCAAACCCCAAGATCACGCAGATCGTGGGCGACGCCTACGAGGAGGTGGCGAAGCTGCCCACGGGCGCCTTCTCGCTGGTGCTGCACGATCCGCCAACCATCAGCCTGGCCGGCGAGCTGTACTCAACCGCGTTCTACCGCCAGCTCTACCGCGTGCTCGCGTCCCGTGGCCGCGTCTTCCACTACATCGGCGACCTGAGCAGCGCGCTGGGCAAGCGCGTGGCCTCCGGCGCGACGAAGCGCCTGCGCGAGGCCGGCTTCCGCCGCGTGATCCCGCACTCCGAGGCGTTCGGGTTGCTGGCGGTCAAGTAGGCGCGCAAGTTGGTTGCTCTTGTGTTAGACTCCGGTCAGATCGTGAACTGACTGTGCCCAGCGTAGCGGAGAGATCTGGACGCAGTCCACGGAGGTGCAGAGTATGCCCTACTTGAATCGGACCTATCGGCTTGTGGATGGTGAACGTGTCGAGGGGAGTTGGCGCCATGTCTTCATCAATAATGGCGGCCTCTACTTTCTCGCCGATCTGAAAGTGTATGCCGACGGCATGATTGATTGTTGGGGACTTGTTGACCTCGCAACATTCCGGCAGAAGGTAGCGTCGGGCTGGGTCGCCACAACGTATGTCCAGGGAGCATATGCGAACGTTCACCAACTCGTCACTTGGCATTTCGATCAGCCCGAGTCCTGGTTGACGCCTCAACAACTCATAGCCGAAGTCGCCGACGAGATAGAGCATCTAGCCGGCAGACCAACCTCAGAAGATCGTTGTCTAGCGGTCCTCGAAACGTACCTTGACGACCCAACTGACGAGCACCTCGCCGCATTGCGCGATGCCTATTTCTCCGTACCGGAGCATCTTCGGATGTACCTGCTTGGCGATCAGGATTCCAAGGATGTTCCACTGCGCACACTAATCACGCCGGTGGGCGAAGTGCTTGTCGGATTCCCTGACGATGACAGCGTAATGCAGCCATCTGACCACGTGGCCGCGCGAGAGTACTTCCGCCAGCGCCGGGACGAACGGCGTCAGATGCAGGTCGCTCCGCCTCCCTGGGAGGACGACGCTGTTGCGAGCAGTCCTTCCGTCATTCGCTTCGATAAGCACGATGGAGGCAAACCGTATATGTCCAACGAGTACCCCGCGCCCATCGTGTTGGAGGAGGGCACCTTCCCAACGGTCGAACATGCCTACTGGGCGTCGGCTACGACCGATCCAGACGTTCGTGACAGGATTGTGCATGCCCCAACAGCACGCGAGGCACGCCGAATCGGCGAGAGTGCGCCGCTTCGCACTGACTGGAGCGTCGTGCGCCTATCCGTAATGCTGCGGCTCGTGCGAGAGAAGTTTCATCAGCATCCCGACCTCGCTGCCCAGCTCATTGCGACAGGCGATGGTCGCCTCGTCAACGGTGTGGATCTCAGCCGCTTCTGGGGTAACTACCGGCAAGGACGTAACTGGTTAGGACGTATCCTGGAACTCGTACGTGCAGAGTTATGCGAGAACGCCTTCGCTGAGACGGACAGCTCGGCTACATGAGGACCAAGTGTTGAACGGGCTCAAGATGGATTGGACAGGGATTACCTAGGGTCGCTTGTGTCGTGCTCATTCCCCTCCGTTACCGTGACTTTCGACTTGCGCCCAATACCGCTTCCACTGCGCCCGTATCTCCGCCTCGCTGGCGCCGCTGTCGTAGGCGGGCGAGATCAGCGGCTGCGCCTGCGTGACGGCGATGATGACGATGGCATGGATGCGGCGGCGAGGGTCGGCCAAGCCGTTACACTCGTAGAAGGCGAGGGCACGCTCGAACTCGTCACCCTCGGTCAGCACGCGTGCGGTGCCCTTGAAGCGGTAGCCCTTGCGCGAAATGGGGTCCACCACGTTGACCTCGATGGCGGGGTTGTGGCGCAGGTTGCGAATGGTATTGGGAGAGGCGAGGTCGGCGAAGATCAGCGAGCTGTCGTCCCAGACCTTCGTCGTCCCCTTTGGCGAGAGGTTGGGCGTGCCGTCGGGGCAGACGGTGGCGACGTAGCCGAGCCGCTGCCGCTGCACCATGCGCTGCATCTCGTCGCTGAGGATGCCCATGATAGCCTCTCTCGCTCCTACGGAGTGACCAGATCGCTCAGCAAAGTCACGGGGAGACCTGGCACGCGACGAAACGCCGGATCATTCGTCAGAAACAGCGCGCAGCCGTGTTCGAGCGCAGTCGCGGCGTGGAGCGCATCGGGCGTCTTGAGATTCGTGCTCGCGCGCAGTTGTGCCGCGCGCTCCAATACGCCCAGCGAAATTGGCAGCATGCTGACGTCGGGTGAACGTTGCAGCACAGCACGAAAGACATTTTCAATGTCTTGACGCTGCTCGCGTATGGGCTTCACCAAGACTTCCAGCAACGTCAACTCGCTGGTTATCACGTGCAACTGCCCCGCTTGCACCGTTTGCCAGAGTGCGGCCAGTCGTGAGCTGAACGGCTCGACATGTTCGACGGTATAGATAAAGGCGTTGGCGTCAAGGTAGACGTCGCTTCCGACGGGAAGATTCAGCGGTCCCATGAGTCGCGCTCTTCGCGAATATAGGCATCCACCTCCTCCGCTGTCTTGAAGAGCTGATACCCAGGAAGCGAATTGATAATGTCGAGGACGTGTCGTCCCTCGGTAGGGGCAGCGTTCTCGTCCGTCGTGATGACGACCTTCGCCCGCTGCCCTGGCGTCAGCGCGGGCGAGCTAACCTCAATCTTGCCCCCCGGCTGCACGACGGTCTCAATCTCTATCGTCTGTGACATATTGCGCTCCAAGTCTCGCTCGCCAATAGCCGTTCTCTGCCCCATTGTACTACGCGCGCCGCGCGGCCGTTTGGCGCCAGACAATGGCTAGAGCTGCTTATCAGAAGTAAGGATCGGCAGCACCAGCAGCGCCGCGAACGTGGCGAGCGTGATATCCGCCTGGGCGCCCGTGTCGAGATTGATTGCGACGGTGCTGAGGTAGGCGTCGTGGGCACCGCGCAGCTCGCTCGCGCTGTGGCACGCGAAGAAGTGGGATATGGCGCCGGCTACACCGCGACCTGCGTGCTGCGGCCATAGACGACGCTTGGATCGGTCAGCACGTTGACACAGGCGGGCTTGCCGCTGGCGAATGCGCGCTCCAGTGCGGGGCGGATGTCTTCGGGGCGCTCGACTAGCTCGCCGTGGCCGCCCAGCGCCTCGACCATGCGGTCGTAGCGGGTGCCGGGAGCCAGGTTGGCGGCGGTGCTGTGACCCAGCATCGCCTGCTGTGGATGCTTGATCTGCGCCCACTGGCCGTCGTTGCCGATCACGCCGACCACCGGCAGGTTGTGGCGCGCCATCGTCTCGAACTCCATGCCGTTGAGGCCGAAGGCGCCGTCGCCGAACAGCACGGTCACCTGCTTATCGGGTCGCGCGAGCTTGGTGGCGATGGCGTAGCCGGTGCCCGCGCCAAGCGTGCCCAGCGGCCCCGCGTCGAGCCAGTGGCCCGGCTCCCACGCTTGCAGCACGCGCGCGCCAAAGCTGACGATGTCGCCACCGTCGCCGATCACGTAGGCGTCGTGGTCGAGGAAGTCGCGCAGCTCGCGGCAGAGGCGCAGCGGATGAATTGGTACGGCGTCGGATGCCATCAGCGCCTCCTCGCGCTCGTGCGCCTGCTCCTCGGCGGCGCGGGCCGTCTTGAGCCACTCGGCGTGATCCAGCGGGTTCGCCAGCGCGTCCGCAATCTGGCCCATCACGGCGCCCACGTCGCCGGGGATGCCCACATCCGCACCGCGGTTGATGCCGATCTCTTCGGGTAGCGTATCGAGCCAGACGATCTTGGCCTCGGCTGGGATTAGCGGCGGCTGGCCGTAGTTGAGGCGGAAGTCGAGCTTGGTGCCCACCAGCAGCACCAGATCGGCGCCGCCCAGCGCCACGCGCCGCGCCAGCGAGAAGAGCAGCGGGTGGTCCGGCGGCAGGCTGCCGCGCCCGGCACCGTTGAGGAAGACCGGGGCGGCCATGCGCTCGGCGAGCACGCGCAATGGGGTCGCCGCGTCATCCCACCAGACAGTGCTGCCGGCGAAGATCACGGGGCGCTCGGCGCGCTCCAGCAGCTCCGCGGCGCGCGCGACAGCCTGCGGATCGCCCTGTGGCCTGGCCTGCACGCGCGAGCCAGGACCGGGAATCGTGACCTCGGCGGTCTGCACCAGGCCGTTGAGCACATCCATCGGGCATTCGAGGAAGGCAGGCCCATAGCGCCCGGTGGTGGCCTCGCGGAAGGCGGCGGCGGTGTACTCGGCGAGGCGGGCAGTGGAGATGACGGTGCGCGCCCACTTGGTGATCGGCCGCACCAGCTCCAGGTGATGCAGCTCTTGCAGCGCGCCCTGGTCCCAATTGGCGAGCGGCGCCGCGCCACCGAAGACGACGATCGGGCTGTTGCCGAAGTAGGCGTTGGCGATGCCGGTGACGCCGTCGGTGACGCCAGGACCAGCGGTAAGCAGCGCGACGCCGGGCTGGCGTGTGACCTTGGCCCACCCTTCGGCGGCATGCACGGCCACCTGCTCGTGGCGCGTATCCACGACGCGGATGCCGCGCCGCACGCAGCCGTCGTAGATCGCGGCGACATGGCCGCCGCTGAGCGTGAAGACAGTCTCGACGCCCTCGCGCTTGAGCATCTCGGCCACCAACAAGCCGCCGTGCGCGATCACTTCCTCCATGGGTGCGTTCACCTCCGCCAATGCCATCAGAGCTGGGCGCGCCCGATGCGCCCACGCCGCCAGCATATCACGGAAACAGCCCTTGGCGTGCTATACTGACGGCCATAGGCAGGCACATGAGCAGTGAGGCGAGGGATATGGACCTCGAAAGCAACCAATACGTCCAGGCGCGAGACGGCAACCTGTACGTTGGCGCCACACGCATCACGGTTGACACGGTGATCGCCTTCTGGCACAAGGGCCGCACGCCGGAACAGATCCATGAGAGCTTCCCACACGTGCCGCTCTACGCCGTGTACGGCACCATCGCCTATTACCTGGAGCACAAAGACGCGGTAGATGCGTTCTTCCGCGAGACGGAAGAGCTTGATGCCGCGCGCTGGGCTGCGGAGCAAGCTGCGCGCCCAGAGTTCTACGCGGAGATGCGTCGGCGCTTCGCCGAGCACCAAGCACACAAAGAGTCGGATTCGCGCGTCTCATGAGTGCGGACAGCCCGCGGTTCCTGGCAGATGAGAACCTCGAGCCAGCCATTATTCGCGGCATGCTCCTGAGGGAGCCAACCATAGATATCGTCACCGCGGTAGCAGCAGGCACCTTGGGACTCAAGGACCCTCCCCTGCTCACCTTCGCGGCGGACGCCAACAGGATTCTTGGGAGCTACGACAAGCGGACACTACCGGACATTTCGCCGATTTTCTGATCTCTGGACGCCACAGCCCCGGCATTGTGCTGCTGGCATCCGCTGCCTCAATTGGGCGCCTGATTGACGCGCTCCTGCTCTTTTGGGGTGCAAGCTCTCACGACGAGTGGTGCGATACCATCAACCGCCTGCCGTTCTGAGTGCGTGCCGCGCGTAACCCTGGTATTGCCTCTCACGTGGCACGGGCATTGCGGCCCACTGGATCGGCACTATTGGCACGCGACCCGTCGCGCGAAAGGAGGGAGGCCGCCATGCCGGTATCGCTGCCCTACCGCGACCGTTTTGAGGCCGGGCGCCAGCTCGCCGGCGATCTGCTGCTCTTCGCCAACCGCCCCGATGTGATCGTGCTGGCGCTGCCGCGCGGCGGCGTGCCGGTGGGCTACGAGGTCGCGCGCGCGCTGCACGCGCCGCTGGATGTGTTTCTCGTGCGCAAGCTGGGCGTGCCGGGGCACGAAGAGCTGGCCATGGGCGCCATCGCCAGCGGCGACATCGTGGTGCTCAACCGTGACGTGATCGATATGCTGCACATCCCACGGCAGGAGATCGACGCGGTGATCGCCCGAGAGCGGCAGGAGCTGACGCGGCGCGACCACGAGTATCGCGACGATCGCCCGCCACCACAGGTGCATGGCATGATCCCGATCCTGGTGGACGACGGCCTCGCCACCGGCTCGACGATGCTCGCCGCCGTGCGCGCGCTACACCAGGAGCAGCCGGCGCAGATCGTGGTGGCCGTGCCGGTCGCCTCACGTGAGGCGGTCGAGCTGCTGCGCGGCGAAGGCGCGACGGTAGTCTGCCTCGCCACGCCCGAGCCGTTCTACGGCGTTGGCTGGTGGTATCAGGACTTCGCCCAGACCACCGACGCCGAGGTGCGCGATCTGCTGGCCCGCGCCAACCAGCCACCGCACCCGGCCGGCGCGGGACCCGGCGTGAGCGTGTAGCAGAGAGTAGAGCGCCGCCCGGAGGACGATCCGAGACGGGCCAGGTAGCTATGAGGAGAGGGTAGAGGATTAGGAAAGGACATTCCACGCATGGGCACCATCAGCAGACTTGCCACCGCCGCCGGTCTCGGCGCCGCCGCGATGTACTTCTACGATCCCCAGCGCGGCAATCGCCGCCGCGCGCTGCTGCGCGACAAACTGACGCGCCTGGCCAACGTCTCGGACGATGCCCTCGACGCGGTGACGCAGGACCTGGGACACCGCGTGCAGGGGTTGACCGCCGAGCTGCGCGCGCTGGGCACGCCGGGTGAGGCGCCCGATCAGGTGATCGTCGCGCGGGTGCGATCGCGGCTGGGCCGTGTCTGCTCGCATCCTGGCGCGGTCGACGTCACCGCCGACAACGGTCACGTCACGCTCAGCGGGGCGATCCTGGCCGACGAGGCTGACCTCGTGCAGGCGCGCACGGGTGCGGTGCGCGGCGTGCGTGGAGTCACCAACAAGCTGCGCGTCTACCAGCACGCGCGCGACATCCCTGGCTTGCAGGGTGGCGTGATGCGGCCCGGCGAGGAGCCAGCGTACCTGCATCGGCACTGGAACCCGACGGGCCGGCTGGTGGCGAGCGTGGCGGGCGGCGGGATGGCGCTGTATGGGCTGCTGCGCGGCGGCCTGGGCGGCACGCTCGTCGGGGTGCCGGGCGCGCTCCTGCTGCTGCGTGGCACCACCGACATGCCGATCCGCGAGCTGACTGGCCTGGGCGCCGGACGCCACGCGGTCTATCACCAGAAGGAGATCGACCTCCAGGCACCGGTAGAAGAGGTATATGCCTTCTGGCGCCAGGTCGAGAACTTCCCGCGCATCTTCTCACATGTGGATGAGGTGCGCGAGACGGGGCCAGGACGCACGCATTGGGTGGTCAGTGGCCCCGCCGGCACCAAGCTCGATTTTGACGCCGTGACGAACGAGCTGATCCCCAACGAGCTGATCGCCTGGGAGAGCACGCCGGACTCGGAGCTGCGGAACAAGGGCATCGTGCGCTTCAAGGAGGCGCGTCACGGCGACCAGATGCCTGGCACGCGCATCAACATCCGCATGTGGTACACGCCGCCGGCCGGCGCCATTGGCAACACGCTCGCGGGCTTCCTCGATTCGAGCCTCAAGAACGAGCTAGACCAGGCGATGGTGCGCCTCAAGTCGCTGCTCGATCTCGGCAAGACCAGCGCCCACGGCCAGCGCGTGACACGCCAGGAGCTTGAAACCGGGCGGCCGCAGACGCGTGCGAGCCGGGGCGAAGGCGAGGGTCAGGGCCAGCAGCAGACCGGTGCCGCGCCGACGATCCATTAGTGGAGTAGCGGCCACGCCAGCGGCGGATGGAAAGGAGCGTCAGGCCATGAGCGGTCCCCGGCCACAGAGCCAGCCAGCGCCCGACGGCAGCGGCGGCGAGTACGTCACCATTCCGGCGGGGTGGGTCAACCTCGAAGGCGATCTGACGATCCCGCAGGCGGCGCGCGGCGTGGTGCTGTTTGCGCACGGCAGCGGCAGCAGCCGTCACAGTCCGCGTAACCAGATGGTGGCGCGCCAGCTCAACGCCGCCGGCCTGGGCACGCTGCTGATGGACCTGCTGACGCCCGATGAAGAGGCCATCGAGCTGCAAGGCGGGATGCGGCGCTTCGACATCGATCTGCTGGCCAAGCGGCTGGTCCATGCGATCGACTGGCTGACGGTCACCCAGCGGACGAGTGAGCTACCCATCGGCCTCTTTGGCGCCAGCACGGGAGCCGCGGCGGCGCTGGTGGCGACGGCGATGCGTCCGCTAGTGGTGCGCGCGATCGTCTCGCGCGGCGGGCGCCCCGACTTGGCCGGCCCGGCGCTGGCATCCGTGCGCGCGCCGACGCTGCTGATCGTCGGCGGCAACGACGAGCAGGTGATCGCGCTCAATCGCCAGGCGTACGCGCAGCTCACGGGGGAGAAGCGGCTCGACATCGTTCCCGGCGCGACGCATCTGTTCGAGGAGCCGGGCACGTTGGAGCAGGTGGCGCGGCTCGCGACGGAATGGTTCCTGCGCTGCCTGCAGCAGCCGCGCACGCCGCCGGAGTTCACGCAGCCGCAGCCAGGCCAGGGCGCGCCTACTGGGTAGCGTGGAACCGAGAACGCGGAGGCTCGCGGAGTTTCGCGAAGGCCGCGGGGAGGGCCAGGGGAGCGGCTGAACACTCTCAGGGAGGGTCGTATGGAGCTGGACAGCAGCGCATTTCATCCGGGCGGCCAAATACCGGCGGAGTATACCTGCGACGGCGTGGGCATCTCGCCGCCACTCGCCTGGACGGGAGCGCCGGAGTCTACAGTTACCTTCGCGCTGATCGTCGTGGACCCCGACGCGCCCGGCGGCACGTTCACCCATTGGGTGCTCTACGACGTGCCGGCGAGCGTGCATGATCTGCCGAAAGCCGTGCGGCCCGAACAGCGGCTCCCCAACGGCGGCGAGCAGGGCATGAACTCGTTCGGCCGCATTGGCTACGGGGCGCCATGCCCGCCGCCGGGCAGTCCGCCGCACCGCTACCAGTTCACGCTCTACGCCGCCGACATTGCCCTCAACGTGCCGCCGAGGCCAGATAAGGATACGGTGCTGAGCGCGCTGCAAGGGCACATCATTGCCCAGGCGCGGCTCGCAGGCACGTACGCACGCCAGGGAGGCTAACCGCGCTCTTGCAAGCTGCGCCGCACCAGATGGGGATGCGCTATTGCGGATATTGCTGTTGATGTTTGCGCCGCTGGGTGACGTGTACGACGTGCCCGGCGTGATGCACCACGCGAATCACGTCCATCGTCTTGGAGAAGCCGCCGAAGACGGGGACCAGCGCGAGGGTGTTGAAGGCGCAGCCCAGGTGGTCGTGGTACTTGAGGTCGGCGACGAGATCGCGCAGCGCGGCCAGCGTGCCGAAGAGCGGCAGGAAGCCGATGATAATCTGCGTCAGACCGCCGAAGAAGCCCAGGTTGCGCGCAAAATCGCCGCGCATGGCGCCGTTCCATACATCGCGCACCGGCCCCGGCCGGCGCTCGTAGGGCCGCTGGCCGGGCCGCACGGGATAATTCGCCGCATAACCATACTGTGAATGCGCCCGCATCGCCGCTCCCCCTTCGCTCTCCGTTCGGCGCCCCGTGCGTTGTCTCGCGCTCATAGCACATCCTACGCGGGCGCATTCGAGGCGGCGCGGATTCCGCCTTCCGTACACCGGCTCCGCCCGCCGCCTTCCAGTATACACCCGTCGTATCGTATTGCTACGTAATGCGGAGGCAGCGGTGGAATCCGACAGATGTACGTTTCGCGATGGCGCCGGGTTGTTATCCGCCGAGAATGTGTGGGAGAGCGGCTTACGTCGGCGCGGGAACACGCGGCTTGGTCGGCTCGGTCGGCTCGGTCGGCTCGGCTGGCTGGGGCGGAGCTGGCGGCTCGGGCGGGGTCTCGCCGGCATCTTCGTGTGCGGCGCGGCGTTCTTCGGCTCGCGCTGATGCGTGGCGGACGGCCGGCGCCAACACGCGCACGACGACGATCTCGATCAGTGCCGCCAGGGGCACCGACAGCACGCTGCCGGCGATGCCAAAGAGCGCACCGCCAATCAGCACCGCGACGACGATCAGCAGCGGATTCAGCTCGACGGTGCGGTTCATCACAATCGGCACCAGCGTGTTGCCCTCGACCTGCTGCAACACCATGAAGAGCACGATGACTTCGCCGGCTTTGAGCGGATCGACGGCCAGCGCGGCGACCACCACGGCGACCGCACCCGAGATCCAGGGACCCAGGAACGGGATCAGCTCGGTCAGGCCGGCGAGCACGCCGAGCAGCGCGGGATACGGCACGCCGAGCGCCCACAGACCCAGACCGCTGAGCGTGCCAATGACGACCATGTTCACCAGCACGCCGCGGAGGTAGCCGCCCAACTTGCGACTCGAGTCGTCGATCATCGCCTGCGCCGTAGGGCGCGTGTCCGCCGGCAGCAGCCCCAGCACGAACGGCCGCAGCCGGCCGATACTTGTGAGCCACAGAAACGCGATCAGCAGGATCAGCAGCGCGTTGAAGACCAGATCGCCGATCGCGAACGGTAGATGCAGTATCACCGGCAGCGTGTTGGAGAGAATCGAGCCGATCTGGCTGGTCAGCAACGAGATGGCCTGCTGGATCTGCGCGTTGCCGCGCGCAAGCTGCTGGATGCGAAGCAGGAGTTGTTGCGCCTCGGTGGCGTAGTCGGGCAGCGCGTTAGCGAACGCCGCGAGCTGGCTGATCAACGGCTGCACCAGCGCGTAGGCCAGAAAGCCCAGCACGACGAAGATCGCCAGGTAGATCAGTAGCACCGCGAGCGGCCGTGGCACGCGGCGCGCCTGCATGCGGTCCACCAGCGGGCGGATGCCCTCGGCCAGGATGATAGCGATGAAGATCACGATGAAGACGCCAAGCGCCCGCGCGAAGACGAAAGCGATGGCGAGCACGCCCAGGGCGATGGCCGTCGCCAGCCACAGCGTGTGCGGCTCGATCGCTATCGTGAGGTGGCGCCGCGCTGGCTGCGCCGTGGTCTGCCCGTCGGGAGAGCGCGCCGTCTTGTCGCCCATGTCACCGGCCTCCCTCCCGGTCCGCTGCCGTCCGTCCGCTGCGCCTGCCATACCAGCCGCTCCGTGCGCGCCGGGCTTATCGCGCGTCTCGTCGCTCATCCTTATTGGCATCGGCCATCGCATGACCCATGCCCGGCATGCAGGCAGCCGTGTACCTGTCATATCTGAATTGACCGGGTAGGTGTAGAAAGCGGCGCTGGACCCGCGAACTCCCTAGGCACGGTGCCGCACGAATGCCGTATCAAACGACAACGCCGAACTTGATATCACAATCGCTCCTCACGCAGTATGGCCTGAAGGCCCTCAAGGGATGCGCTGTTCCGGATGCTGTGCATGAGATGTTGAATCTCAAGGGCGGGTCGTATGCCCAGGGCAGTATAAAGCGCGGCACAATGACGCTCATAGGTGCGCGAGGCGAAACCTCGGTGTCCTGCCGCGGCCTGAATCAGCATCAAGCGCCGGGCAGCATCTTCGTCCTCAGGACAGTCGTCGAAGAGGCTACCCGATAGCAGCTCCGCGCGATCATACCGATCATCCCAAGCTGCCACACGGGCGAGCGCACGAACGAGCCCTGCCCACAGGCGATGGCACCGCGCTCGCGTTTTCTGCATCCATGGGGCATCGTGCTGTCCTTCAAGGAAAGGACCGCGATATAGGGAAAGCGCTTCATCGCCTAAGCGCTCAGAGTCACTCCGTTCCTTAGCTGAGAGCAGGGTGACCTCCTGGGCAAGCAGAGCAATTGCCCGGGCTGCGCGCGTTTCAAATCGGACATAGTCCACCTCTACCCTGCCGTGGCGGGGGCGGCCTAGCCGGTCACCCTCACCGCCGCCATCGCCTGGCTGATCATGCATAAGCCAGACGGTGCGCCGATCACTGCCCACGAATGCCGAAGGCCTACCGGTCTGGCGGTGCGGCTCCAGCGCCATCCGCAGGTGCGTGAGGGCATGCCGGAGCGTGTCCTGTGCGCGCCGGGGCGTCTGCTCAGCCCAGAGCAACTCGGTAAGCTGCGACCGTGTGGGCTTCATATCACCTCCCCTTTCGCCTCTACACAGCAGCAATCCCGGCTTTACCAGTCCTAGTGGCAAATTGAGGAGCAACTCCCTTTGCGGAGAGAGGCGAGCGGCGAGAGCCCTTCTGCAGTCTTTCCTCGTCGAACTCAACGCGGACGCCCGCGATTGCTCTCTATTCTCCCCTCCTGTTCCATGTTCGCCTTCCTTCCCTCCAGGTATCATCGGGCGTCAGCGCAGCACAGACACTGCACGAATAGTTGCGGCATTGTGCCTCCTGAATGCACAGAAGACCCTCCCTCCCATGATCCGCGGACGCCGCCCGCCGCGACAGCCAGCAACCCCGAACCGCCAGGCAAGGAATCGCTCTTGTCGCCCAGCACTCGATCCAGCAGGTGACGGCGTACGCCGCGCACTCTTCATGGACCGCTGAGCCAACGCTCGCAGCACGCTGGCGACCCAGCGCGGCCCACTGGCTGTCCACGAGCGTGCCCATGTTGCAGCACACAGCATGCCAACGGCTATCTGGTACTCTAGCGATGGGCAATCACAGCGGCTCGCCGTAGGCGCAGCAAGATTGGGATTGAGCCTGAGAAAGGGGCAAGTCAGATGAGCCAGCACCACGATATCGCTCACAGGCGCTCAGCGTTCATGCATCGCATGTGGCGCCCTGACTTCTCTGCCCACGCCGCCCTGAACTGCCCGCGACTGAGGCCATTCCTCATTGCGTGCGCGCTGGTCGTCATGCTTGCCTTCGGACCCGGTAGTCCCCTCGCCTTGCTTGCTGAGCAAGATACGCCTGGTGCATGGGCCCGGGGCGCACAAATAACGGCTGCTGACTCCGGCACGCCCAATCGTTTCGATCCGCGTATTGGGACCAAGTCAGTGCAACCACGTTCCCACCAGACACCCTTGCCGCCCGCCGTTCACCCCCGTGTGGTTCCTGGTGGTCCGTCGCGACCTTTTTCGGTCATGCAGCCTGCTCTGGTGCGCCTACAAGCGGGAAGGGCTATCGATTTTATCGGTAGCGACGGCCGGCTCGAACTGGTCATTCCGGCGGGAGCGATTACCGCTGGCGATATCGCAGATGTGGGTGGGGCCCTCTATTTGAGAGTGCGACAAGTCGCCTCTCCCTCTGGCTCGAGCGCAGGCGGCAGCGGCCTCGTGTCCTTTGGCATGTATCTCATCGAGCTGGTCGATGCACACGGCTTGCAGGCTCCCAAGGGGCTTGAGCGGCCGGTGACGATGCTCCTCCACGTTGGGACGGCTGGCGAGGCATTTGATCTCGGGCACGCCATCGTCACGGTCAATCGCCCGCTGCCGGCGGGAGTAGAAGCAGCCTCGGCACGGGAGCAGATAAGCGGGCAGGGCAGGTCGTCAGCGGATGTCGTCCCCGGCAACTTGGGACCATCCAGCCAGCAGCGCGCGAAAGTCGACGCCAGCCGTGGGACGCTGGAGGCGTCGGTACCACTGGCCACAGCAAGCACAAGTGCCTCCTGGGACACCAACTCCTCCGAGGCGGTATTCGGCTCGCCGGAGGCGGCCACGGTGGACCTCAGCGGTGGCTCGCTGCAGCTCGGCATCCCTTTCAGCCTCCCTGCGGGACCGGGCAACTTCACACCACAGCTCGGACTCGCCTATTCCAGCGCGGCGGTGAACGAACAGCACGATCCGCAGGGCGCCGCGCCGTGGGTGGGAGAAGGCTGGAACCTATCACTCGGCGAGATTTCTTGGACCGAGCACAACGTCGTAAGTGATTGCATTACGAGTTGCACGTCCGCGACCGCATGGGAGGACATGTGGCAGCTCAGTGATCCATTCGGCACCAGTGCGGAACTGATCCCCCCAAATATCAACGTCGCCACCTATTACGAGGACAGCAGCCACTCCATCACGCCCAGCCCTATCGCGTGGCATACAGCCCCCGAAACCCACATGAAGATTTTCTCGTACACTGGACCCAACGCACTCAGCGGCATGTCTGCCAGCCCGCCCTGCTTTCGGGTCTGGCGGCCGAACGGGATCATGGAGGAGTTCGGCTGTACGGCCGACTCGCTCCAGTATTATCCCACGTCGAGCGGGAAGGATCAGATCGCCAACTGGTTCTTGGATCTAATCACGGATCCCGACGGCAACCAGATCCACATCACATATCAGCGGGATCTGGAGACGGCGTATGGTATCTCCTACCCGCGCGATGTCGTGCTCTCGACCGTCGAATACGACTCTCCCAACTGCCTCAATGCCCAGTCGGCCTGTTCTGGGAGTGGGTGGGCACCACTGATGCGCGTCAGCTTCTCTGCCGGCCACAGCCCAGCCCACCTCACGCAACCTCTCCCCTCCTCAGGGTGCAACACTGGGAGTAATCTGCGCTGCGACGATCCTATCGATCTGTCGAGTAGCGGCGGTCTCGGCGTGCCATTGGTGCAAAGCACATTCGTCCTCAACGACGCGCTAGTGCAGACGCGCTCTGGGGCTGCTGCGAGCTGGAACGGCTTAATGAGACGATGCAGTGGTGGATCATAGATCCTTACGGGAGGTAACCCATGACTCATGACGATGACGCGCGGTGGAGCGGCTGGCCGAAGCCCACTCGATGGGGCGAGCTTACGCAACTTCCTAATGGCCACTGGCGCACGACCTGGCAGATTGCCTTGGAATCGCTCGACGCGACTCGGGTGGAGGATGTCGCTGCGACGGCAACGCATCGTGACGCGGGATTCGCCGTCGAGCTCACGCCGCACGGCCAGAGCGATCTCATGGTGACGATTGACACCAGTCGCTGGGGGCAGGAGGTTGATTACTACGGGCTGACCTATGAGTTATTCAGGCTCATCGATTCCAGATTGGGCCGCATCCGCTTCATTCAAGGCAGTCCCCGAGAATGGTGGTCTCCCTTCGTATCGCACTAGCCGAACGCACTGACCAGCTCGACAGTAGCCCACGCGTCGCGCCTGCCACCGAGCAACCACATGCCGCCCATCGTATGGCTCTTGGTATTGCCGATTCCGCCGCAGCATCTGCACGCGCGCAAAATACCCCCTCTCCCTGGCCAGGGAGAGGGGGCCAGGGGGTGAGGGCCTGCTACGCGCTTGCCAGTGTCGTCATCTGATCGATGAGCGATTGTGCCTGAGCCGTGAGTGCCTTCGCCTGCAGCTCGTTGAGCGCCTGGCCGCCGAAGGTTGCCCCTTCGAGCAGGGCGATCATCTGGCTGGCGGTGGCGTCGCGCTGCGAGCCGAGCGCGCTGAGCTGCGCCTCGAGACTGGTGTAGCGACTGCTGTCGGTTGTCTCCAGCGCATTCGTTGCCACAACGAGGCTGGCGAGGCCGAACTGCCCCACGCAGGCGTCGAGCTGCTTGTACGCCGCGGCCAGGCGCAGCAGCGTCTCGCGGTGGGCAAGCGCGGTCTGCGGCACCGCCCAATCATAGGCGATCTCGTAGAGCGCACGGCCGTCGTGGGCATAGTCGTCCTTCAGGCCGAGCAGCATCATCATCGTCGGGCGGATGTCGGTGTGGTCCGACCACACGTCGCCGTCCACGCCGAGGTTGCGGATGCCGGGGCCAACCATGCCAAGCCACGTCGTGTTGATGTCGGGCGACACGTCGCCGTGGTTCCAGGCGAAGCCCGGTTGCACCGTCACGCACGGCAAACTGCAGTTGGACGCGCCGGCGAAGAGGAAGTAGTTGGGATCGGCGAACATGGTCATCGTTGGCGTCCGCGCGGGGTCCGCCGTAATCATGTGCAGGATGCCCATCTCGGTCGGGTCGGCGAGGAAGTTGGTCACATTCCCCGACTGCCCGGTGATGGGATTCACCGCCGTCAGCCTGCCGAGCGCCTGCTCGAAGGCGCGCACGCTCGGATCGGTCGGCGTGGGGTTGCCCACCAGGTAGATGTTGGGCGCCGAGTCAGAGTGGACGGTGAACTTGGTGGTGATGCCCTGCTGGGTGGCGAGCAGGCCTGTGAGGTTGGCGTTGACCTCGCCGATCGTGCTGTAGGTGCAGGGGATCGTCACGCCATCGCAGTTGGCCGGGCTGGGCGGGCCACCCACAAAGTGGTCGCCCTCGTCGGCGGTGAAGACGAAGAGCGTGTTGCTCTGGTTGATGCCGTCGTTGGCGAGCCGCGTGAAGAACCTGCCGAAGGCGTCGTCATACGACTTCAGCGCCGCCACGTAGCCCGCCTGGCCGGGGCCGTAGGCCGGACCGTTGGGGTGATTGTCGTGGGCGTCGGAGATGTAGGCGTAGGTGACGGGAACGCCGTGTTCCTGCATCGCCGCGACATAGCTCAGCGAGACCGAGGCCGACATGCCGTCGAAGCCTGGGAAGCCGATGTTGCCAGTCGGGCTTTGGATCACGTTGCCGTTGAGGTCGGTCATCGGGCCGTTGGGGCTGATCTGCGGCGCGACGTATTTGTTGCCGAAGAGGCCGTTGAAGCCGCTGTAGCCGCCAGGCTCGTCGGGCAGCAGGTCGGGCCGGCCGTGGTTGGCGTTGGAGCAGAGGCCATTGCCGGCGGCGCAGTGGACGCCGATGCCGACGAAGTCGGAGAACGCCTGATTGGGATTGCTGACGACCTCCTGGGCCTCGGGCGAGTTGGCGCCGAAGACCGTGGGGATGTCAATGGCGGTGTTCTCGAGGATCGTGTTGGCGGTGGCGACCGAGCCGACGTTGCAGCCGGCGCGCGTGTAGGGCACCCACGGCGCGGGGGCGTTCATGCCCTGGGCCGTC
>DASVAA010000244.1:0-32581 GCA_036376595.1 Ktedonobacterales bacterium | reverse complement strand
CTGGATCTCGCGCATCAGCTCGCCGGAGGTCAGATTGTGCTCGTCGTACCACACCGCATCGTGCTCGCCGCAGAGCCGCCGCAGCTCGTCCACGAAGGCGCGGCAGTACTCGTCATCCTCATGGCTGTGGCTGACGAAGATGCGCAGGCTATCGGGCAAAGCGGACGATCCACTCACAGCACAGCTCCTGGGCGTTACAGTCAGGCTGTGAGCGCAGTGTAGCACCGGGCGCCAGTGGGGGCAAGAGATGGCTCGCGGTTGGCGGCGTTGCACGTGTTGAGCAGATGACAAGCGAAAGTGCCCATCAGACGCGGGGGAGAAATGTCTCGCCCCTACGACGGTCCGAAGGGTGGTCACGATGGGCGAATACAGCAAACACCAGGTGGTTGCTGCCGCGCACATCATGGCATGCAGTACAATGTCGGTGACGCAGCGTCAGGCCGCATGTGACGAGGGAGGGACCGAATGCGCGCGACGATGGATGTCAAGCGGGCGGAGGTGGATAGCCGACACACGACGGGCGGTGGGTGGCGTACACGCCGAGCGTCTATTCAACGGCGCTCCGACCTGCCGCCGGGGCCAGAGGGGCTGCCCTACTTCGGCAATGCCTTGCAGTTCCGGCGCGATCCGCTGGCCTTCGTGCAGGGCGCGCAGCGGTCCTTTGGGCGCCTCGCCACGTTCTGGATGCTTGGCTATCCGGCGGTGATGTTCTTCCGGCCGGAGCACGTGCGCTACTTCCTCGTCGAGCATCCGCGCGGCTTCACCAACAGTGAGGTGGCGGCGGGACTCAAGCGCACGCTCGGTCGCGGGCTGCTGACCACCGATGGCGAGTACCACCGCCGCATGCGCCGGCTGGTGCAGCCGGCGTTCGCCAAGAAGCGTGTCGAGGGCTACGCCGCGGTGATGGTGCGCCACACCCACGAGCTGCTGGAGACATGGCACCCCGGCGCTCGCCTCGACATTGCCCGCGCGATGCAGCAGCTCACGCTACGCATCGTCGCCCAGGCGCTCTTTGACGTGGACCTGGAGGCCGAGCAGCCCGATCTCTCGCGGGCGTTCCAGTTGGTGATCGAGAATCCGACGCAGATTGCGTGGTCGCTCAACGCGTTGCACCTCGATCTGCCCTTCTTACCCTACGGCAAGTACATGGCCGGCCGCCGCGCGCTGGATGGCTACGTGTACGGCCTGATCGCGCGCCGCCGAGACGAGGGGCGCGACCGCGGCGACGTGCTCTCAATGCTGCTCGCCGCGCGCGACGACGACGGCGCAAGCCTCACCGACGAGGAGATCCGCGACCAGACGATGACGCTCTTCGCTGCCGGACACGAGACCACTGCCAACGCCCTCTCGTGGACGTTCTACCTGCTCTCGCTGCATCCCGACGTGCGCGCGCGCCTCTGTGCCGAGCTGGCGGACGTGCTCGGCGAGCGCGATCCGGAGCCGGACGATCTCGCGCGGCTGCCGTACCTCGACTGGGTGGTGAACGAGTCCATGCGCCTCTACCCGCCGGCCTGGATGCAAGGGCGCCACGCGAGCGAGCCGTTCGAGCTGGAGGGCTACCACTTCCCCGCCGGCACGATCGCCATGCTCAGCCAGTGGGTGATCCACCGCCTGCCCGACGTGTGGGGCGACCCCGACCGCTTCCGTCCGGAGCGCTGGGACCCAGCGCGCGGCGAGGAGGTGTCTCCCGGCGCGTACTTCCCCTTCGGGGGCGGCCCGCGCACCTGCATCGGCATGCCTTTCGCGCAGCTCGAAGCGCGGCTGCTGCTGGCGACCATCCTGCGGCACTTCACCCCAGAGCTGGTGCCTGGCTATCCGGTGGTGCCGAGGCCGCGCGTCACGCTCAAGCCCAAGTACGGCATCGCCATGACGCTGGAGCCGGCGCGCGTCCCGGCGCGGGCGTAGATTCTCCGATGCCGGCTGCTAATTGCCGCGACAGACCACCGCATCACGCATGTGACGCCTCCGGGATTACCCGTGGGTCTTTAGCCCACGTACTCGCCCTATCTCTCCCTCTCGCTCCCTCGACTCGTGGGGCGGCTCCGCGAGGATTCCAGATCGGCGCGTGGCCGCCGACTCACTGCATAGCAGGCGGCGCGCCGGGGCACAGCAGGGGTGTGGGCGGATCGGTTGGCGGCGGGAGCTGCGCCTGCATCTGTGGGTCTTTACAGCTCAGCCCGGTCCATTCGTGGGCTGCATCTACGACGAACGTCTCATTCACCACCGCGGTTAGCGTCGGTCCAGTGCTGTCCTGCCACAGGCCGAGGACGAAGCTGTAATGCCCCGACGCTGCGACCTTCAGCGTGAGCCAGATCTTCGAGGCGGCCGCGCCAGGACGCCCGACCGCTTTCCCGTCGCCCAACGCGGCGGAGTTCTGGATCGGCACGGTGATCGTCGCACCAGGCACACTCTGGGTGAAGGCGGTCGTTGCGGTGGCCGCGGGCGCGGTGACGAAGCCGCACGCGCCCACATAGTCTGCCCCGCCTGGATTGAGATAGGGGTGGTCCGAGCAGTTCCGCGTGATATTGGGGATCGGCGCGGCGAGCGGCTGGTACGACAGCATGCGCGCGCTCAGCGCGCAGACATAGCCCGGCGTGGCGCTGGCCGGCGCGGCGAGGTCCAGCTCGACCGTGATCGCGTTGAGCGCCAGGTCGCCCACGTCCTTCGCCACCGACGTCGGCAGGGGCTTGAGCGGCAGATCGCCAGGGAGCTGCTGCCACGAATCCCACGTTCCTACCCGCACCTCGGCGATGCTCAACCGCGATCCAGTCCCTGACGAGGCGCAGCCGCGCCGCTCCTGGGCGCCGGGCGTAACCGAGGTGAGTTGAGGGGTGGTGGCCGTGGCGCTGGGCGCGGGCATCCTGGTCTCCGAGGCCCTGGGAGTGCCGAAGGAGCACCCAACGATCAGAAGGGTCACAAGCGCCGCGAGCGAGGCGAGGGGCGCGATGCGTTGGCCCGGCAAGCATATTGGGCGCTTAGTCCACATCGTAATACGCCGGCCGCAGATAGGTGTTGTCATACGCGCCCCAGGCGCCATCCGGACTGAGCGTGCTCCAGGTGAATCGCTGCTCCGTGGCGGCCTTGAGCACCGCCGCACCATAGGCCTGGGTCTCCAACTCGGCGTACTGATCCATGATCGGCCCTACGACGGTGATGGTCACCTGGCTGAGCGATAGCAGGCCGCCAGCCCAGACCGCGCGCTGCGCCTCAAAGCACAGCGTCTTGACCCGCTCCTGCATCGCGCTCACGTCGGCGTCCGACGTAGGGACCGTTCCGCCGAGCGTCAGCGTGACCTCTATCTGGCCGCTCGTACTCTGGTAGACGGTCTGAATCTGCAGCGGTGCGGTCCCGACGGCCTGCCGCACCAGCGCGTTGATGCGCGCCTCGGACGTCGTCGGCGTGGGGGTGAGGGGATTGGGCGTGAAGGTCGCCGCGGGTCCGGGGGTTGTAGGGTTGGCAGCCCGCGTGGAGGACGTTGCGCAGCCGCTCGCCAGCACACAAGCCGCGAGGACGAAGAGGGCGAACGCCGCGCACCTTCCAACGCCGAGCCGCAGAGGGAACACACGCCGTGCCGGCATATCGATCACAACCTTCCTCACCCGTCGCGGAGGGCAGGTGCGCGCGGTGCGACAAGCTGCCGCCCCGCTGCTTGCGAGGAAGTGTACCGGCGCGTGGCGTGGCGATCAATGCGCCATTTCAAAACGTGGCGCTTGCGGCCGGCTTACGTTGCGCCGTCGCGCCGGAGGCGTGAAGCGCGGATCCTTCCAGGAGTGCAAGAAGCCGCTATCGAGAAAGCTCAGGACCCAGGTCTGCCGCTCGCGCCGGTCGAGCGCCGCGAAGAGCGCCGCCCAGACGCGCTCCCAGGTGCCATCGCCCTCCCACTGCCGGAAGCGCCGCCAGCAGGTGACGGAGCTGCCGTAGCGTGGCGGCAGATCGTGCCAGCGGCAGCCGGTCCGCAGCACGTAGAGGATGCCGTCGAGCGTGCGCCGGTCGTCGGCGCGCGGGCGCCCGTGCTGGTTGGCCGAGGGCAGCACCGGGCGAATACGGTCCCATACGCGGTCGGTCAGCGGGGCGGTGGCGGCGGCCAGCTCGCGCCGCTTGACGGTCTCGGCGCAGGCGTGCCAGAACGCGACCATGCTGTGGTACGACTCATCAAAGTGCTCGACGGAGGCGGTTTCGAGCAGATCGGCCTCACCCGGCACGATGTAGGCTTCCTGCCAGTGCTCGCCGGCAAACGTCTGAAGGCTGGGGAGGTCTTTCCAGATCGAGACGAGCACAAACTCCAGCGGCGCGTCCGCGCACGGCTCGCCGATGCGCGCAGTCATATACCCCGGCTGCTCGCGGATCAGCGGGAGGTAGTGCTCGCGGCACAGGCGCTCGTAGGCCGCGCGTTTGCCGGGTTTCATGTGCGCGCGAAACACTCGAATGATCATGGATGATGCCCCCTTCGGTCGTCACGAGCAGTGTACCCCGTCGTGGCTATTGATAGGTACGTCGCGTCCCATTCCACGTTCACCACCCGCCGCCGGATTGGCAGGGATGAGACGCGCCACAGTTCCATACGGTGCCGTGGCATGCCGTTCGTCCCCCCATCTGTGCCCACACGGCCCGCTCGGCTATGCTCTGGATTGTCAGTCGGCTGCGCGGCGCGCGTCTGGGGACCCGCCCAGCGGATAGAATCGAAGCCGCGCCGGTCTGGAAGCAGGGTATCGGGTTATGAGCTACGCAACAGCGCGCAAGCGGGGCGCAAACAGCGAGATCAATAAGCTCTACCCCGAAGACCGCGCGGTACACGAGTGGTATCGCTTCGTGCTCTCCTTCCCGCCGCACCTCGTGCGCGACTACCTGCACCGGTTCGGCGCCGGTCCATCACAGTGCGTGCTCGACCCGTTCTGTGGCACCGGCACGGTGCTCGTCGAGAGCAAGAAGCTCGGCATCCCCAGCGCCGGCATCGAGGCGAACCCGATGGCACACTTCGCCTCGTCGGTGAAGGTGGATTGGGCTGTGGACCCCGACGAGCTGGTGGCGCATGCGCGCGAGGTGGCGCGACATGCCGCGGAACGTCTGGAGCGTGACGGCGTCGAGGATCAGCCGCTGTTTGACCTGCCGCGTGGGGAACGCGACTCATTGCGCACGCTGTCACCCGAAGCGGAGGCCCTGCTGCTCAAGGGATCGATCAGCCCGCGGCCGCTCCACAAGACGCTCGTGCTGCTGGAATGCCTGGAGCAGCATCACGATCCCCGCTACGCGGCGCACGAGCGGCTCGCGCTGGCGAAGGCGGTGGTAGGCACAGCGAGCAATCTGCATTTTGGGCCGGAGGTCGGAGTCGGGAAGCCCAAGCCCGACACGCCGGTGATCTCACCCTGGCTCACGAATGTCACAAGCATAGCGAACGATCTACGGGGTGTCGCCGCGCTCAAGGACGTTCCCGCGCAGGCCATCCACGCCGACGCACGCAACATCGGGGATGTGCTGGAGCCAGCCTCGGTCGACGTCGTCTTCACCTCGCCACCGTACCCCAACGAGAAGGACTACACGCGCACCACACGGCTCGAATCGGTGCTGCTCGGCTTCATCCAGAGCAAGGCCGACCTGCGTGCGATGAAACAGGGCTTACTACGCTCGAACACGCGCAACGTCTACGTGAGCGATGACGACGACGCATGGGTCAGCGCGTTCCCCGAGGTGCAGCGTATCGCCGCCGAGATCGAGGCGCGGCGTATCGCGCTAGGCAAGACGTCGGGCTTCGAGCGGCTCTACGCGCGCGCCACAAAGCTCTACTTCGGCGGCATGGCGCGTCATCTGGCGGCGCTGCGGCCGATCCTGCGTCCCGGTGCCCACCTGGCCTACGTCGTGGGCGACCAGGCCTCCTACCTGCGCGTGCATATCCCGACAGGCCAACTGCTAGCAGCGATCGGCCAATCCCTCGGCTACGAGCTGGATGGCATCGATCTCTTCCGCACGCGCCTGGCAACCGCGACGCGCGCCATGCTCCGCGAAGAGGTGGTCGTCTTGCGCTGGCCAGGCTGACTGCATAGACATTACTGAGGTAACCTCATGCCTGATGCCAGTGATGCGCGCCCCCCGAACCGCTACCAGCGTATCATCGCGTATATCTTCCAGCAGCGGTACCGGTCTGGGCTGCGAGAAGTGCCGTTCGATCGCGAAGAACTGACCACTGCGGCGCAAGCGCTCGGTATCGAGCCGCCGAAGAATCTGGGCGATCTGCTCTACACCTTTCGCTATCGAGGCGAAATGCCCGATTCGGTGCGCGCGACGGCGCCGGAAGGAGAAGAGTGGACGATTCGGCCTGCTGGAAGGGGCCGATATGCCTTCATCCTGGCCCGGATCGCCATCATCGCGCCTAACGTGTTGCTTGCCGACACCAAAATACCAGATGCTACCCCAGGTCTCGTCGCCTCTTACGCACTGAGCGATGAACAGGCCCTGCTAGCGAAGCTGCGCTATAACCGGCTGGTAGACATCTTCATGGGGATCACCTGCTATTCGCTGCAGAACCATCTGCGCACAACGGTGGCCAGCATAGGGCAGGTAGAGACGGACGAACTGTACGTAGGCGTGGACCGCTCTGGAACGCAACACATCATTCCCGTACAGGCCAAGGGGCATCGGGACCGGATCGGCATCATCCAGATTGAGCAAGATATCGCAATGTGCGCTGAGAAGTTCCCGATGCTCGTCTGCCGACCGATCGCGGCTCAATTCATGGCAAGGGCCCTGATTGCGCTTTTCGAATTCATCTCACAAAATGGCGAACTGCGAATCCTTGCGGAGAAACACTATCGGCTCGTTCCGCCTGAAAGCATCTCGGCAGACGATCTCCGCGAGTATCAGGCCTTCTCCAAACCCTCCGACGCATAACGTATTGGTACTCAGCACGCTTCACCGCCCGGGATTATATTGCGCGCGCGGCATTGGCGCAGTGTCGTCCGCATCCGCATCTTCATCTGTCGGGGCGGAGCGCAGGTGGAGCGCCTCGCGAGCGATCAGGCCGCTCTGGAGCTGGCGCAGGCGGTAGGCGGTGGCGTAGCTGACGCCCTCGGCAAAGAGGTCCAGATTGGGGCTGGCGATCACCAGGCCCATGCCAAGCTGCTGCGCGAAACGGATCACCAGGTCGGCGTTGCGCTGGTCCATGCGCGCGAAGGCCTCGTCGTGCATCAGCAGGCGCAGCGGCGCGCTGGAGACCGCGAACTGCATCGCCGCCGCCGTCAGCAGCAGCACGTAGACCGGCACGCGCTGCTCGCCGCCGCTGCCGAAGCCCGAGACGGCGCTATCCCACGGCCGCACGCGCGGGTCGAGGTCGTCGCTGTGCAGCAGCGAGATGTCCACCCAGCGGCGGTAGTCGAGCTGGTCCACCAGCGCCTCCACCGAGGGCTGCGTCTGGCCGCGCATCTGCTCGTCCAGCCAGGCGGCGAAGATCGCCGTGAGCTGACCCTGCACTGCGGCCGGCATCGCGCGGCCGTGCTCCATCAGCGCCGTGGCGACGGCGACGTGGTCGAAGGGGATGTCGGGGTGGCGCGCCAGCCGCACCGAAAGCTTGAGCGAGAAGCGCGTGTTGCGGGCGAAGAAGCGCGCCGTGCTGAGCCGCTCGTTCAGCCCCTCAATAATCGCCTGCGCGCGGGTGAGCTGCTCCACCAGGTGGCTGACCACCTCACCCAGGATGATGTCGCGCACCACCCGCGTCACGCGCTCGGCCAGCGTCTGCTGGAGCTGCTCGATGGTCGCGTCGAGGCGATTGAGCAGCAGTCGCGCGTCGTGGGTACCCTCCATGCGCGGGACCACGTCGAGCAGCCAGCCCTGCGGGGCGAGCGCCAGCTCGCGCTTGACCGGCGGACGCAGGCCGAAGCGGTCGTCCGCCCCCACCAGTGCCTGATACTCCGCTACGACCACCAGGAAGCCGTTCTGCTCGCGCTCGGCGGCGCTGTAGACGCGCGGCAAGTCGTCCTCCAGCCGATTGCGGCTGTCGCGCCCCTTGGTGAGCGAGCGGGCGAAGCGCACCGGATCGTCCACCTGGTTGTCGGGCAAATCGAGGCTATCGGCGACGGCCTCAAGCAGTGCGGCGAATGCCTTGTTGCGCCGCTCAAGATGCTGTGCGGCCTCAGCCGTGCGCGCGGTCTGCGCGTCGCGTGCCGTGCGGGCGGATTCCATCTGGTGTGTGGCGATGCCCCGCGCGACGGCGGTTTGTCGCGCGGCCTCCTCGGCTGCCTTCAGGCGGCGCTGGAGCTGGGTGATGCGCGTCTCAACGTTTTGCAGCCCGGCGGCGTGCAGTGCGCCACGCGCCTGGTCGAGCATGCGCTGCGCCTCCTGCGCGTCGCGGTCGGCCTGCTCCAGCTGCGCGCGGGCCATGCCGAACGCCTCGTTCTCGGCGCCGTGGCCGTCCTCTTCGGAGCGCAGCCGCGTGCGGAGCTGCCCCAGGCGGCCGCGGGTCTCGCCGGCACGCGCGGCAGTGTCGCCGACAGCCAGGGCGAGGGTGGCACGGGCGCGGGCAAGCTGCGCGGGATCGGCCAGGCCAGGATACGAAGCCGTCACCTCAGCCCAGCGCAGGCGCACGTCTTCTTCGTCCGCCGCGGCGTCCTCCGCCTCGCGGCCGGCGGTGCCCAGCTTGAGCTGGGCGGCTTCTTCCGCTTCGCGTAGGCTGCGCAGCTCGCCGCGGCGCTGCTCGATCTCGTCCAGCATGTGCGCCAGCTCGGCTAGCCCCCGGGCACGCTGCTCGGCGGCGGCGATCGTCTGCTGCTCGGTGCGCAGGATGTCGCGCCCGTCGGCAAGCTGGGCCAACAGGTCCGCTCGCTCGCGCGATAGCTCGTCGCGACGGGCGGCGGCGGCCGCCTGGCGGCGCACGACGCCGATCAGCGTCTCGGAGCGTTTGGCGCGCCGCACCGTGCCCGATACGTCGCCCAGCCGATAGCGGCCGTCGGGGCAGAGGTAGTCGCCACCGCGCGTGGGCTGTGGCGCCAGCGCGACTTCACCAAATGTCGCGTCGAGGTAGCGGCGCAGGTCGGGATGCGACGTCACCAGCGCCGCGGCGAGCGAGCCACCGCGCGGCTTGCCAGCGGCGGGATTGGGTAGCAGCGCGTGCCAGTCGGCCTCCGCGCCCAGCGCCGCACGCGCCTGCTCTGGCGCGACCGAGAGTGTCAGCAGCGTCAGCACGTCCAGGTGATCCAGCAGCCCCTCGATGGCCTCGCCCCACGGCGCCCCCTCGCGCGCGAGATCGAGATGCCGGTAGGCCGGCGCGCAATTGTGGTCTACCGTCCGCAGCCGCTGCCATGCGCGCTCGCGCTCCGGCGAGAGCGTTGGCTTCGGCTCGGTCTGCGTCTGGCCGACCTCCTCCTCGATGGCCGCGATGCGCCGCTCGATCTCGCCGGTGCGCACCTCCGCTTTGGCGGCGCGCGCGCTGGCCTCGCGGACCTCGCCGCGCGCGGTCTCGGCCTGCTTCTGGCAGTCCTGCGCCAGCGGTGGCAGCGTCATCGTGCTCGGCTCGCTGCCAGGTGCGTCGCCGATTCCCGCCGGCCAGCGCTGCACCATCTTATCCCAGCGCGCCCACAGCGCGGTGCGCGCGGACTGCACAGCGCGATTGGCGGCCTCGTGCTGGGCGCGAGCGTCGCGCTCAGTCTGGCGCGCGGCGGTGGTTGCGGCGGTCGCCTGCTCGATGCGCCGCACCTGAGCCTCGAAGCCCGCCAGCTCTCGGTCGGCGTCGAGCCAGGCGGCGTGCAGCGCGTCGCCCAGACCCTCGTCTCCGGGTGTGGCGATCAGCGCCGCCCAGGCGTCGCGCAGGGCGGGTGGCAGATTACCGAGGGCATCCTGGGCACGGGCACGCAGGTCGCCCAGCCGCGCGACAGCGGCTTCGCGCTCGCTCTCCAGAGCGTGGCGTGCGGCCGAGACGCCCTGCTCGGTGCGCCGCAACCGCTCCTCAGCCTGACGCAGCTCGCGGGCGGCGCGGTCCTGCGCGTGCTTGGCGGCGGAGAGCGCCTGATCGGCGTGGGCGACGGCCTGCACCACCTCGCCCTGGTGGAGCTGCTGCAAGGCATCCAACTCGCGGCGCGCGGCGTGCTCCTCGGCGTAAGCCACCTCTTCGTCGGCCTCGGCCTGCCGCGCCGCCGATTCCGCCTCGCGCAGCGCCTCGTCAGCCTTCGCCTGGGCGGCGGCCGCGTCGTCGTGGCCCCAGGCGGCGCGCAGCCAGGCGAGCGCGGCGTGATCGAGCACCGCCTGGTGATATCTCTTGCGCGCCTCGACCACCCCGGCCAGCGTCGCGCGCAGCTTGGCGTACTCCTCGATGTCGTGATGGATGCGCTGGATGCCTTCCAGCCCCTCGACCAGCCGCTCCAGATGGGGACGGTCCACCACCGGCAGGAACTGGCGCACCACGCCGCTCGGATCGGCCACCAGCGCGTCGTCTACGCGCAGGCCGAGCATGCGGTGCAGCACGTCGTAGAGCGCGTCGTAGCGCCGCTGCCAGTCGGCGCCCTCGATGTTGAGCAGCCGCCGCGCCACGAGGCGGTTGTAATCCTCGGCCTGGCTGGCATTGAAGACCGCGCCGCCGACGTTGACCAGCGTGTCGTTGGCCGCGCGGAAGGCCTGCATCTCCAGCGGGGCTTGGCCGCGCGCGGTGACTTCGAGGAACTGCACCTGCTCCAGTGCCGCCGGCAGCGCGTAGTAGAACGGGTGGGCTGAATTGGGCGTGCAGGTGGCCGCCGCGCCATAGACCCAGCGCCCCTCACCCTCGTGCTCCACCTCGACGCCGCAGTAGCCTACCGTGCGCTGGCGTCGCCAGCCCTTGTCAGGTCGGTCTATGCCGTGCGGATCGAAGAACAGGATCGTGTTGGAGAGCGTGCGCTTGCTGGTGCGCCCACCTTCGCGCGCGGCGAGGTTGAACTGCTTGCCTGAGGCGGGGAAGAGCGCCCAGTCGATCGCGTCGAGGATCAGCGACTTGCCGGAGCCGTTCTCGCCGATGATCGCCAGCATGTCGCCGAGCACGTCGAGTGTCGCGTTCTCGTGGCCGTGCCAGTTGAGCAGCCGGATGCGCCGGATCCACGCGCGGCCTGGGCCGCCTCGGCCGCCGCGCCCGTTGCTGTAGCCGTTCCCATCCCCATTGCCGGCGCTGGTGCCGCCGCCCGCGCGTGCCGCCATCAGTCGCCTCCGTCGGGGTTCAGCTCGTCGTAGGCCACCAGCCCCGCCGGCGGCAGGAAGCGGTCGATCAGGTCGGTGAATTCGTAGATGCCACTGTAGTCGCGGTCGTCCAGCTTGTAGCGCTCGTCGGCGCGCTGGCGGTCGTCGGCGCCAATGCGGCGCAGCAGCCGCAGCCGCTCGAACGCCGCGAACGCCTGGTAGAAGGCGCGCTGGTTGGCGCGCACACGCTGTGCCGCGCCCAGGCGCGTCGTCGCCGGAGTCGAGGTCTTGCGCGGACGGCTTGCTGTCGCGGTCGCCAGCGCGGCGCCGTTTCCATTCCCGTGGCCGCTCGCGCCGTTCGGTCCGCTCGTCGCGGACTTCTTGCGTCCCCTGCCCTTTGCGCCCTCGGCGGCCAGCTCCAGCAGCTCCTCGTCGTCGCCCGCGTCGGCCTCGCCGCGCGTCGCCAGCGCCTCGTTGATCATCGCCTCATCGAAGCTGAGCCACGGCGACTGCCGCTGCCCCTCCTCCGCCACGTAGCGGAACAGCTCGGCGAAGCGGAAGGAGCTAGCCGACTCGCCGGCCTCCAGCAGGCGCACGCTGCGATAGGCGCGGATCAGGCAGGCGTAGGCGGTCTGCTTGCGCGTGGTCAGCTCGAAGACGTCGGCGATGCACAGCTCGCGCACGCGCGGGGCCATCGGCCAGTAGGTGCGCGCCCAGCGGCCCAGGCGCAGCTCCAGCAGCGCGCCCAGCTCCTCCTCGAAGAAGCGCTGCTCCTCGGCGAAGTGCCTGGTAAGCCAGGTGAACTCGTCGGGCGACTCCTCGGCGAGGATCGCGCTCTGCTCGATGAGCATACGCCGGACGCGCCGCGCCAGGTCTTGCTCGCGTTGTCCCGTGTAGGTCGCCATACGCTGTGCTCGGTCCTCGGCAGGGCGAGGCGGGCCTCGCCGCTACACCCGCTGCTTTCAGTGCCTTCTTGACGTATGTACAGCCTATCAGAGTTGAGGCGTCGCCTCGTGCGCGCTACCCAGGAGTACCATGCGACGGGTCCTGCTCGTGCGCATGCATCGCCGCCATATTCAAAACACCAAATGTGAGGAGAAGCGCGTGCGGTGACCGATGGGCTCATGCCAATAGTTGAAGCCGCTGCGGCCGCTAAAAGCATAGAGATGGACCCAGCCGTAGCCGCCGAACACGTGAATGCCGCCGCCCATGATACCCGACGTCGCAAAGAGCGTCGTGCCAAGCAGGGCAGGCTGGGTTGAGAACCTCCAGCCCATGCCGCTGAGCGTACTCGTCACCGCGCCGCTGTGCCAGAGCACCGTACCGTCGGCGCCGCGCACTCCTGTGACCGTCCCACTGTCTGCCGCTATCATGTAGACATTGCCACCGTTAGCCATCAGATCGCTCGCCACGTACGCCGCGTGCCAGCGCGGCGCGCAGGTCGCCGCGTCGTAGGCATAGATGGCGGAAGGGTACGGAGGGCTTTCGCCAGGCGACCCCTGGATGAGGCCGGAGAGGTAGAGGGAATCGCCGTCGAGCGCTCCAAACGTCGCCACGAATTTGCCGTCTGCCTGGCAGATCACTGTGCCATCACGCGCACGCACCGCCGCGAACCCGCGGCCTGAGAGCGGCAGGTACGCAACACCCGCCGCGACGACCGGATTCGAGGCAAGCTGCGTGTGCGTCCATAACCGCCGACCATTCGCGGCGCCGTGCGCCTCGACGCCAATTCTCGTCGATAAATAGACGGCATCGGGCGCGGCGAGCAGCGTCGTGACGTACGCTTTGGCATCGGTGCCGGTCTCGGCGCTCCAGAGCTTTGTTCCGTCGGATGCCCGCAGAGCGATGATCGTAGCCGGTGAGCTTGGTGCTGCTACTCCAGTCAGGAAATACACGACATCGCCGGTCGCTCCGAGCACAGCGTGTTGCAGACTGCTGGCAGTAGTCAGTTGCCAGAGCAGCGCTCCATCGGCGCCGCGGTATGCCGCCACGGTGACGGTGTCAGCAGGCGGCAGCAGAAGCGTCGCCACGTAGACGCTATCGCCCTCAACTGCAAGTTGGGATCGTGTGCCCGGCAGTGCGTGCTGCCAGCGGACCCTGCCGGTGCGGGCGGCGACGGCGATCAGCGTGTCGGTAGGAATGCTTGGCGTGCCGTAATCCACCTCCGAGGATGAGAGGAAGAACACGTTGGCGCTTGCGTCAACCGGCGCCGGCTGATTGAAGACCGCGGACTCGGCCGCGACATCCGGCAGGACGAACACCGGCAGGTAGCAGGCGAGCAAGACGAGTGCGGCGAGGACCAGGACCACGCCGCCAAAGACGCCGAAGACCCTTCCTCGCCGCATGTGTTGCGCGCGGACGAACAGCCAGATTCCCAGCCCCAGGCCGGCCGCCCCGACGCCAACCAGCGCCCACACGATCCCCATACGCCCCCTCGTCCTCTCGCCCCCAATGTACTGCCCGAAAGGCCCCGTTGCGCCGCCTACGGTGGCGCGCGGCGCGGCCCATCGCGGCGTCACCATGCCGAGTACTACGTCCGCTTGCGTCGCGCGCTCACAAATGAGCGAGGTCAGTATCCTCAGGCGATGCGTGCGCACATTGAGGATAGGGAAGGGCCGACAGCCGGCGAGAGCGCGTGCGCGTAGCCCGGCGGCAACCGCTCTCGCCGAGGCGTGGATCGTTAGCTCAGGCCACTTCCTCCATAGGCATTGTAGCTGCGCGGTCAGCCCGCCCGGGCCTGGTGGACACGATCCCGACAACGGCCCCGAGGACGAGCGCTGTAGCGGCGGCGAGCAGCGATCCGGCTAGGTCCGGCTTGGTGGTCATCAGAAAGACGACGCCGAGCGCCGAGCTGCCTGCCATTTGCGCAGCGATCCACACCACTGGATCGTGGAGTTGCTGCTGGACCGTGGCTGGGATGGCTCCCGTGCCCGTGCCAGCGCCCGTTGTCGCCGCAGTGCGCTGGATGCCGCGCAGCCGCCGGGTCGTCACACCCATGCCCAGCGCCAGCATCACCAGCATCGCGGCGAACGAGACCACAAGCCAAGGCGTCAGGCCCCAGGCGACAACCATCATGTAGATGCCCGCCGCGAGCAGCACCACGCCGGACACAAGCCCGAGCCTGCCGGCGCCAGCGACGAGACCGCTCCACTCGCGCACCTGCCCCATGCTCCGCGCGCGGCGGAGGCGAAGGGTGGCGGCCCATTGCAGACCCATGCCGACGAAGAGGCCCAGAACGCCCACGATGTGCGCAAACAGGGTCAGGGAATACAGAGTCATCGTGTACGGTCCTTTCTGTGCTGGTGGATATCGTTAGTGGTGGAAGGGCAGCCTGTGCGGTCCTGCCGCGGCCAGGTCGTGCTCACGATCGCCCTCCACTTTGCCATAAGCCTGTCGCGGCGGCCGCAACAGCACCAGCGCCACGGCCGCTCCCAGCAGCGCGAAGATCGCCGCGCCCAGGAATCCTGCCTGAAAGCCCGCCGCAAGTGCTGGTGCGCTGGTTGGGGCGCTGAGTGTGCCGGCGCGCGCGACGAACACGGCGGTCAGCACGGCGATGCCGATGCCGCTGCCGACACGCTGCGTGGTGTTCATCAGGCCCGACGCTAGCCCGGTCTCCTCCGGCTCAACGGCAGTGACGGCGGCGATGTTGGTGCCAACGAACGCGGCAGGCAGCCCGATGGCGACGATCAGACTGGCGGGCAGGATATCGAGCGCGTAGCTGCTGGGGATCGGCACGCGCGCGAAGAGCGCCAACCCGGCCGCCAGCAGCAGCAGTCCGCCGGCCAGCACGCCCCGCGCGCCGAGGTAGTCCAGCGCCCGCGGGATCAGCACGAACGAGACGAGCACGCTGACGGCGCCGATCGGTAAGATCGCCAGTCCGGCCGTAAGCGCCTCGTAGCCCAGCGCCTGCTGGAAGTAGAGCGAGAGCAGATAGAACATCGGCGCGTGCGCCGCGCCCACCAGGAAGCTGGCGATGTTCGCGCCGTTGCTGTTGCGGATGCGGAAGAGGCGCAGCGGCACCAGCGGCGACGAGCTGCGCGCCTCGATGCGCAGGAACGCCACCAGCAGCAGCACGGCGAGCAGCAGCGGGCCAAGCGCCAGCGGCGACGCCCACCCCTGCTGCTGGCCGGCGATCGGCGCGTAGGCGAACAGCAGGATCGCCAGCGTGACGCTCAGCGTACCCGCGACGTCGAGCCGGCGCCCAGATCCCGCACCATCCGCGCGGCTCTCCGGCAGCAGGCGCGGGCTGAAGAACAGGACGACGGCGCCGACGGGCACGTTGATCAAGAAGATCCAGGGCCAGCCGGCGACCTGGGTGAGCACCCCGCCGAGCAGAATGCCGAAGATGCCGCCCGCGGCGCCCACGGCGCTCCAGATGCCGAACGCGCGGTTGAATTCGTCCTGGTCGGCAAAGATCGTCACCAGCAGCGATTGCTCCGCTGGCAGCACCATCGCCGCGCCGACACCCTGCAATGCGCGGGCGAGCAGCAATATGCCACCCATGGGAGCAAGACCTGCCAGCAGAGAGCTGGCGGTGAACAGGCTCAGGCCGCGCAGGTAAAAGCGCCGCCGCCCGAACAAGTCCGCGGCTCGCCCGCCAAGCAGCAGGAAGCCACCAAAGACCAGCAGATAGGCGTTCTGCACCCAGGGCAGGTCCGCCTCGGAGAAGTGGAGACCGGCTTTGATCGCCGGCAGCGCGATGTTGACGATCGCGGTGTCGAGCAGGATCATGAACTCGACGGCCGCAAGCAGGGTCAGCGCCGTCCAGCGCTGCCGCGCGGTGGTTCGCGCGGGATACATGGCTTGGGTGACGTGCATCGTGCAAGGTTCCTTTCGGGCAAATATCAGGCATCTCCCGGCAAGCCGGCGGGCGCTCTCCCCATCTCCCCCGCGCTGTCCTCAAAGACAACGCTGCTGGGGTCGCACCTTGTTGAGCAGGTGGGAAGAGTCGTGTTACGAGGACCGCTTCCTTGACAGGTGCCAGTATTGCGTGAGCCCGGTCATGTGGAGGATGAACGCGAGCGGCACCCCAAAGGCGGGCACGAGGCTCAACGGGTAGAGGCGCATGGGAGCCATCGTGGCCGGGCCAGATTGCGTGAGCAGGGCCAGCGCGCCCGTGCCCAATGCGATGATCAGATCCAGTAAGCCCAGGGCATTCCAGAGCACGAACACCACTTTGCCCTGCCTGCCCCCAGACGACCAAGCCAGGGCAGCCAGCAGCGCTGTCAGCCCAATGAAGAAGTCACCCACGCCTGCGGGCAGCCCAAAGACCGCGGGCAAGGCACCTCTGAGCGCCTGGATCGCCATCGCGACGCCAAGTACGCGATAGACCTGGATCGCCGTAATACCCCACGGGTCGCCGACGAAGGCGCGCACGAAGCGGCGGAAGGCGGTGGAGAGGAGGTAAGCGGCTACATACACGATGACCGGACCGCCAACGGCCAGGTAAAACACCAGCGGATAGTGGGCAAATATCCCCAGGACCGATCCGCTCAGCACGAGCACGAACCAGGCGAGCACGACATACGCGATACGCGCGATCTGTGCCCTCTCTGTCTGTTGCGAAGCGATAACCATAGAGCTTCTCCTTTGCCGAAGACGGCAAGGTCGTTGCTGGAAGTCATATGGTTGTAACGCGCAACCATATGGTTCGATGATACAACTAAATGGTTGTGTGATGCAACCCCTGTGTGCGACAATGGGGAACATGGATACCAACTCGCTCGACCAGCTCTTGATGGATGTCATCCGCGAGATGGGCGCGCACCGGCCCGAGCAGCTTCTGCCGGGCTGGTCGCTCTCGCTGTCGGAGATCTACGCCCTCAGCCTGCTGGCCGAGCGCGCGCCACTCTCGCAGCAGGAGCTGGGCGCCGCGCTGGCGCTGGAGAAGAGCAGCATCAGCCGGCTGGTGCAGCAGTTGGAGCAACGCGGCTGGGTGACGCGCGAGCGCGACGCCCGCGATAGCCGCCTGCGTCTGCTGCGTCTCTCGGAGCAGGGCGCGCGGATGACCGCCGAGATGCGGCGCCGCATGCACGAGCGCCACGCCGAGGCTTTCAACCAGTTATCTGGGGAGGAGCAGCGGGCGCTGATCATGGGTCTGACGGCGCTGCGTCAGGCGCTGCGCGACACGCCGTACCAGCCAAAGCCGGTCTCTGAAGAGCGCCGAGGCAGTCAACACTGAGCATCGGACTTCCCCAGTGTGGGAACAGGCGCGGACAACTGCGCGCCGTGAGGACCGCGCGGTTAGATCAGCGGGCGGTGATGCGCGCACATCATGCGGGCACTCATGCGGGTGGTGATGCAGATGATGTGTGGTAGCGCGGCGCATGGTAGGCGATACTGGCGGCAGTGAATCCAAGGGGACTGGCGAGCCTCTCTCGCCGGTGGACGTGGAGTGTGGACTCGTAGGGCCAGCGCCGGATTGCTCGCGGCGTGGCTATTGCACGGCATCGTCGCGCCGGCCTCGCCTGGCTCGCGCAACGCATCACACAGGAGCGGTGCATATGGCATCCGATCCCACTTCGCGCCAAAAATCCTCAGCACCTCCCGCCAGGTGGCTCAGACCGGATGCGCGCACCAGGGCATCTGATGCTCGCTGGCCACGCCGGATGGTGGCACTGCTGCTGACCGTCACCGCGATTGTCTTCTTCGCCTACGCGGGCGTCTCCACCTACATCGCAATCGGCCTGGCCGAGCATGCGCAGCCCCCGCTCGCCATCACCTGGACGCCCGCCGACGCCGGCCTCGCCTACCACGACGTGCGCTTCCCCAGCCGCGACGATCACCTCACCATCCGCGGCTGGCTGATCCCCGGTGTCTTGCCCGACGGCACGCTGACTGTGAGGCGCACGATCATCATGGTGCATGGCTCGCAGCAGAACCGCACCGATCCCGCCGCCGGCCTCGCCGATCTCAGCGCGGCGCTTGCGCGGCAGGGTTTCGCGGTGCTGGCCTTCGACATGCGCGGCCACGGCCAGTCGCAGCCCGCGGCGTGGTCGCTCGGCTACTTCGAGCAGCGCGACGTGCTGGGCGCGGTGGACTTCCTGCGCTCGGGGAAGTTGCCCTATCCCAACCTGGGGCGGCCGCAGAGCATAGGCGGCTGGGGCGTCTCGATGGGCGCCATCTCGCTGCTGCTCGCGGCAGCACAGGAGCCGGAGATCGCCGCGATCGTAGCCGACAGCGCCTACCCGGACGTCGCCCCGATCCTGGAACGCGAGATCCCCAAAGCCGGCGCGCCCGCACCCTTCACCCCCGGCGGTCTGCTCGCCGCGCGCGTGCTCTACGGAATTGACTTCTACGATGTGCGCCCAGTGGATGTCGTCGCGCGTATCGCGCCACGACCGCTGTTCTTCATCCAGGGCGGCGCCGACCACTTCAACCCGCCATCCAATCTGAACGTGCTCGCCACCGCCGCGCGGGCCGCGCCCAACGCTTCGGTCCAGACCTGGATGGTAGCGGGCGCCGATCACGCGCAGGCTTACCACGTCGCCGGGCAAGAATACGTCAATCGCCTCGTCGCGTTCTACAGCGCCGCGCTCGGCTCGGCCGCGTGATGAGGATAGAAACCGCAGAGGACGCAGAGGGACAGAGTCATCTCAGTTCACAAAGGGAGGCATCTCATGGCACAATCAACCGCTGGCTCGGCGCCTGGCTCGCGCGACGATGTGCGCCGCGGCCTGCTCGCCGGCCTGACGCCGCTCATCCGCCTCGTCGTGCTCTTCGCGATCGCGCTGGCGCTGCCGACAGTTGCGCGGCTCGCGCTCGGTGCCCAGGGATTCGCGACGCAGCAGGAGGTCGAGGTGATCGCGCTTGCCGCCATGCTGCTGGTGGCAGCCATCGTGTACGCCGCCAGCCTCGTGGGCGTGTTCCGCCGCATGCGCTCCTGGCGTGAGAGTGGTCACACCACACAGGCCACCGCGGCGCTCTGGACGCTGGCCGCGACGGCGCTGATCGTCGCGCTACCGGTGGTTCTCGCCGCGCTGTGGCCCCAGCACCCCGCGCCGTAGCAGCCCTCGAATACACGAGCACCATCCAGCCTGCTCGCACTCGCCCGGCCGCTTGCCGTGTAACCCGACCCGTACCGCAAAGCAGGGTATGCACTTCGCTCGTAAGAGGCGAGAAAGGCGGTCAGTGAGAGATGGCGGAGAATATGGTGCCGGCACCCGCTGCGACAAGGGAGAGCACATCCCGTGTCTCGCGGCGCGGGGTGCTGATCGGCGCGGGTGGCGTGGCCGCCGGAGCCGCGCTGGGGAGCCTGGGTGCGCTCTGGCGGCCAGCGACTGCACAGGCGGCGGCGAACGACGACAATGACAACGCCGCGATCCTGAAGTTCCACACGATGGCCCCGGTGACGGGCGCGTTCGTCGGCGCTGGCGGGACCCCGATCCGCGGCATCCACGGCGGCGGCATCCCCTGGGCGCTCGACGCGGCGGACGGCGAGCTGAGCACCGATGGCCGGCTGCGCGTGCGCGTCCGAGGGCTGGTGCTGGCGGCCGGGCCACTAGCCGGCACGAATCCGATCCCGACCTTCCGCGCGATCCTCAGCTACGAGAACGCCAGCCCGATCTTCACCGATCCTGTCCCGGCTTCGTCCACCGGCGACGCCGAGATCGACACGCATGTCGCTCTGCCGCACCCCGGCTTTGCGCCGATCCTTTTCGTCGGCCCTGGCTCGGCGCCAGTGTGGTTCGCAGTCACGGGCAACATGTGACAATCAAAACACCCCCTCTCCCAGTTGAGGGAGAGGGGGACGGGGGTGAGGTTTACCCGATCAGCTCTTTCACCGTCTTGACGATGGCGTCGGCGTCGATCCCTGCCCAGTGCAGCAGCTCCTCCGGCTTGCCGGAGCCGGGCATGCCGTGGACGCCCAGCTTGACCACCCGCGGCTGCGCACCCTGCGGCATCTGCCCCTCCATGCCGGCGAAGGCGTCGAGCACCGCGTCTCCCAAACCGCCTTCGAGCCAGTGGTCCTCCACCGTCACAATCAGCCCGTTGGTCGCCTGTGCCGCCTCGTGGAGCGTATGCGCGTCGATCGGCTTGACCGAATAGGCGTCAATCACGCGGATGGCG
Source organism: Ktedonobacterales bacterium (assembly GCA_036376595.1). Classification (GTDB taxonomy): domain Bacteria; phylum Chloroflexota; class Ktedonobacteria; order Ktedonobacterales; family JADMIN01; genus SMAG-U1939. Next base: position 12,388 of record DASVAA010000244.1, on the reverse strand, counting down.
ATGCCCTGGCTCTGGAGCTGGTCGTGGGCTTTCAGCGCCTCGTGCAGCGTGATGCCTGCCGCCACCACCGTCACCTTATCGCTCGCCGACTGTCGCAGCACCTTGCTGCCGCCGACCGGGAACTGCTCGTCGGGGCCGTACACAATCGGCGTCTTCTCGCGCGTCGAGCGCAGGTACGAGATGCCCTTGTAGTCGTACATGTCCTTGACGAGCCTGGCGGCCGAGTTGCCGTCGCTAGGATAGAGCACGACGCTGCCGTAGACTGCGCGCATCATCGCCAGGTCTTCGAGACCCATCTGCGACGGCCCATCCTCGCCAATCGAGACGCCGGCATGCGAGCCGCAGAGCTTGATGTTGGCGCGCGAGATGGCCGCCATGCGCACGAAGTCGAAGGCGCGGCTGTAGAACGCGGCGAAGGTCGCGCCGAAGGGCTGGTAGCCGCGAATCTGCAAGCCGACCTGCGAGGCCACCATCTGCTCCTCGGCGATGTACTGCTCGAAGAAGCGATCCGGATAGGCCTTGGCGAAGATGTCGGTGTAGGTCGAGTTGCCGACCTCGCCGTCCACCACCACCACGTCCGGGTAGGCCGCGCCGAGCGCCCTGAGCGCCTCGCCGAAGGCCTGGCGCGTGGCGATCGCCTCCGCATAGGTGGGCAGGTGAAGCGGCTCGGTCGCCGGCTTGGGCGCGGGCGCCTGCTGCGCCGGATGCTGCACCTGGACGGTGATGTTGCGCTCGCCGCCGAGCTCCGCGATCGCGCGCTGCGCCATGTCGGGCGGCAGCGCCTTGCCGTGCCAGCCCTCTTTGTTCTCGATCTCCGAGAAGCCCTTGCCCTTGATCGTCCTGGCGACGATCAGCGTCGGCTGCTCGGTCTGCTTCAGCGCCTCAGCATAGGCGCTGTTGATCTGATCCAGGTCGTGGCCGTCGATCTCGATGGTGTGCCAGCCGAAGGACTGCGCCCGCGCCGCGTAGGCCGGAGCATTCCACTGGAGCATCGTCGGGCCGCGCTGGCCGAGGCGGTTCATGTCGAGAATGCCAATTACGTTGTTGAGCTTGTAATGCGCCGTCAGCTCCAGCGCCTCGTAGACCGAGCCTTCGGCCATGTCGCTGTCGCCCAGCAGCACCCACATGTGATAGGGCAGCTTGTCCAGGTACTTGCCGGCGATGCCCAGCCCCTCGGCGATCGGCAGACCCTGGCCGAGCGAGCCGGTGGCGACCTCCACCCACGGCAGCGTCGGCACCGGGTGGCCCTCGATGGGGCTACCGAACTTGCGCAGCGTCATCATCTGCTGGTCGCTGATTGCCCCAGCCGCCTTGTAGACCGCGTAGAGCAGCGGCGCCGCGTGGCCCTTGGAGAAGATCAGGTGATCGTTGTCGGGGTTCTTGGGATTCTGGAAGTCGTAGTGCAGGTATTGGTAGAGCAGCACGGCCATCAGGTCGGCCGCCGACATCGAAGAGGTCGGGTGGCCGGAGCCGGCCTGCGTGGTCGAGCGGATGCTGTCAATGCGCAGCTGCTGCGCTAGCTCGTGCCATTGTTGTGGGGTTGCCATCGTCATCATCTCCTGCTATGTGATCAGCGTGCGTTTGCCCACCGGCTACGTACGCTCCGCGTTCGGTGCCCCGCCAGTTGTCTGGCTCTCGTGCTCGTCGCCGGGATCGGCGACCGCCGATGCGGCGGTCGCGGCTGATATGCTCCCGCGGCGCAACGCCCGTGCCACCACGCCGGGCAGATCGGCCGCCAGCTTCGAGTTGGCGATCACGCTCGTCGCGCCCGCGGCCCGGGCAGCCTCGTGGGTCGCGACATCCACGTGCGGCGCGTAGACGACCACCGGCACATCCGCCGCACGCGCCATCTCAACCGCTGCTCGCCAATCCACGCCCCGCGCGCCCGCGTTGACCAGCGCCACCTCCGGCCGCTCGCTCGCCAGCGCCGCCGCGAAGTCCTCCGTGCGGCGCGTAGTGCGGGTGGTATAGCCGGCGTGCTTGAGGGTATCGGCCACTTTGACGGCGAAGAAGAGGTCGCCATCCAGCAGCAGCGCGCGGCGCGGAGTTGCCTCCTGCTCTGTCCGCGGCGTGGCCTCGGCAGCGCGTCCTGACTCGCCGCCCGGCTGCGCCTGTTGCTGCTGCACGGCTCTGGCCTCCATTCGCCCATCTCGCCCTCGCTGCGCGCAAGAACACCCGGGGATGCGCTAATCCTCGCTGGTCTCGTAGACCGGGTGCTTGAACTGGTCGGCCAGCTCGGCATTGATCACACCGATATCGTGCCACATCTGGGGCGGATAGACATGGTGGTTGCCGGTGCAGACGGACATGGAGCAGGTGCGCTCGTGGCTGGTCTCGAAGACCAGGTTGTCACCCTCGACGGTGATCCAGATGTGCTTGCGCGAGTAGCCGTCACCCCATTTGAGCAGCACCCCACCGGCGTATTCGTCGAAGCGGCCCAGGCCGTAGAGGTAATCGCGGTTGAACTTGCGCAGGATGTCGAGCACGCGGCTCTCGTTGACTACCTGTGCGACCGCCGCCGACATCTGCGTGGTGGCCTGTGGGTCGAGGTCCTCCTTGGGGATGGTCCGCTCGCGGTGCGACCCTTGGGCTTCGAGGATCATCTCGGTGATACCCTCCGCCTCACCGTCGCTCAAGGACCGCGGCTGGCCGAGGATCGTGGGTTTCTGGGCGTTCGTCCGATCGCCATTGCTCATCGCGGAATCGCCACCCTTCCAGTCCGGCGAATGCGGGCGCCGGCGTGCATGGCGCCACGATCCCACCCCGCCGGACAGCGCGATAGTCTGTCTCCGCCCTGGATCGTAGCACCCGGCCTCCCGGCGGCGCCACTTGCCCTGAGCGTGAACCGAGCGGCAGGCATAACGAAGGTCCATTCACCAGCCCGCCACCAAGCGCCCCAAGAAGCTTCCACACATCTTCTGCGTCCTCTTCTGCGTCCTCTGCGGTTCCTCCGTCTTCTCCCTTCGCGATCTTCGCGTTCTCTCTGCTCTCTTCTCCGCGTCCTCTGCGAACCTCCGCGACCTCCGCGTTGACCGTACTCCCCCTCCCTACGCCTCCCACATCTCGACCACGCCGTTGCGCAGCCCCACAGCCAGCCGCACCACACCCGCCGGCGCCGGGGCAAACGTCACGCTGCTGACCACATCGCCGAACTCCCAGCGCTGCACGCAGGCGTGGTCCGCCACCCGAAACAGCTCCAGAGACGCCTCGCGGCCCAGCGCGACCGCCTCGCCGCGCGGTGCGACCACCAAAAGCGCGTCGTCGGGAACGCTGCCGGACGGCAAATCCAGCGGCGGGCCAGCCGGCTCCAGCGGATACACTCGCAGCGCGACCCCTTGCAGGCTGGCCGCGACGTGCGAGAGATCGGGCGAGGCGGCGATCGGGAAGCGCACATCCTCGTGCTGCGCAGCGATCACCGTCACGCGGCGGGGCCGCGGAGAGCCGCGCAACGAGCGATGATCCAGGCCCCACAGGTGCAGCGTGCGACCGCCCGCATGGAGACGCGCGGGGGGCGCGGCGCAGGTCAACAGGCGGCGGCCATCGGCGGAGAGCTGGCGAAGCTGCACCCGACCGCGCTCGTTGGGTGGGATGCCGCGCAGATTGCGCGGCTCAACACAGCGCAGCGGAATCGCCTCCGCCGGATTGACCGGACCGCCGAGCGCGCGGGTGAAGATCGCCGTGCCGCCGCGCCCCTCGTGTGCCCAGCGGAAGGGTTCGTCGTCGCCGATCGCCGGCGGCGCATCGGGCAGCGCCAGACGCACCGTCGCCGGGGCATCGTGCAGCGTAAGGTCCATTAGACCTGTGGGGGAGCTGAAGCCCACCGTCCACAGCGGCTCGCCGCCCGCGACCCGCCAGACCCGCGTGCCAAGCTGCAAACCCCACGCGCTGGCATACGTGCCACCCGGCGAGAGCCGCACTCCTTGCAGCACGCCGACGCTGCCTGCTCCCGTGCCGGTTTCCGGCCCGAAGGTCAGCTCCGCCGCCGGCATCGCGCCCGCCACATCCCACACGCGCACGCAGCCATCCAGGTGGCCCGCCGCGAGTAGCCGCCCGTCGGGCGTCAGCGCGAGGCCCGCGACCGGCGTGGCATCGCCGCTCCGCAGGGTCGCCGCGAGATGCAGCGCGTGCCCTTGCACCGCAACCGTGCCCCGCCGTGAGCGGGTTTCCGCTGGGGGCTGCGTGGGCTTCGAGGGGCGTGTGGGGGCCGGCTCGTCCCAGAGGGAGCGCAGACCGCGCTCGGCATCGTAGCGGCGGCGCGCGTCGGGATCGCTCAGTGTGCGATAGGCGAGCGTGAGGAGCTGCATGCGCTGGAGACTTTCCTCGCCCGCGAGATCGGGGTGGTAGCGCAGCGCCAGGCGGCGGAACGCGCCGCGAATGGTCTCCGGGGTGGCATCCGGCGCGACGCCCAGCAGCGCGTAATAATCCAGCTCATCCGCCATGCACGATGCTCGCTCCCCGTGTGCCGGCCGTCACCCTCAAGCCCCAGTTGCAGTATGTCACACACATAGATGCGCCGGTCACTCTGCCCAGTCGCGCACACGCGAGACGGCCTTGCGCCAGCCGGCGTAGAGGCGGTCGCGCTCGGCGGTGGGCATCGTGGGGGTAAACTCGCGGTCCAGCGTCCAGTGATCGGCCAGCTCGGCGGCGCTGCCCCAGAAGCCGGTGGCAAGCCCGGCGAGATACGCCGCACCGAGCGCCGTCGTCTCGCGTACGCGCGGCCGCTGCACCGGCACGTCAAGTTGGTCGGCCTGGAACTGCATCAGCAGATTGTCGGCGGAGGCGCCGCCGTCCACGCGCAGTGTGCGCAGCGGTCCGCCGGAGTCGGCCAGCATCGCCTCCAGCACGTCGCGCGTCTGGTAGGCGATGGCGTCGAGCGTCGCGCGGGCGATGTGGGCGGCGGTCGTGCCGCGTGTGAGGCCCAGCATGCCGCCGCGCGCGTGGCTATCCCAGTAGGGCGCGCCCAGCCCCACGAAGGCCGGTACGACGTAGACGCCCGCGGTATCGGGAACGCTTGCCGCCAACTGCTCCACGTCGCCGCTCTGGGCGATGATACCCAGCCCGTCGCGCAGCCACTGCACCGCCGCGCCGGCCACGAAGACACTGCCCTCCAGCGCGTAGACCACGTTGGGATGCTCCGGGGTGCCCAGCCCCCAGGCGATGGTGGTCAGCAGCCCATGATGCGACGCGACCGCCTGGGTGCCGGTGTTGAGCAGCATGAAACAGCCGGTGCCATAGGTGTTCTTCGCCATACCCGGCGCGAAGCACGCCTGACCGAAGGTCGCCGCCTGCTGGTCTCCGGCATCCCCGGCGATCGCGATCGGCGCGCCGAGCCAGCGCGGGTCGGCCTGCGCATAGATGTAGCTGGAGGGCAGCACGCGCGGCAGCATGGCCCGCGGCACGTCCAGCTCGCGCAGCAGGTCGTCGTCCCAGTCCAGCGTGTGGATGTTGAAGAGCAACGTGCGCGAGGCATTGGAGTAGTCGGTCACGTGCGCCCGCCCACCGGAGAGACGCCAGATGAGGAACGTGTCCACGGTGCCGAAGAGCAGCTCGCCACGCACCGCCCGCTCGCGCGCGCCAGGGATGTTATCCAGCAGCCACTTGAGCTTGGTGCCCGAAAAGTAGGGATCGATCACCAGCCCTGTCTTGGCGCGGATCGTATCCGCCAGCCCGCGGCGCGCCAGCTCGTCGCAGATCGGCGCGGTCAGGCGGCTCTGCCAGACGATGGCGTTGGCGATTGGCTTGCCGGTCGCGCGCTCCCAGACGATGGTCGTCTCGCGCTGGTTGGTGACGCCGATCGCCGCAACGTCGCTGGCCGTCGCGCCGACCTGCCGCAGCGCCTCCTGGGCGGTTTCGAGCTGCGAGCGCCAGATGGCTTCGGGGTCGTGCTCCACCAGTCCCGGCGCTGGGAAGATCTGCGGGAACTCGCGCTGCGCCACGGCGGCTGGCGCGCCGCGCGTGTCGAAGAGGATCGCCCGCGAGCTGGTCGTGCCCTGATCGAGCGCCAGCACGTACTGCGCCATCGCGGCAAGCTCCTTTGTGTTATGTCGTGAGTGAGTGGGTGCCGGTACCAGTGCTCTTGTCAGTCGGCTGCCTGTCACCTAGAATACCCAAGCTGCGGTTCCCAACGCAATGTTGCTGAGTCGTTCCGCCGTGTGGCGGCCATCCCGCGGGACGAGAGGCAGCATGCATCAGCAGGGGACAGAGGCCGATCAGCCGGAGAAGGAGGCGCGCGAGCCAGCCCGGTAGCGGGCGGTCCACGTGCGAAAGACGCGACGATGAGCAGATACCCTAGAGGCTACGAGCCTGGACCCGGCGACTACCCGGGCGACGATGCGCAGCGGCGGCTCAAGCTCTCAGGGCTGATCCAGCAGCGGCTCGCCGCGACTGCCGCCAAGCATCAGCAGCGCACGCGACTGCTGCATGCCGTGATCGTGGCGCAGGCGATCTTCACCGCGGCGACCGCGGCCGGCTACGCGGGCGAGCAATCGGCGGAACTCCATCTGGCTATCGCCGCCGTCTCGGTAGCCGTGTATCTGGCGGCGCTGGCCGCCAGCGCGCTCTTCCGCAAGATGAACGCCGCCGCGTACTTGCTGGTGGGCGGCGGGCTGCTGGTGGTCGCCGCGCAGACGATCTCGCTGGCGGTCGAGCCAAGCCCGACGATGGCTGCGCAGGCGGCGCTGCTCTTCATCGCGCTGACCTTCGAGGCGGCGCTGCTCTTCACGCCCGACGTGACTCTGCTGGTGGCCTTCATCACCATCGTCTGCACGGCCTTCGCGATCCTCTTCAGCCTGTCGCTCGAACCGAACATGGCTCAGGCAGCCGCGTATTTGCTGATGGTCTATCCCGTCGGCTTGCAGGCGCTGGCGGGCATCGTGGCATGGGTCGTCGCGCATACGGCGGTCGAGGCCGCGACCGACGCCGCACGCGACGAGGAGGCACATTTCGCCGAGGCGCGGCTGGCGGCGATGGCGACGCAACAGGCGGAGCTGACCGACCACGTGCGCAGCCTGCAGGATGCTATAACCCGCGCGCTGGGTGGCGACGCGCTGCCCCACGCCGACATCGGCGATGGGGTGTTGGCACCGCTGGCCGAGAGCATCAACGTGCTGATGCAGCGGCTCGTCGAGCTGAATCAGGCCGACCTGGACCTGATGCGCATGGGCGCCGCGGCCTTCCCGATGATGGACGCGCTGACCCGCCTGGGCGATATGCCCACGCCGACGCCGTCGAGCCTGCCGATCATGACCAACACGCCGCTTGATAGCGTGCAATTGCGGCTGGCGCAGGCACAGGCCAACGTGACCGCGCGCATGCAGCGCATGCAGCGGCTGGCCGCCGAAGTGCAGGGCGTGCTGGGCAACAGCCAGCAATCGCTCGACAACGCCGCCGAGTCGGTGCAGGAGTCGCTGCGCATCGCTGGCCTGCTCTACTCCGCCGCCAACGACATGCTGACGCTCTCGACACGCCAGATGACGGCGCTGCAGCGTGTGCGGCACGTCCTCGCCGCGCACCTTCCCGCCGACGTTACGGGCCCGACCCGCGATCCGCGCGATATGCCCGCTGGCGTCGAGACCCTGCGCCGCGAAGACCTCGCCGGTCTGCGCGACGTCATCGGACCGAGCGGCTTGACGGGGACCTTCGATGTGCTGGACTCCGGAGCGGGGCAGGACGCGGGCGACGAGACGATGACCAACATCACGCCGCTGACGCGGCCGATGCGCGCCATCGATCCGCATGCGCTGGACGAAGCGTCGTCGGCCAAGACGCCGAAGAAGTCGCGCGGGGCAGGCGGCAGCGGCGACATCTTGAAGCTGGAGGCGAGCGATCTGCTCGACCTGTGGAACGCGCTGGTCGAGCTGGCAGGTGAGATGACCGAGCTGGACCGGGCCGCCGCCAAGCTCGTGCGCGACGTCAGCGCCCAATCCAAGACCCTGCGCTCCGCCGACGGCGATGTGGCCTACCTGCGCCAGTCGCTGGCCGCTATCCGTGCCAGCGCCGACGGCTTGCAGCAGATGGCCGGTGCCGGCCTGCCGATTCCGCCCGCTCCCGACGCCACACCGGGCAGCACGCCACATGGGATGGGCCAACCGGGCCGATCACCGAGCATGCCGCTGCCTCAGGGACCCTCCATCCCGCCGCCGGAGACTCTGGCGGAGCTGGGCACGCCGTCGCCAATGCCGCTCGATCCCTCCGGCGAGACGCCCTCGCCCGGCTCGCTGCGCGCCTCGGACCTGCTCCAATTTAGCGGCGATCTCTCCACGCTCGCGCAACGGCACGAAGACGCCACGGGCAACGGCAACGGTACTCACGGCGATAAGGAGCACGAGTAGCCCGAGGCGCGTGGAGATGGCGAATTGCGCCACCAGGAGCACATGAGCCGGCACGCAGGTGCGAGCCACTCATAGCCGTCGCACCAGCACCCGCGAAGGTTCGACGATTATCAGCGTGTCACCCAGGGATTGACCTGTCAGGCTCCGTAGCGCTGCCACGATGCGTCGTATCCTGTCATCGCCCTGCAAGCTCGCCGAGCACGACCTCGACGGGTACTCGTGTCTCGGCAATGACCGGGCGACCATGAACAACCTGCGAGTCTACCGTGACGCCGGGAAAGATCTCTTTCGCCATCCTCTCCCCCTGTCCCCGCTGATTGCGCCCACTGCCTGAGCAAGCTGGGCCTTGTATCCCTTCTATCTCATGCGGTCCTGGCAGCGTGCTAGCAAGGCTGCGGCGAGCGAGTTGTCAGGCAAATCAATGCAACACCAGCCAAATCAACCTTGACAGTTGACGATTATTGATTATCATTGATTTAAGTTGAGCGTTCGACCGCACTACTCCTTCGTGAGGAGGGACCAATGACGCATCCCATCCCTGAGCCGACGGCGCCGGAGTACTTCGAGCAGAGCTTCCCCCGCGACGCCTTCCCTGCCTACGTCTGGGCCGACGGGCGCCCACCCACGCTGCCGGCCGAGGTCTGGACCACCGAGACCACCCATCGCGACGGCCAGCAAGGCGGCCTGCCGCTCTCCACCGAGCGCAGCCTGCGCATCTACGACATCTTCTGCCGCTTCACCGGCCGCTCCGGCGCGATCCGCCAGGCCGAGTTCTTCGTCTACCGCCCCTCCGACCGCGCGGCGCTCGAAGGCGCGCTAGAGCGCTACCACGGCGGCGCGCCGATCGAGCCGACCACCTGGATCCGTGCCACCCCCAAAGATGTCGCGCTGATCCGCGATCTCGGCGTGCGTGAGACCGGCATGCTGGCCTCCGCCTCCGACTACCACACCTTCCACAAGTTCACCCCCGGCGGGCGCAACCAGGCGGCGCAGATGTACCTCAGCGCGGTACAGTCGGCGCTCGACGCCGGCATTCGCCCGCGGCTGCACCTCGAAGACGCGACCCGCGCGCCGATGGACTTCATGGCGCCCTTTATCGAGGCCGTACTGGAGATGGCCGCGCCCTACGGCGAGCAGTTGCGCCCCAAGTTCCGCATCTGCGACACGATGGGCCTCGGCCTGCCCTACGAGGATGTGGCCTTGCCACGCAGCATCCCGCGGCTCTTCGCGGCCATCCGCGGCCTCGGCTTGCAGCCCGCCGACCTCGAGTTCCATCCCCACAATGACACCTGGATGATCGTCCCCAATTGCCTCGCGGCGATCCGCGCCGGCTGTGCGGTCATCAATGGTACCTCGCTCGGCAAGGGCGAGCGCAGCGGCAACGCGCCGCTGGAGGCCGTGTTGCTGCACCTGCTGGGAATGGGCTACTTCCCCGGCGAGAAGCCCGATTTCACCGCGCTCAACGAGTTGGTCACGCTCTACGCCGAGATGGGCGAGCCGGTCCCTGCCAAGTACCCGCTCTACGGCCGCGATGCCCACCGCACGCGCGCCGGGGTGCATGCCGACGGATTGAACAAATTTTGGTGGATGTACGCGCCCTTCAACGTGTTGGAGCTGCTCGGCCGTCCGCTCGAAGTCTCGCTGACCAAGGATAGCGGCGTGGCGGGGCTGATCTTCGTGCTGCGCCAGCACCTGGGCCTCGACGTACACAAAGACGACCCACGGCTGCAAGCGGTCTACGCCTGGCTGCTGGCAGAGTTTGATAATGGACGCCAGACGAGCGTCGAGTGGGAGGAGCTGGAGCCGATCGTGGCGCGCGAGTTCGGCCCGCGGACGCAAGCGAAGTCGGCGTAGGGACAAAGGACCGAGGGAGCATCGTACGCTCCCCCACCCCGCTTCTGCGCCCCGGTGTCCTTCAGGCCGACAGGCGGGCGACGAAGACGAACTCCAGCCCCGAGCGGTCGGGGGCGTCGCGGGTGGACTCGACGGACAGGCCCGCAGCGAGCAACGAGTCAATGACCTCGGAACGGCTGCGGAACCGTAAGGTCGAGTCCGACGTGATCACGGCGCCGTCCGCGTGAAAGACGAAGGTGTAGCGGAACGAGACGAGCGGGAGGTCCACGTCAACAAGCTCGACCCACTTCTCGACCTGTCCGATTCCTGGTATGTCAATCTGCTCATAGGAACGTTCGCGATTCCAGGCCTTCCATGCCTCTTTCGATGGATCGCGCGTCTCGAAGACGAGCCGTCCCGCTGGTCGGATGACGCCACGGCACGCCCCGAGCGCCACGCTCCACTCCTCGTCAGTGACAAAGACTTGAGCGACGTTGCCAGTCATGGTCACCAGGTCCGCGCTCAGGGACGGAATGGAGGCCAGCGCTGCCGCGGTGCCGTTGATCCAGCGCACGCGATCGGCGTAGGGCTTGCGGCGTGCCACGTCAAGCGAGGCGGCGGCGGGATCGATGCCAACCACCTCGCAACTGCTCGCGGCGAGCCGGCAGGCGAGGTTGCCGGTGCCACAGCCGACGTCAATGACCGACTGGACGCCGAACTCTTCAGCCATCGCCAGGTACGGGTCGAGATCGAGGCGCTCCGGCGCATCCAGAAAATCGTAGATCGCGGCAAGTCGTCGGTCTGCGAAGATCGCATCTGCCATCTCAGTACACCACAGCCTCGGTGTACTCCCCATACACCTTACGGAAGACGCCCATGATCTCGCCCAGCGTGGCGTAGGCGCGGGCGGCGTCGAGGATCAAGGGCATCGTATTCGTGTTGCCCTCGCGCGCCGCCCGCTCCAGCGCGGAGAGCGTCTCGGCCACGCGCCCGTTGTCGCGCTCGGCCCGCACGCGCGCCAGCCGCTCCAGGTGGATGCGCTCCTTGGCAGGGTCCACGTAGAGCGTCGGCACCGGCGTCGGCTGCTCCATCACGTAATCGTTGACGCCCACGATCACGCGCTCGCCGGCCTCGACCTCCTGCTGGAAGCGGTACGACGCCTCGGCGATCTCCTTCTGGAAGAAGCCGTTGCGAATGCACTCCAGCACGCCGCCCAGCTCGCGAATCTGGTGAATGTAGTCCAGCGCCTGCTTCTCGGTCTCGTCGGTCAGACTCTCCATGAAGTACGAGCCGGCCAGCGGGTCGATCGTGTTGCTCACGCCACTCTCGTTGGCGATGATCTGTTGCGTGCGCAGCGCGATCAGCGCGGCCTGCTCGGTCGGCAGCGCCAGCGCCTCGTCCAGCGAGTTGGTGTGCAGCGAGTTGGTGCCGCCCAGCACCGCCGCCAGCGCCTGCAGGGCCACACGTGCGACGTTGATCTCCGGCTGCTGCGCGGTCAGCGAGACGCCCGCCGTCTGCGCGTGCGTGCGCAGCATCCACGAGCGCGGATTGGTCGCACCGTACTCCTCACGCATCAGCCGCGCCCAGATGCGCCGCGCTGCGCGGAACTTGGCGATCTCCTCGAAGAAATCGTTATGCACGTCGAAGAAGAACGAGAGCCGCGGCGCGAACTCGTCGATCGCCAGCCCGCGCTCCAGCGTCGCGTCCACATAGGCCAGCCCGTCGGCCAGCGTGAAGGCCAGCTCCTGCACGGCGGTCGCGCCCGCTTCGCGGATGTGGTAGCCGCTGATCGAGACGGTGTTCCACTTCGGCATGTGCCGCGTGCCGAACTCAATAGTATCCGTGACGAGCCGCATGGATGGTTCTGGCGGGAAAAGGAACTCTTTCTGAGCACTATACTCTTTCAGAATATCGTTTTGCAGCGTCCCCCCCAACTTCGCCATCGGGAATCCGCGTTTCTCTGCGTTGACGATATACATGGCCCATATCACGGCGGCGGGACTGTTGATGGTCATTGACGTCGTGATTTTATCAAGTGGCAGGCCATCAAAGAGTACTTCCATATCGGCCAGCGAGGAGATAGCCACGCCGCACTTGCCAAATTCGCCCGCAGCTAACGGGTGATCGGTATCATAGCCGTAGAGCGTCGGCATATCAAAGGCCGTCGAGAGGCCGGTCTGCCCCTGCGTGAGCAGGTATTTGAAGCGTTTGTTGGTATCCTCCGC
>DASVAA010000243.1:0-11054 GCA_036376595.1 Ktedonobacterales bacterium | reverse complement strand
GCGCTCAACATCCTGCGCCTGGGTGGGGCGATCGCAAGCAGAGCAGAACCGGCCGGGATACGGCCGTCAGGCGTCAACGTGGGCCGTTGGGCCGAGCGTTGCCTGAGAACCCGCGAGGCCTCGGCCCCAGCGGAGTGTCAGTGAGCGGAATCATTCCACTTCAGCCTGCCATGCCGCGCGACATGCCATGCGCGCGGACCTCGGCGCCTCGCGCCACGCCGAGCTGGGCGGCCGCGGAGCCGTTCCGCACGGCGATCGCCAGGTGGCCGGAGCTATCGCGCAACGCGAAGGGCGTGGCATCGGGACCGGCGGCGAAGGTCGCCGCGCGGTCGCTGATGGTCGCGCCACCGAGCGTGATGCTGACGCCTGGCAGAGAGAGCAGGGCATCGGCGAGCGGGCCGGCGAAGCTAGTGATCAGATTGCCGAAGGTATCCACATGAAGCACCTGACCGGCGAGCGCCTCGCCCTCCCACCTGGGCGCGGGCAGCGCGATGGTGACCAGGGCTTGCGGCGCGAGCGGGCTGCCGAGCGCGACAAGCGGCACGCCCGCTGCTAAATGTGCCGCGGCGGGGGCGAAGATGTCGCGGCCGTGAAAGGTGGCGCTGGGGTGGGGAAGCTGGTAGCGCGGGTTGTCGAGCACCACGGCCTCCTCGATCGGCGTCTGCGCCGTGACAAGGCTGGCGAGGCCGTTGTCGGGGCCGACGAAGAGCCGCCCACCCACCCGCAGCGCGAGGGCGCGCCGCGCGCTGCCGACGCCGGGGTCCACGACGGCGAGGAAGATCGACCCAGCGGGAAAGTAGCGCCAGGCGGTGGAGAGCACCCAGGCCCCAGAGGCGATATCCTGTGGCGGGATCTCGTGGGTGAGGTCAACGACCGGGCTGGCGGGCGCGATGCCGAGGATCACGCCACGCATGATGCCTGGATAGCCGTCGCGCGTGCCGAAGTCGGTGAGCATGGCGATGGGCGGCGGGGTGAACGAACGCAGGGGAACGTCCGCGGGCGGGGGGAGGATTGGAGGCGCCATGGCGGGCTTCCTCACTCAGCCGGCGAGCGTGCAGTCGAAACGCACCACCCCGGCGCGGCGGTCGGTGATCGTGCGGCCACACTCCAGCTTGATGACCCCGCCGACCGGCACCGACACATCGCTCATGCCGACGACGCGCGCCTCGGCATGCACCTCAGGGTTGTCGAGCCGGGCGATGGTGAGGCGCACATAGGGCTGCTCCTTGCCCTCGAAGACGGCCTTTAGCCCTGGCTCCTTGGCGATGATTGTGCCCTCGATGGTCATGCTGCCGCTCCCTTCGCTTGGTGCCGTGTCGCCACACACGGCCGCGCCCGCCTGCCTATCGCGCGGCCGCGCCCGCCTGCCTATCGCGCGCCTGCGTCCACGTCCACGTCCACGTCCACGTCCACGTCCACGCCTGCGTCCGAGGCGCATTGTAGCACGCGAGATGGGGCCAGCGCGGCTGCGGCCACACGGCCACCGCTGGGCATCGCGATGTAGCGTCAGCTCGGCTCCTCGTCGGGGCTGGTCCATGGGTTGTGTGGCATCTGTGGCTGGGGTTGTTGCTGCTGCTGCTGCCAGCGCAGCTCGCCACTTGCGGGCACACGCCCGCCGGCGAAGCTGCCCGCACCGGCGCCGGGCACCGGGTAAACATTGGGCACCGGCTGCGAGTAGCCGCCATCAGGGACCTGCCCGCCGGCCTGCGTAAAGCCACCCATTTGTGGCTGTGGAAAGGGCTGTGGCGCATGCGGCGCCTGAAGTGGCGGCGGCTGGCGTGGATCGCGCGCGGAGTGGCCGCCGCGGCCGATCAGCTCCAGCAGCAAGTCGGCCGAGGTGCCGGTGGGTGCCGGCCAGATCGGCGTGCGACCCTGCTGGGCGTCGCGGATCGCCGTCGCAAGGCGGCGGATCTCCTCGTCGGTGCGGCGCAATTGGTGTTCGGCCACGCCGGAGCGCTGCAGACGCGCCAGCAGATTGTTGAGCGAAGCGGCAATCTGCCACAGGACGTTCTCTTGAGTCAGCGGGGCGCGGGCGGTGAAGTCGCCGTTCGCGGCACGCACGTGGGTATCGAGGATCAACTGGATGCCGTAGTCGAGCTGGCGCTTCTGCTCGACGATGGCGTGCTCCATCGCGGCGATCTCTTCGGCGCGGTCGGCGCGCACGATTTCGCGCTCCAATGACCAGCTCAGCAGGTGAAGCAGGATCGCCAGCACGAGGATCAGGATGATCGGGCGGGCGGCAATGGGGTAAATCCCGTATTGCGCGACGAAGCTATCGAGCGCCTGCGTCCTGGGTTGCAGCGCGAGATCGCCGATCACGAAGGCAATCGCGGCGAATGCTGTCAGCCACATCTGCCAGCGCACCAGGATAACTCCAGCCACCACCACGACAATAGCCAGCAGGTCGAAGGCTGGCAAGAAGATGAGGTCGAGCTGCTTCGACCCCAGCACCGCCCCGGCGGTCGCCAGGCCGAGCGCCGCGACGAGAATCACGCCCGCCGCCGTCGGCAGCAGGAGCCGGTTCAAGACGGCCGCGATCAAGACGGCCGCGAAGAGGGCTACGTCCGCACTGAGCGTGGCATGCGACGGATCCTGCAGACCGAGGGGCACAACCACAATGGCGAGCACCAACAGTCCAAACATCACGACCGACGTGAGGCGCGCGCGCCGCAGGCGGCTGCGTTCTTGCAAGGTTCTCTGGGGCGCGTTGTCTCCCGGCCCGGTGAGCAGCAGCCATGCGTGCCACAGGCCCCGAGGCCGGCGCTCCTCAGAGGATGGATATGTCGGAGGGCCAAACCCTTGATTCGTGCCCGAAGACGCAAGCTGCCGATTCATCCCCATTGGGTCCTCATTTCTCACCCTAGGGAACGGTCTCCCTGGGTGCCCTCAACGGACATCATGGGGTCCTCTCTCCCCACGTCGGTCGCATGCCCTTGCGGTTCGCAAGAGCAGAATCAAGTCTAGAGTCTACGCGCTCTTTTGCGCAACCGCAAAGAAGAGCGGAACCGCCGCGTAGAATTCGCCGCGGACAGTTGCGTCCTCAACGGATTGCAGCCACTCACGCACCGCCTGTGCATCGTCATCACCTTCGCCTTGCAAGGCGTGCGCGGCACGAGACAGTTGTAACACGAGATCGAGCGTCTGCCAAGCGGTGAAGGTGAAGGAGACGACGTCAACATGCACCTTGTCCCACGCCTGGGGCCCAACCCGCCGCAGAAGGGCATAGAGCTGACGCCCCATGAGCGGATGGGCCAGATGTCTGCGGCACCAGGCAATGATGCGCAGAAAGGCGCTGTCGTCATCTCCGCTGTCGGTGCCGCTGGGCGAGACGACCATCGCGGCCCAGTCTGGTTCCACCGCGACCAGCGTCCCGCCCGGTTGGAGGATGCGGTGCATCTGGGCAAGCGCCTCGCCGGGATGCTCCATGTGCTGGAGTGCCCGATCGGTGCGCACGCGATCGAACTCGCCGTCCGCGAAGGTCAGGCGCTCGGCGTCGCCCTCGAAGACCCAGGTATTGCGCAGGCCCGAGGACACGATGGCGTCCCTTGCTGCCGAGACCAACGAGGGGTTGCTGTCCACGCCGATGACCGCGCCCTGGGGACCGGTCTGCTCCGCCAGGGCGCGCAGATCAACGCCAGCACCGCAGCCAACGTCCAGTATGCGGTCGCCAGACCGAATGGAAAGCAGGTCGTATGACAACTGCTTGTAGGCCTGCGCCTGCATGCCTCCGCGATCCACGACCGACCGTAAGTAAGCGGCCGCGCCGGCCGCGTCGGCGAGTGGGAGGAACGCGGGCGATCCCGCTCGACCCTGGCCCAATACGTGAAGGTGGCCGCTATCCTGAACCGAAGCCGCTCGGAGTGAATCGTCACGTAGGATCTGGCGCTGAGCATGGAGCATGGCACGCTGGAGGTCAGCCGCCAGCGCGACGGGATCGGCAAGCCGGCGGCGGCGCAGGCGGAGCCGCTCGGCCAGGTCCATACGGAAATCATCCTTGCTAATCACGTACACCGAGGGAATCTTACCCAGTCCGCGCAACCCAAGCGCGCGGAACTGTGCCAGGCGCTGACTGTCTTCGCGCCAGCCGATGACGTCTGGCGTGCGCTGGAGGTGGTACGGCATGAGCACGGACGGGATCTCGGCGTGTATCAGGCTCATGAAGCCATTGCGTGGGAAGACCAGCAACCACTCGATGCCGAGCTGGTCCGCTACCTCCACCGTCACGGCCACGATGCCGTCGAGGGCGTCGAGCAAGGCCGGTTTGTCAATGTCCTCAACGGTGGCGAAACCACCGATCTCGGCCGCACTGCCATCGGCCAGAGCCTCGCTGATCGGGGAGCCGGGGCGCAGACGGATCATCTCCTCGATCAGGTTCGCGCCAGGCAGCTCTAGCCTCGCCGTTGCGATCAGCCGGCGATCGGCGGTCTTGGCGGCCGCCTCAGCCGCCGGCTGCGTATGCCAGAAGACGCCAATGGGAATTTGTCGCTCAGGCGCAGAGCCGGTTGCTTCGCTATAGCCGCCTTGGGAGCTCTCGTCGGAGCCATGCCGTGCGCCGCGTACCCGTGCGAAGCTCTCGGCCCGCAGCGTGTAGGCTGCCTCGTAGCCCGGCGAGCCGATTGGGAGGACGGAGGCGGAGATCTGTGGCGAGATCATCACTTCGATGTCGCGGATTGCCTCCCACGGCGTTGAGCACGCGCCGGTCTCGATGCCTTCGCGATCGTCGCGGGCTGCTTCACCGGGGTCTGCCGTCGTTGGCGTTGCGCGCCGGGAATCCAGTTGGCTGTCCTCTGGCAGCACATGTCCTTGCATTGGGTCTCCTCCCCTGATCATCCGTCCGCGGCTTCGTTCCTCGGTGCTCAACCGCGCCGCCCATGTTTGGGGCGAGCAGGATGTCTGGGCCATCATAGCGACCTGACTCATGATTGTCAATCAGTATCGCGAAACGAATGGGATCGCCGCCGCACCGGGGCGGTGTACAATGGCGGCGGGGCCGCGCGAGCGGGGAGCGCGGCCGGCGCGCGGACGCTCTTGGCACGGCGAGCGAAACGGGGAGCGAGCGGTGGCGACCATCGAGCGGGTGAGGACGGCGGCTGGAGCCGGTGCGGCTGAGAGATCGCGCGCTCGGCGGCTGGTGCGGGTCTGGTCACGGCTGGCACCCGCGCTGCCGGCGGTGTTCGCTGTACTGTACATTGGGCTGTGGGCCATCACCAGCCTGCAGAACATGAACGAGACCGATCTCGATGCGTTCTTCCTGCCGTCGGCCCAGATTGCGCTCTCCGGGCACCCACTGCACGTGTACCAGACGCGCTTCGACCTGATCTATCCCAACGCCAACGGCCCGCTCAGCCTGCTGCCGCTCACCCTCGTCGCGTGGGTCGCGCAGCGATTGGGCTGGCTGGCGGACCCGCACCTGCGCCGCATGCTGATCAATGCGGTGTTCGCGGTCTTCCCGCTGCTGATCGGCCGCGAGCTGCTGCTGGCGCTGGACCGGCTGCTGCCGCGCCCGCCGGCGGGCGTCTGGCGCTGGCTGGCGCTGGGCTGCGTGACGCTGACCCCTGAGCTGTGGCACAGCGTGCTGTTCTACGGTCACATCGAACAGCCCCTGATGATCTGGCTGGTGCTCGCCGCCGTGCGCATGCTGGCCGACGAGCGCCCCGGCCGCGCAGGGGTCTACCTGGGTCTGGCGTTGCTCGACCGCAGCGCGGCCGGACTCTACCTCCTGGCGCTGGTGCTGGCGCTCGTGCTGCGTGCTGGCACGCACCGGGCGGCGGGGACTGGCTTGGCCGCAGGCATACGGGGCATAGGCCGTACACCCCTCCTGGGAGCCGCGCGCATGGTGGGTGTGGCGGGGGTGATCGCGGCGCTCGGCGTGCTGCCCTTCTGGCTTGCCGATCCCAAGGATACAGTCTACTCGCTGGTGACGTTCCGCGGGCTGCTGCCGGTGGGCGGCGGCAGCTTCTGGTTCGTGGTCGCCGGCACACCGTGGGCGAGCCTTGCCCAGCACGACGATGGCTACGCGGTCATGCTCGCGGCGGGCTTCATCTCGCTCGTGGTGCTGTTGGTGCGGCGCAACCTGAGCGTGCACTCGCGCGACCTCTACGCGCTGCTGGGTCTCGTCGGGCTGTGCTTCCCGCTGCTGATGAAGACACTCTGGCCGTACTACTACCTGGATTCCTCAATCTTCTTCACGTTCTGGTGGTTGGCTAGCGCGCGTGACTTCGTGAGCTGGCGCGACCGGCTGATCTGGCTGAGTGGCATCACGGTTCCGCTGGTCGCGGTGGCGCTGGCCGAGGTGAGCGAGACCGCCTACTCGTCGGTGCTCGGCTACGGCTGGACGGTGCCCTGGAGCCTGGCGATGGGCGCGCTCACGCTGGCGCTGTTGCTGGCTGTGGGGCTGATCGTGTTGCTGCGCGATGACGATCCCGAGCCGGCACATGGCACCCAACACGCCTCGGCAGACCTTGGTCGCATTGTCGTATGATGCGGGTAGGCCGTGCAGATCATGCCGGGTGTCGTAGGGGCGCATGGCATGCGCCCTTCGCCCTCTGTTCGGCCCCGCGAAAGCGAGCATTGCTCCCCGATGATGCGACTTCCCGCTGATGTGATACCCACCTCCTACCTGCTCGACGAAGAGCAGTGCCGCCTGATCGTCTCATGGTCCGACGGGCACGAGAGCGTGCATAGCTACGAGGCGCTGCGCCGCGGCTGTCCCTGCGCCTGGTGCGCGGGCGAGGGCGGCCAGAAGGGCACTGTGGATGCGACGACGAGCTTTACTCCTGAGCAGACGACGATCTACGAGCTGCAGCCAGTCGGGCGCTACGGCCTGACGCCCGTCTGGGGAGACGGCCACCACACCGGCATCTACACCTACGAGCGCCTGCGCGCGACCTGCGAGTGCGACGAGTGCCGCGCGGCACGGAAAGCCGGCGGTTGAAACCGCGCCTCGATGGCCTGGCGGCCGCGAAGTCCGCCGGTGCGGACTGGGTGCAGAGCGCGGTGATCGGCGCCCCTTGGCAGCGAGTGGCCCGCGGCGGTAGAATGATACCGTCGAGCGTGGGATGCGGCCGCGAGTCGGTCGCGTCGTTGCCGCTCGACGAGAGACCTTCGGGGCAGGGTGTGATTCCCGACCGGCGGTAGGGCGCGCGAGACCGCGTGCCAAGCCCGCGAGCCGCGCAAGCGGCAGATCCGGTGAGAAGCCGGAGCCGACGGTAACAGTCCGGATGGGAGAAGGTCGCGGCACGCGCATGCCCGCGCATCCGGGCGTCCACCGGACGCCCCTACGCAGCGTGGTCTGCATGCTTGGCGTGTTCGCCTGCCTGCCCGCATGCCGCCCCAGGTCGGACGTCCCGGCTGGGGCGGCGCGATGCTTTCCCGGGCTGATTTGATCCCGGACACAAAGCCCAGCACTGCCTCCTGGCCGGGTATGCCGAGGAGGCTTGCGCATGGCTACTCGTTCGATTGCGCCGCCCAGGCCGCCAGGGGAAGCGGACCACACGTCCTCCCGCATGGCTGGCGAAGAGGCGCACAGCGCCACGTCCCCGCCCACAGGGTCGGAGCGGCCGGACATGCCGCGTCGCACGCTCCGCTCGCATGCACGTAGATGGTCGCGCGTCGCCGCGCCGCTGGCGCTGGGCGCACTGATCATCGCCGCGTGGCAGATCGTCACCACTTGGGGGCATGTCTCTCACTTCTTGCTGCCCACGCCGGATTCTGTGGTCCGTGCGTTCTGGCTCGGCCTGACCGACGGCTGCGCGCGTGAGGGCGTGAGCTGCGCCGGAGGACCCGCCGCGGCGTGGACGGCGGTCGCCAACAGCGTGTTCGTCACCTATGGAGCTGTGACCTTTATCGAGAGCGTGGCGGGCTGCGCGCTGGGGGCACTCGTGGCGCTGCCACTGGGCTACGCGGTGGCTCGCAGCCGGCTCGTCGCCAGCACGGCGCAGCCCTATCTCGCGGCCAGTCAGGCGCTGCCGGCCATCGCCATCGCGCCGCTGATCGCGCTGTGGCTGGGCTACAACCTGACGCCGGTGGTCGCGCTCTGCGCGCTGATCGTCTTCTTCCCGCTGGCCGTGACCACTACCCTCGGCGTGCGTCTGCTCGACCGCGACGTGCTCGACGCCGCGCGGGTGGACGGCGGGGGCTTCTGGTCGCTGCTGTGGCATATGGAGCTGCCGCTGGCGCTGCCGAGCATCCTCGCCGGCCTGCGCACCAGCCTCACACTCTCGGTGACGGGCGCCATCGTCGGCGAGTTCGTCACGGGCAATAACGGGCTGGGGCAATTGCTGCTGATCGACCGTAACTACGCCGATCCCGCCGGCGAGTTCGCCACCTTGCTCATGCTCGGCCTGCTGGCCGCCGCGCTCTACGGGGCGGTGCGGCTCGGCGAGCGCCGGCTCTCATACGCGGAGGCATCGTAACCCATGCTTGCTCGACTGTTCTCGCGGATCAAGCCCGGCGCGGTCCCGCTGCTGCTGCTCACCGTGCTGGCCCCGGCCCTGCTCGCCGCCTGTGCCAGCTCGCCCTCCGGCACCACAAGCGGGGACTGCGGCGCGTCATCCAGCACGCCCACTGCCGCCGTCAGTTCCACCGCCACCTCCAACTCAACCGGTGCGCTTGCCCATCCGCTGGCCGCGTCCGCCCAGCGGCTTTCGCCCGCCAGCCCACAGCCGTTCACCATAGGCTTGACCTACATCCCCGACGTGCAGTTCGCGCCGTTCTACGTCGCCAAAGAGCTAGGCTACTACCAGAACGCCGGGCTGGACGTGACGCTGCGTCACCACGGCTTCACCGAGGGTGAGTTCGATGCACTGGTCGCCGGCCACGAAGACGCGATCTTCGCCAGCGGCGACGAGGTGCTCCAGGAGCGCAGCCGAGGTGTCCCAATCACCTACATTGGGCAGGTCTTCACCAAGTACCCCGTCACACTGATTGTGCCCGCCTGCTCGCCGATCCACAGCGCCGCCGACCTGCGCGGCCATACTATCGGCATCCCCGGCGCCTACGGCGCGACCTACATCGGGCTGCTGGCGATCCTGCAATCCGCCGGCCTGAGCAAGAGCGACGTGCATATCCAATCCATCGGCTTCACGCAGGTCACGGCGCTGCTGAGTAACAAGGTGGACGCGGTGATGGGCTACGTCAACAACGAGCCGATCCAGCTCCAGAAGGCCGGCTTCGCGATCCGCACGATCCCCGTCTCGTTCCCGCTGATCTCCAACGGCCTGGCGGCGCTCGATCCCGAGCTGCAAGCGCATCCCGGCGAGATTCGCGCGCTGGTGCAGGCCACGCTGCAGGGTGTGGACTATACGCTGGCGCACCCCGATCAGGCCTTCGCGATCTGCAAGAAATATGTGCCGGGGCTGGATGATCCGACCAAGGCGGCCGCTGCGCAGGCCGAGCTGACGGCCACGCTGCCACTGTGGAAGACGGCCGCGGGCGCGAAGCCCGGCTACACTTCGGCCGACGCCTGGCAGCAGATGGAGAGTCTGATGCAGACACAGGGGCAGCTCAGCGGCGCCGTCAACGTCAACAGCGTGTTCAGCAACGCCTACCTGCCATCGTAGACAGGCGGCGCATAGATGACAGACGGGCGCCCGCTGTATCGGTCAAGATGCAGCGGGCGTCTGGCATGATGGGCAGATGTGACGCACTGAGCAGCCCTTGCGCGCTAGCTCTAAACCGTGCTGATGGTGAGGTTGGTGTAGGACACCTCGACCTGGCTATCAGCATCCATGCCGCACTTGCCGGTGACGCCGTAGGTCGCGTCATCCTGCGAGCCGACGAGCGTCCCGTTCACGTAGAAGTCGTAATGGCTGCCCTTGGCGACCACTCGCAGCGTGTTGGAGGCGTTGACGCCCTGCGAGATCGCCGCGTTGGGCGTGTAGTCCTGGATCGGCGTGGCTTGGTCATTTGCGACTTTGTAGAACACCCACTCACCCTGCCCGTCGATCTCGAAGGCGTAGTAGTTGCCGGTGGACACACGCCGGAAGACGATGCCATACGAGCCGGATGCCGAGCCGCTGACCTGCTTGGCCTGCACCGTGATCGAGACATCATTGACCTCGCCCACAGGGGCGTAGCAGATGGTGCCCTGCGCGATGTGGTAGCCATCGGCCTTGAAGAAGCACCGGCCAGAATCTTCAGGCCAGCCGTTCGCGTTGGAGGTCAGGGGATCGTTGAGCAGCACCTGGCCTGACGCCGTGGCGGTCGCGGCGGCGGTGGCTGTGGCGGCAGCCGAGTTGGGCGGACCGGCCGGCGGATTGTTGTGCGCGCCGGCCCTGACGAGCAGGATGAGGCCGCCGGTGCAGACGACGACGAGCACGACCACCAGCGCGACGATGCCGACGATCAGGCCGGTGTTGCTCTTGCGCGGCGGTGTGGGCTGTGGCGGCGGAAAGCCCGGCGGATAGCCATATCCCGGCGGCGCATAGCCGGGGCCTAGCGGCACAGTGCCAGGTGCCGGATGGCCGTAGCCCGGCGGCATCGGCGGTGCGCCAGGGACCGGCATGAGCGGGACGCTGCCCGGCGCTGGCTGCCCATAGATGGGATAGCTCGGCGCGGCGGGCTGACCGTATGGCGGATACCCCGGCGCCGTGGGCGGGGCATAGAGCGGATAGCTCGGCGCGCCCGGAGCGCCATACATCGGGTACGGTGGCGGCGGGTACACCTGTGCGCCCGGCTGGCCGTAGGCCGGCGGCGCGGGCGCGGCGGGAGACGGCGGCTGACCCATGGGAGCGTTCGGGGGGCCTGCCGGCGGCCGGGGGGGTTGCGGCGCCCCATCTGGTCCGGACGGAGAAGCCGGCGAAGAAGCTGCCGGAGCAAACGGGCTAGCAGGTGCGGCGGCAGGTTCATGCGGCGTCGACTCGCCGGTGACGGAGGATGCCGCGACATCCTCCGTGGTGGCAGCGTGTGGCACAGACGCAGTCGGGAACACCGCCGGAATTGGCGCGGTGGCCTGGTCAGCAGCCACAGCTGGGATCGGAGCCGTCATTTGATCGGCCACCACCGCCGGGATCGGCACGGTTGGCCCCTCGGCGCCTGCGATCGCCGGGATCGGC
>DASVAA010000242.1:0-8024 GCA_036376595.1 Ktedonobacterales bacterium | reverse complement strand
GACCAGCAGCGCCACCAGCTTGCCCGCGGCGAGCAGCAGCGACCAGTCGAGTCCGTGGCGGCTCACCAGGTCGTACGCCGTCAGCTCGAAGATCGACAGGAACTCGCCAAAGGCGCCGATCACCAGCAGCGATTGGCCCAGGCCGCTCTGGGTGAGATGGCCCTCGTGCAGCACCACCAGCAGCAGACTGATCGAGAGCGCCCCCAGCAGCAGCGCGTCAATCAGCGGCAGGCGCAGCGCCAGCGCGACACCCAGCGCCACGATCTGCACGCCTAGCGCGGCGATCAGCGGGCGCAGCAGACCCTTGCGGCCGCGGCGCAGCAGCACCGTGAAATCAATCTCCAGCCCAGCCAGGAACAGCAGCAGCAGGAAGCCGAAATACGCCAGCGAGCTGACGAAGCTTCCCGGATCGTGCGCGCCCGGCACCACCGCGGCGATGAACGCGCCGTAGAGCATCTCGCACGGCGCGGTGAACCAGCCGATGCGCTCGCTGAGCAGCGGCATCAGGAAGGCGCCAACCATAATCAGCAGCAGCATGCTCGCTTGCTTGCCGTCCATGCACCACCTCCCCGTTGGCACGCGAACCGTCCGCGAAAGCGTAGAGTGCGAAGATAAGTCTGAGATGAGTCTCAGCTATGAATTGCCTCTTGGGTGCCTGATGCCACGTCCTGGCGGTCTGATTGATACGTCTGTGCATCCTTCGCGAGCATGGCCGTGCATTCAGGTCTCACGAGACTCCCGTCGCAAGGTACACCCCTGCGCCTGAGCATGGGCGGAGCGGCTACGCATTTTGTGGGCCAGCGGGCCAAGGTGCTACAATCGCCCTGAAGACTGCGGACGCCCATCTCGGCGTCGCTCGTGCCACTTTCTCGCCGCAGCATCGACATCTGGATCAGGGCATCTCCGCGGGAGGACCTAGTTGCACCAACAGCCCACGCGCCGCGGGCACCGACCGCCCAGGCGCGGCGGTGATCGTAGGGGCGCACGCCATGCGCCCGGCAATGGCCGCGGGGTCGTGTCGCAAGCACCCAATAGCGCGGCGCTCGCGGCCAGCGGTACGCAGGCGATGGCCGCTCCCCCGCAGATAAGCCCGCCTGCCCAGGCGCGGGATCTGCCATTGCGCGACATCGTGCGCGACCGTGCGCTGCTGCTCGCTCGGCGCCTCGGCGCGCGCCTGCGACGGCTCGACTGGTCGTTCTGGGCACTGGTCGGCGTGGCGCTGCTCGCGCTGGTGCCGCGGCTCTACGGCCTCGACTGGGATGCCAACAACCACCTGCACCCCGATGAGCGCGAGATCGTGTTCAAGGCGATCTGCCTCTCGCTGCCCGGCACACCGCGCCCCGCCGGCTGTGATCCCGCCTACACCGGACCCGGCTGGTTCTTCTCGCCCAGCTCGCCGCTGAATCCGCACTTCTTCGCCTACGGCACGCTGCCGCAGTACCTGCTTGCCGCCGTCGCCCATCTGCTCGCCTGGATCACCACCATCACCCACAGCCGCTTCGCCCCGGCGGGCGGTGGCGCCTGGGACGACTTCGACCACTTCACGCTCGTCGGCCGCGCGATCTCGGCGATCTTCGACGCCGGCACGGTCTTCGTGGCGGGGCTGCTCGCCCGCCGGATGTTCGCCGGCCAGCGAGCGCATGCTGGACGCGCAGGGCGGGCGGCCGCCGGACATGGCGCGCGGGCGGCCGCCGGACGCCCCTACGCGGCGTGGGCGGGATTGCTGGCGGCGGCGCTGGTGGCCGTGACGCCCTTCGAGGTGCAGGTCGCGCACTTCTATGCCGTGGATACGCTGCTGCTCTTCTTCGTCATGCTGACGCTGCTTGGCTGCGTTGGGCTGGCGCAGGGTCCGCGCGAGGTCGCAGCCGCGCCGCTGGTAGAGGGAGATGAGGAGGCGCCAACGCCCGGCTTCGGCCACGCGCTGCGCTGGGGGCTGCTCACCGGCGTGGGATGCGGGCTGGCCTTCGCCGTCAAGGCCAGTGCGGCGCCGCTGCTTGTGCCGATCGCCATCGCGCTGCTGCTGCGCTGGCGGCGGCGCGGCTTTGATGAGGCGGCGCTGGCGCTGCTCTGCGCGGCGGCCGTGGCGCTCGCCACTTTCCTGATCACCAGCCCCTACGCGCTGATAGATTGGCCGGAGTTCAGCGCCCAGGTGAACGAGCAGGCGCAGCTCTCGCGCGGCGCCCTCGACTACCCCTACGTGCGTCAGTTCGTCGGCGATCAGCCGTTCCTCTATCAGCTCGGCCAGATGCTGCGCTTCGATATGGGCTGGGCAGCGGGCCTGCTGGGACTGGCCGGCTTCTTCTGGGCGGCGGCGCGGCTCTGGCGCGGCCTCAACGACGACTGGGCGATCCTGGTCGGCTGGCTCGTGGCCTACTTTGCCGTCGTCGGCAGCGCCTACACGCAGTTCTCGCGCTACATGCTGCCAGTCTTCGCGCCGCTCTGTGTCTGCGGCGCTGCGGTGCTCGTCGCCCAGTCCCGATGGGGCATGCGAGGGGATACGGAGGACGCGGAGGGCGCGGAGGAAACGCGGAGGGCGCGGAGGAGAGAAGACCTGGAACCAGAGGGCAGCGACAAGGATGAACATACACCGTACACTCGGCCAAATTGGCGCGCAGGATGGCGACGGGCGCGCGACCTCATCGCTCGCTGGTTTCCTCTGCCTTCTCCGCGTTCTCCGCGACCCTCCGCGTTCTCCGCGTTCTCCGCGTTCGCCGTATTCCTCCCCACACGGTGGGTGCGCGTCGCGTGTGTGGTCGTCGCGCTGGGCGTGCTCGCCTGCTCGACCTTCCTCACCGTCGCGCTCGACAACATCTACAGCCAACCGAATACGCGCGTGCAGGCGTCAGCCTGGATCTACGATCACGTCACGCCTGGCGCGACGCTCACCTACGAGGTCTGGGACGATCCGCTGCCGATTCAGGTGCCGCCGGCCTACACCAAAGACGGCGTCGGCTACACCGTCGCGGGACATCCCATCGTGCCCGGCGCCTACCCCACCGTCGGACTAAATCTCTACGATCCCGACACGCCCGACAAGGCGCAGCAGCTCGCGCAGCAGCTCGCCAGCGCGCAGGTCGTCGTCATCAGCAGCCAGCGGCTGGTGCGCTCGATCCCCAAGCTGCCCGACCGCTATCCGATGACCATCCGCTACTACCAGATGCTCTTCGCGGGCAAGCTCGGCTTCAGCCTCGCGGCGCACTTCGAGAACGCGCCGCACCTGCTCGGCTGGCGGCTGGATGAGACCGGCGCCGACGAAAGCTTCTCGGTCTACGACCACCCGCCGGTGTGGATCTTCGTCAAGCAGGGTACGGGCCTCTCGGCGACGCAGCTTGACGCGCTGCTCACCAACGGACTCCACCTGCCGCCCGCCAGCAATCGCACCGGCGCGCAGAAGTCGCTGCTGCTCTCGCCGCAAGACGCCGCCGCCGACGCGCAATCCCCTGCGCTCTATGCGCAGCTCCCGCTCGACAGCCTGCCCAACAGACTGCCGCTGATCGTCTGGCTGCTGGTGGTCGAGTTGCTGGGGCTGGCGGCGTTCCCATTGGCGTTCAGCGTCTTCCCGGGGCTGCGCGACCGCGGCTGGGGCTTCGCCAAGCTGCTGGGACTGCTGCTGCTGGCGTGGGCGATCTGGCTGCCCGCCAGCCTGCGCCTGCTGCCCTTCGACCGCGGCGTCGTGATCGGCATCTTCACACTGCTGGTTCTGCTAGGGGCGGCGGTCGCGTGGCTGCGGCGCGCGGCGCTGCTGGCCTTCGTGCGCGAGCGCTGGCGGCTGCTGGTGCTCGGCGAGGCGCTGTTCCTGGTCGCCTTCCTGTTCTTCACCTGGATCCGCGCGCTCGACCCGGACCTGTGGCACATCTGGCGCGGCGGCGAGAAGCCGATGGAGATGGCCTATCTCGATGGCATCCTGCGCAGCCGCTACTTCCCGCCGCTCGACCCCTGGTTCGCCGGCGGCTACATCAACTACTACTACTACGGCCAATACCTTTTCGCCGTGCTGATCAAGCTGACGGGGATCGTGCCGACGACGGCCTTCAATCTGGCGGTCCCGCTGCTGTTTGGAATGCTCGTGAGCGGCGTGTTCTCGATCGTCGTCGGACTGACGGGCCGCTGGTGGGCGGGATTGGCCGGCGCCTTCGGGCTGGCGCTGCTGGGCAACCTCGACGGCCTGCGCCAGCTCTACGGGCAGTGGCTCTCGGTTGCCGCCCACCTGGCCCCGCCGCCGTTTGATTTCTGGGCTAGCAGCCGCGTGATCCCGTTCACGATCAACGAATTTCCCTATTGGAGCTTCCTCTACGGCGACCTGCACGCGCACCTGATCGATCTGCCGATCGTCGTGTTGATCGCGGGCTGCGCCGCCTCGCTGCTCGCCAGCGCGCGGGCCGAGCGCTCCCGCTGGCTGCCCACGGTCCCCACGCTTGCCGCGGCTGCACTGGCGCTGGGTGCCGCGTGGTGTACGAACACGTGGGACGTGCCGGCCTACGCGCTGCTGCTGGCAGCAGCGCTCGCCCTGCGCGCGCTGCCCCTCGTGTCGCGATCCGCTGCGACGGCGGGTGCAAGCCATACGGCGGGAGGGCCGGCGGATGAATCCGCGCCTAAGGGCCTGCGGCCACCAAGCCCGCCTGCGCGGGCTGGGACCGAGGCATTCCTGGCGAGCCTTCCGGCAGACGCGCGAGGAGACGAAGCCCCTCGCTCCTCCTCCATTCCCTCTGTGGTGAATTCTTCTTCCTCTGCGTCCTCTGCGGTTGCTCTCTCTCCCTCCGAGTCCGACGCGAACCCTCCGCGGACTCCGCGTTTCGCCGTCACTCTCGCCGCCCTCTACCCGGTGCTGCGCAACTATCTGGTCGCGCTGGCGCTCACCTTCGGTGCGTCCTACGCGCTCTACCTGCCGTTCCACAGCAACTTCCAGAACTTCGTCTCGGGGACCGGCCCGGTGACGACACCGACCCCGCCGATCCTGTTCTTCGAGCTGTTTGGCGTCTGGCTGTTCCTGATCGTCAGTTTCTTCTTCGTCGAGCTGCACGCCCGGCTGGAGGCCATGTGGGCGCATGCGGCGGAGCCGGAGGGCGCGGTATGGGGCACGCCCGCGCGGCGGCTGTGGATCGTGCTGGGCATCTACCTGCTGCTGATTCTGCTGGCTGCCTCGCTCAGCCTCAAGACGGTGCTGATTCTGCTGCTGGGGATCGGCCTCTGGCTGGCGCTGGAGCGCAACCAGTCGCCGGCGCGGCGCTTCACGTACCTGACGCTGCTGTTGGGGCTGGCGATCGCGCTGGGCGTCGAGGTCATCTACGTGCGCGACTTCCTCGATCACTCCAACTGGGAGCGGATGAACACCGTCTTCAAGTTCTACTACCAGGTGTGGACGCTCTTCGCCCTCGGCGGTGCGCTCGCTTTCACGCAGCTCGCCACCCGCCTCTTTGGCCGCGCGTTCATGGTGCGGCCGGCAGCGGAGCAGGAGCAGGAGACCGAAGATGCAGCCGCCGAGGCACAGGATGGCATCGCGGGCGAGTGGGCCGAGCGGGCGCCGTCCGATGCGCCGGCACACCCACGGGTGGAGACCACGCCCACATTTGGGGCATCCGCCCTGCGCGGCGTCTGGGTGATCGTGCTGCTGATCCTGGTGCTGGGCAGCAGCGTGTTCCTGGTAGAGGGCACGCAGGCGCGCTTGCAGGACCCCGCGATCTGGGCGCAGGTCCAGCCGCCGCCAGGCGGCATCCAGCCGCAGGGTCTCTCGCTCGACGGCATGGCCTACATGAAGGGCTGGTATCCTGGCGACTACGCGGCGATCATCTGGATGAACGAGCACATCGCCGGCGACCCGACGATCATCGAGGCCAGCAGCGGCGCCTACAACTGGCAGGGGCGTGTCTCGATCTACACCGGCCTGCCCGACGTGACGCAGGAGTGGCACGAGTACGAGCAGCGCTATCCGCAAGAGGTCAGCGCACGCCAGGCGGACGTCGAGATGTTCTGGAGCACGCCCGACCCGGTCGCCGCGCTCGGCATCCTGCGCGAGTACGGCGTGCGCTACGTCTACGTCGGCGCGCTGGAGCGCACCTGCTACGTCAAGAACGGCGATACCTGTGTGCCGATGGCGCCGGACGCGCTCGCCAAATTTCAGACGCTCGTCAAGCAGGGCGCGCTCCATGCGGTTTACCAGAACAGCGACGTGACGATCTACGCTGTCTCTGGATAGTGGGTGAGAACCCCCAGCGTAATGTAGTATGCTGGACGCGACCGTGCGCGCGCGGCACCGGCAAGGGAACCAACATCGGGGCGCCGTGCGTCGTGTAGAGCGTATCGGGCGAGACCCGGAGCGAGCCGGGACAGGATGGAGCGAGCGATCCATGGGCGAGCTGGCGGTCTGGTGGCTGGCGATCGAGATCGTCTGCATCGTCGCGCTGCCGCTCACCGCGCTGGTCTGCACCAACCTGCCCGGCCGCGGCTGGCCGCTCGCCAAGCCGCTGGGCGTGCTCACGCTCGGCTGGCTGATCTGGTTCCCGCTGGCGAGCGTCTCCGCGCTGCCCTACTCCTCCGGCTGGATTGCGGGCGTCTTCGTCGTCTACGCCGCCGGCAACGCCGCGCTGCTGTGGCGCGCTCCCCGCGTGCGCGCCGCCCTGATGCGTCTGCTGCAGCGCGAGCGCGCCTACCTCATCGCCAGCGAGCTGGTCTTTGCCGCCTCGTTCGCCTTCATGGGCTGGTTCCGCTCCTTCACGCCGGCCGTCAAGGACACCGAAAAGTTCATGGATGTGGCGTTCATCAGCGCGCTGTGGCGCGCGCCGCACCTGCCGGCGACAGACCCCTGGCTGAGCGGCTTCCCGATCAACTACTACTACTTCGGCCACTACCTCGTCGCCACGCTCGCCAAGGCCCTCGGCACGCAGCCGGCGGTGGCCTTCAACTGCGGCATCGCACTGGTCTTCGCGCTGACAGCGGTGGCGGTCTTCGGCGTCGGCTCGGCGCTCTACGCCGCGGCGCGGCGGGCGGGCGCCACGCTGGCGCGCACCATCCCAGTGGGCATCGCCTCGACGCTGCTGGTGCTGGTGCTGGGCAATCTGGCAGGCTGCGGCGAGTGGTGGAAGGAAGTCCAGGGCATCGTCGCCTCGAACCCCAGGGAGTTGGGCAGCAATCCCTGGGCCTTCTGGCTGCATCCCAACCTGTGGCAAACCTACTTCTACTGGCCGCCGTCGCGCGTGATCCCCGGCACGATCAACGAGTTCCCCGCCTTCAGCTTCACGCTGGCAGACCTGCACGCGCACATCCTGGCGCTGCCCTTCGCGGCGCTGGCGGTGGGGCTGGCGCTCAATCTGGTGCTGGGGCGCGGTGCGGGGCTGCGCGCCTTCGGGCGGGATGCGACCCGCTGGCTGGCGCTGGTGGCGACGGCAGTCTGCATCGGCGGCCTCTACGCCATCAACGGCTGGGACCTGCCGACCTACCTCGGCCTGGCGCTGCTGGCGCTGGCGCTGCAACAGTGGATCGCCCATGGGCGCGCGTGGAGCGCCGAATTCGTGCTCAACACGCTGGCGGCGGGCGCCGTGCTGGCCGTCCTCTGCCTGATCGTCTATCTGCCGTTCTACGCTGGCTTCGTCTCGCCGGGGCAGGGCTTCGGCATCGTGCCGCCGGATCAGCGCTCGCCGATCGGCGACGAGTTCCAGATCTACGGGCTGTACGCCTTCATCCTCTTCTCGCTGCTGGCGCTGTGGCTGGGGCGCCGGCTCACATCGGCATTCCGCGACCGGGTAGCGGAGGCGGCGCCCGGCAGTGTGTGGTGGACGATCCGCGGCCACGAGGCCGAGGCGGCGGCGGTCGCGGTGGGCGCGCCGCTCGCGCTGCTGCTGCTGCTGACACATGCCTCGGCAGGGGCAGGTGTGTGGACGCTGCTGTGGTGCGTGGTGGTGATCGCCGTCTGCGTCGCGCTGGCCCGCGCGCGGCTGGCGAATGACCCCGTGCCCGGCGGCTCCCCCTCGCCCCGCAGGGAGAGGGAGCCGGGGGGTGAGGACCCCTCTGGCGAGGCGCCGCGGGTGTGG